>JAAYQA010000084.1 GCA_012519495.1 Tissierellia bacterium | reverse complement strand
GTTTTAAGGTAAAATGTACTTGTGTCATGGTTCTCCTTTCAGGTATGTTTTATAGTCAAAAACATTGTACCTTAAAAAAGGGGGCCATGACCTTTTATACTTTTACACAATTATATGGACTTTATCGGGAAACTGGGTATCATATAGGTGTCCAGGTGTAATCGATTGCACCGGATAGAAAGGGGAATCAGATTGAAAAAATCGAAAGTGAGCATAGTACTGGCATTGTTGCTGGCCTTTGCGCTTGTGCTCAGCGCATGTACACAGGAGGGGGATACAGAACCCGCCGCAACGGATGATACCGCTGTAGATACACCTGCAGGCGACGATGGAGAGAACCCACCCGCAGAAGGCGGACTGACCGGAGAAATTACCGTTCAGGCTGAAGAGGGCTGGATGGAATACTATCAGGCTGCTGTAGACCGGGTTATCGCCAACAATCCCGATGCGAAAATCACCCTGATTGAATCCGGCGCTTTTGATATGCTGGATGTGATTGACAACACCGGTGTTACGAATCCTGACGTGGCCGATGTGTTTGCAATACCGGCCGACCGTATTTACGGTTTGTCCGAAAATGATGCACTGGCTGCTGTCGATTCGACTAAGCTGGCTGCAGAAATCGGCGGATGGGACAATTTTGATGACGGGATTGGCGGTAATTTCAATGTAGACGGCGAATACCTGGCATTCCCGTACAATATTGAAACCCTGATCGTATTTGCCAACACGGCCAATGCGGAAGCAGCGGGTGTTGACATGACCAATGCTGTGGAAGTCAATGATATTCAGACACCGAACGAAGTCCTGCTGCCGTTATTTGATACCTGGTACGGCGTTGCAGTGGCAAATGCAGCAGAAATCGAGTTCTTAGGTAAAAACGACGATGGCAGTTTCTTCTCCGATATGACGGCCGAGTGGGCGGAACTGCCGGCAGAAAAACAAGATGCCATTACTGCGGTCTATGAATATTGGAAAAAGCACAATGAAGCCGGATCCAGCCTGTTTGACGAAGAAGCGGGTTGGGGTTATATCGACGATGCCTTTACTTCCGGCAACGACGGTGTATTCCGTCTGGGCGGACCCTGGGAAACCGGTGCCATTCAGGAACAAACCAATGGCGGCGCGGATATGGAAATCCTGCCGATATCGAGTCTTACGGTGGCCGGTAAGCCGTTGGTTCACTGGCAAGGCGGCTGGGGCATCGGACTGAACGCCCGGATCGAAGGCGATCAGGAAAAGATGGATCTCGGTCATGCGGTGATTAAGGAAATTGTGAATCCGGAATATGCGGTGGATCTGTTTAAGGCAACCGGTAAGATTTTAGAGAATGTGGAACCGGACGTCTATGCGTCTTCCGATCTGGATGAAACTGACAAGCGCGTTATTGCAGCGGTGTTTGAATCCTATGAACAGGCTCCGGCCCGTCCGCTGTTCAGCGAATGGGGTCAGGTTTGGGATACTTGGAAGAACGCCGTTCTTTCCTGGGAATCGCAAAAACCGGCCACAGTAGAAGATGCCTATGCGCAGATCAAAGCATCCTTTGATGCAATGATGGCCAATATGCAGTAAAACCCTTCGGGAGGATCGGATGAGCAGGAACAAAAGACAGATACAGATTTTGGGATTGGTTCTTGCTCTTGTTGCGGTATATTCCGCAGAGGCATTTCTCCTTGTTAAGGACGCAAGCCTGCTTGAACAAGCGGTTCAGGCAGGCCTTGCGGACTCTTTCGACAACTATTTAAGCGTGCATCTGATGCAATATGTATTTCATATTCTCTTGCCGTTGCTTTTTGCCGTTAGCGTGTTTTTTATACCGGTTTCCCAATGGAACCGGATTTTTCGCGGTCTATTCAGTTTCCTTTTATTTGCTGCGGCGTTTATGCGGCTTGTTGAATGGCAGACGGGATCGGTGTTTTATTATCTCAGTCTTATATTATATCTATTGCTCATCTATTTATTGAACAAAGGAATGCGGCCGGAATCGGAGGCAAAACCATGACAATACCCCGACTGCTGATCGACCGGATTGGCAATACGCACGAAAGAAAGAATGTGTATTTGCGCGAATTGGCTGAACTGGAAGAACGATTGGCACAAGCGGAGGGCGAGGAAAAAAACCGCTTGTTGGAAGCTAAGAAAAAACACATCGCAGAGAAAGACAAACATCCGTATCACATAGCGCTGCAGGCGTATAAACAGGAAGAGAAGGCGCATGCCGCACGGATTAAAGAACTGGAAAAAATGCCGGCATCCGCGGATTTGCCGGCGCCCTTGCAGCGCATGGAAAAAATGGAACACAGCGCACAACAGGATAAGGTGTTCTATGGACCCTATGCGGATCTGGATTATGATGCGGAGCTTGCGTACCGTTCCGCCCTGGTTATTCTGGATCGCGTGCCGCCGGTTTTAGAGAAGTACCGGCAGGAAGAGCAGCTGATCCGCCAGCTGGAAGCACATAAAGAAGAAATCGACCCGCAGGAAGCCAAAGCGTTCCTGCAGGATCACAGCGTGTATGCGGTAGACCGCAAAAAGATCGGGAAAGCTCGCATACGTGATATACGAAACAAATACCGGGAAGGACATATCTCCCAAAAGGCGGCCAAGCAGGAAACGGCGCAGGAACGCATTGCCATGCGCGACGATATCAAGGCGCATCGGATGACCGGTCCCTATGCAGCCGTGCATGATGAATTGGAAGCCTTGCGTTTTCGCCAGAAAAAACAGGCGAAAGACAGTGCACAGGTTATCCGCTCGGATATTGCCGACCTGCGGCGCTCCATCCCGGAAGAAACCGAAAAACGGAAACCCTTAATTGCCTATCTGACGGCTCCGTTTCCCGGACTGGGCCAATTGCTGAACGGGCAGAGTGTTAAAGCTGCCCTGTTTTTTATCGGACTTCTGTTTATTTACGGCATTGCCATACCTTATGCGCTTGGCTACGGCAATTATCAGGGCGAAGGAATTGCAGGCCTTCTTTCGCTGGCAGAAGGCGGGCTGCGTGTGCATCGTTCGCTGTTCTTTATGATCGAAGGGATTATTGCGATCTGTCTGCTTCTGATTGCGGTGGTTATTCTTATTTTGAACTTCCGCGACGTATACGGCGTGGAAAAGAACGCGATCCGGGGGATACGCAGGCAGAACTGGTTTGAAACCTGGCGTTCCATCCGGCTGGAAGGTTTCCCGTATCTGGTGAATCTGCCGGCTTTGATCCTGATCATTTTCATCGTACTGGTTCCGATTTTTACGATGATTCTTTTGTCCTTTACCAATATGGATCCGCAGCA
This sequence comes from Tissierellia bacterium, assembly GCA_012519495.1. Classification (GTDB taxonomy): domain Bacteria; phylum Bacillota; class Clostridia; order Tissierellales; family Peptoniphilaceae; genus JAAYQA01. The sequence goes on along the minus strand of JAAYQA010000084.1, from coordinate 84,032 downwards.
TCAGTCTAAATTCCAGTGGATCGGTTTGCGCAATTATCAGATCATTGCCACGGGGACGGGTATTGCCGGCCAGGCTTTCTGGCGCATTCTGCTCTGGACGATTATCTGGACAATACTGGCCACTTCGCTTGCCATTTTTATCGGCTTTGCTCTTGCGCTTTTGGCAAACAATGAACGGGTGAAAGGAAAGACGTTTTTCCGCATAGTTTATATTCTGCCCTGGGCGGTGCCGGCCTTTATTACGATTATGTTTTTCAGTATCATGTTCTCTCCGCAGGGCATGCTTACCGAGATCCTTTCGCAGGTGGCAGGACGCACCATACAGATTAAAACCGATACCTTTATGACACGGGCCGTACTGATCCTCCTGCAGGGGTGGCTGGGTTCCTCGTATATTTTCCTCTTGTCCACCGGGGTATTGCAGGGGATTCCGGGCGATCTGTACGAAGCTGCGGAGATCGACGGCGCGACGCCTTGGCAGCAGACCAGCCGGATAACGATTCCATTGGTGTTGTTTCAGACAGCTCCTTTATTGGTCGGACAGTTTACCTTTAACTTCAACAACTTTTCCATCATTTATCTGTTTAATCAGGGCGGTCCGTTTAATCCGATTGTTTACGGGAATCTGGCCGGGTCTTCGGACTTGCTGATCTCCTATATTTATAAACTGACGATTGAAAACCAGCAGCAGGCGATCGGTGCTGCCATAACGCTTGTCGTTTCTTTGGGGCTGATGTTCTTTGCATTCTTAGGTTTCCGGAATTCGAAAGCGTTTAAGGAGGAGCGACTATGATTTGGCGACGAAGAAAGAACACGGGCGGTATGTATTTATCGGACCGTAAGCCTTTGTCTGCAGCAGGAAAGGTGCTTTTGGCCATAACCTATCTGATCCTCATCCTTTGGTCCGTGGTGATTCTCTGGCCGCTGGCGCAGATGGTGATCAATGCCTTTAACGGCAATCAGGGGCAGTATATTATCATGGGCAACAATTTCCGCTTTTCGCTGCAGCATTTTTCGTATCTCTTCACGGAAACACTGTATTTGCGCTGGGTTGCCAATACGCTGTTTATCGCTATTGCAACCGGATTCCTGACGCTTTTATTTGTATCCTTCACCGGCTATGCATATTCGCGCTTCCGGTTCAAGGGCAGGAAAGCATCGCTGATGGCCATTATGCTCATTCAGACGATACCGGCTTTTGCGGGAATCACGGCCTATTTTACCATCCATTCCATAATTGCCGATATCGCACCCTGGTTTACCCGCCAGATGCTTCTGGTCCTGATCTATTCGGCCGGATCGATTGCGGGAAATACTTTTATCCTGAAAGGTTATATCGATTCGATTTCTACGGAACTGGACGATGCCGCCCGGATCGACGGATGCGGACATATGCAGGTGTATCGTATTATCATCATGCCGATTGCGCGGCCCATGCTTGCTGTAATCGGGCTGTGGTCGTTTATCGGACCCTTTATGGATTATATGATGCCGCGGATTCTGTTAACGAGTCCGGAAAGCTACACCCTGGCGGCCGGTTTGTTTACCCTTATTCAGGACATGCGGACTATGAATCAGCCCGCGTTTGCCGCCGGCGGGCTGTTGACGGCGATCCCGATTGTCATACTGTTTCTCTCCCTGCAAAAGCAGCTGGTCTCCGGGCTGGCAGCAGGTTCGGTGAAAGGATGAGTCTATGCGTGTTGAATTAAAAAATATCGGAAAGAAATACGAAGGCCGGGAAGCATTTACCATCCGGCATATTGACCTGGAAATTGAATCGCAGGAGTTTTGTGTCATATTGGGTCCTTCCGGTTGCGGGAAGAGTACGCTTCTTCGCATGATTGCGGGGCTGAACTCCATCACCGAAGGCGAGCTTCTGTTCGGCGGGAAGCTGATGAACAAGGTGGAGCCGAAAGACCGCGATATCGCCATGGTCTTTCAGTCCTATGCTTTGTATCCGCATATGACAGTGTACCAGAATATGGCGTTTTCTTTGGAAATGCGGAAGGAATCAAAAAAGCTGATTCATGAACGCGTCACAGAAGCGGCGCAAACGCTGCAGATAACGGATTATCTGTACAATAAGCCGTCCGATATTTCCGGCGGACAGAGGCAAAGGGTCGCGCTGGGGCGCGCCATGGTACGCAATCCCGCGGTGTTTCTGATGGATGAACCGCTGTCCAATCTGGACGCGAAACTGCGGGAGCATATGCGGGTCGAGTTGGTCCGGCTTCATCAGGACTTGGGGACAACGACGATCTATGTAACGCATGACCAAACCGAAGCCATGACCATGGCCACAAAGATCGTGCTGTTGGACCAGGGGAAAATCCAGCAGGTCGGTGCACCGGAAGAGTTTTACAATCGCCCCGAGAATTTGTTTGTAGCCGGTTTTATCGGTTCGCCCACCATGAATATCCTGCGTGGCACGATGAAAGAAGGCCGATTTGTTATCGAAAGCGGCACTGTTTCGGTCCGGCCGGAAGAGGCGGATCGTGCCGCATTGCAGGCCTATGAAAATAAACCCGTGATACTGGGCATCCGAAGCGAGCGCTTTTTGTCCGGCGAAAACGGCGACAACACCTTTGAGGCGGTTATCGAAGTGGTAGAGATGCTGGGAAAAGAAAAGCTGCTGTATGCCAAATTGGCCGACGGGCAGCAGATCATCATTTCGCAACCGGGTCATTTTGTCTACAATCCGGGTGAGGTGCACAATTTCCATTTTGATGTGGAGGCGCTGCATTATTTTGATGCCGAAACGACACAGCGGATTGTGTAGGAACCAAACCGTACAATACAGGTGGTGGGTTTTTGAACACGATGCAAACCTCTAAAGACGCATGGATCCTCGTACTGGATCAGGGGACAACCTCTACACGTGCGATGCTCTTTGATTCGGATCTGCAAGTACGGGGTCTTGCAAGAAAAGAAATTGCACAGATTTATCGGCAACCCGGCTGGGTCGAACAGGATGCCAACGAAATCTGGTATTCAGTTCTTTCCTGCGTGTCGGAATTGCTGGAACAAACCGACCGGAAAATGGAAGCAATCTGTGCCATCGGTATCACGAATCAGCGGGAAACAGCGATCCTGTGGGACAAGGTTTCCGGTCTTCCCGTGGGGCGTGCGATGGTATGGCAGTCGCGCCAAACGGCAGACCGTTGTCTCGCATTAAAGAAAGAAGGGTTGGAACCTCTCATACACAAAAAGACCGGTCTGTATATCGACCCGTATTTTTCTGCGACGAAGTTTCAGCGTTTGCTGGATGAGGCAAAAGACGGTCGAAAAAGAGCCGGTGCCGGTGAACTTCTTTGCGGTACGGTGGATGCGTGGCTGATCTGGAAGCTGACGGGAGGTGCTGTGCATGCAACCGACTGCACCAATGCTTCCCGCACGCAGTTGTATAACCTAACAGAAAAACAGTGGGATCCCGAATTGGGAGAGATCTTTCAGGTACCGCTTTCGCTGCTCCCGGAAGTAAAACCCAATACAGGCGATTTCGGCCATACGGATCCCGCGGTGTTCTTTGGCGCGGAAATTCCCATTTGCGGTGTGGCAGGGGATCAGCAGGCTGCGCTTTTCGGGCAGCAATGCGTACAACCGGGCGATGTGAAAAACTCCTACGGCACGGGCTGTTTTCTTTTGATGCAGACAGGTGCGCAACCGGTGTTTTCCGGGCATGGCCTGCTTACAACGATCGCGTGGGAAGTCAATGGCATAACCTCCTATGCGCTCGAAGGCAGTGTATTTGTGGCCGGTTCTGCCGTGCAATGGCTGCGCGATTCCCTTGGACTGATTGTAACGGCCGCAGAGAGTGAGCGTTTGGCCAATCAGGTGGAGGATACGGGCGGGGTAGTGCTGGTACCGGCTTTTGTCGGACTGGGCGCACCGTATTGGGACGACCGCGTGCGGGGCGCCGCATTCGGGCTGACCCGCGGAACCACGGCGGCGCATCTGACCCGGGCGGTTCTGGAGTCGATCGCCTTGCAGTCGGCGGATGTGCTTACTTGCATGGAGAAAGAAAGCGGGATGCGCACGCAAATGCTGCGCGCCGACGGCGGTGCATCCGACAATGATCTTTTGATGCAGATGCAGGCGGATTACACCGGAGTGCGCGTGGTGCGCGGAGAAACGGAAGCCACGGCGAAAGGCGCCGCTATGTTTGCCGGCCTGCGCGCCGGTATATGGAAGGAAGAGGAACTGCTTTCGTTTGTAAAGAGCCAGGGAGTGTTTCAGCCGCTAATGGAAAAATCCACGCGCGAAGAGAAGAGAAAAACCTGGCAGAAAGCCGTACGCGCCGCCCGCGAGTTTGTATAAAAACGGAGAATCCCAAGGGATTCTCCGTTTTCTGTCTGTTTAGGCCAGGGCGGAGACGATGGCTTGATAGCTCTCTTCGCTCAGGTCGTATTCGATTTTCGCCGCATCCTGCGCGGCGGTTTTAGCACTTACGCCTTTTTGGACCAGCACATCCCGTAAGGCGGTTCGTCTTTTATATATGTTTTGTGCGATTTTTTTGCCTTTAGCCGTCATGGAAATGACACCGCGTGCATCCATCGTTATGACTTTATGTTCCCGCAGATTACGCATGGCGATACTGATGGTCGGACGCGAGTAGTTTAATGCTTTTACAATATCGATGGAGCGGACTTTTTCTTTGTCTATTTGAATGGCATAGATCGTAGCAAGATAGTTCTCCGCCGCTCGGCTCAATTGCATAAGATCACCCCTTTATTGTAGCAATAATACCATATTATTGTGAATAAATGCAACAGGATAAACACTTTCCCGACACTTTCACGAGAAAAGAGCACAGATGTAATACAGTGAACTGATTCAAAATGCGGTTATTCGGGGTATTCCCGTATGGCACGTGCACCGAACGCGATCAGATTCTCCAAAAGGGTGGTGATTTCTTCCGGCGTTTCTTTCATTCCTTCTTCAATCCAGCAAACGGTCAGACCGATCAAACCGGACGCCACGTAGTGGTAATAATACACGGCAACCGGTTCCGGAATAGGTGCACGTCGGTCTTTCAGTGCAGTCAGTACGCTGTTTTTTCCGCTTTCATAGAAGGGTTTCAGAAAATCTCCGCGTTCGTCACCGGCGATCAATACGGTGATCAGTTCGCGATTATCGTGCAAAAAGTGCAGGATATGTCGGATGATCGGGAGGCGAACCTCTCCGTCGTAAAATATCATGTCCAGCCAGCCGCTGTCTTTTTCCACAAATTGTTCAAGTGAATGCTGCACTTCCAGATACAGCGCCCGGATCGTGCTTTGATACAGGTCCTGCATGGAATTGTAATGCAGATAAAAGGTGGAACGATTGATATTGGCCCGATCGCATAGGGCCTTGACACTGATTTTGTCGATCGGTTTTTCTTTCAGTGAATCGATGAGCGCCTCGGTTAGGGACTGGCGTGTGCGGTCGATTCTGCGATCATAAATTTGTCGGTTCATAAAAATATTATAGCGATTTCCTCGGGATTAATCAACATATAATAGACAGGTGTCGAACAATAGACACATGTCGATTTATTGTTGCTTGCATGCTATGTAAAAATTATTTATCATTAATATATGAAGAAATTAGCTGCCTGGATTGTGCGCAGAAAAGCACTGATCCTGATCCTTTTCGGGGTACTGACCGTGTTCAGTCTTATCGCGACACCGCTGGTACCGATCAATTACAATTTAGCGGAGTATGTGCCGGAGTCAGCTCCTTCCACCATTGCCATGCAGGTAATGGAGCAGGAGTTTCGAGACGCGATACCCAATGCACGTGTGTACATTCCGAATCTGAGTTTGCAGGAAGCCTTGCAGGCGAAAGAAAAACTGGAAAAAATTCCGGACGTGACGCAAGTGCTGTGGCTCGATGATTTTTATGATGTGCGCACGCCTCTGGAGATGGCAGATCCGGATCTGGTGGCCGGTTATTTTGCCGACGGCAATGCACTGTATCAGGTTGTAACCGATATCGACAATACGGTGGAAACCAAGCTCGCCTTGCAGGAAGTGGCCGGGGAAGAGGGCGCTGTCGAAGGGCAGCTGATTGATCTGGCCAATGCGCAATTGGCCGTTTCGTCGGAAATTACGATGGTCATGCTCTTTATGGTACCGCTGGGTGTCGGCATCCTTCTTTTGGCGACTGAATCCTGGTTGTCCCCTTTGTTACTCTTGCTGTCGATGGGCATTGCCATCCTCTTGAATCTGGGCACCAATATTTTCAAAAGCGAAGTCAGCTTTCTGACCCAGGCCGTAACGGCGGTGCTGCAGCTGGCGGTTTCGATGGATTACGGTATCTTTTTGCTGCACCGGTACGAGGAGTACCGGGCGGCCGACCGGGCCCCGGTGGATGCCATGCGGGAAGCCATTGTGAAAAGTGCCAGTCCGATCTTAGCGTCCAGTATGACGACGGTGTTCGGATTTTTGGCGCTGATATTCATGCAGTTTCGCATCGGGCCGGATCTGGGCATTGTGCTGGCAAAAGGGGTACTGTTCAGCCTGATCTGTGTCATCTTTTTACTGCCGGTGCTCATCCTCGTGTTTGAAAAATGGGTGGAGAAAACACGGCACCGCAATTTCCTGCCCGATTTCAACCCGGTAGCCAAAGCAGGAGCCAAGTTGCGACTGCCGATTCTGATTTTGGTCGGTCTCATGATTATTCCGGCTTTTCGGGCACAGCAGCGCAACGAGTTTATCTATGGCAATGCCGACTATGACCGTACATCGCGTGAATACCATGACCGCAATCTGATCGAGAATAAATTCGGCAAGCAATTGTCCGTGGCACTACTCGTGCCCAAGGGCGAATGGGGCAAAGAGAAAATGCTGCATGATGAATTGGAGGCGTATCCCGAAGTCGGCAGCATCATTTCGTATGAGAGTCAGGTCAGTCGCCTGATTCCGTCGGAGATGCTGGATCCGAAGCTGATCGAAGCCATGCTGTCGGAGAATTACAGCCGGATTATACTGACCGTTCGTTCCGAAAAAGAAGGCCCCCGTGCCTTTGATCTTGTGGAACGCTTGCGCAAGACCGCCGACAAGTATTACGAGGAGAACTATCTTGTCGGGGAGAGTGTCGTTACTTATGATATGCGTGATGTTGTCCAAAAGGACAATATTATCGTAAACGGCCTGGCGATCCTCACCGTAGGACTGGTTGTTATGATCAGCTTCCGGTCGTTGATGATCCCCTTGTTGCTTTTGCTTACGATCGAAGCATCGATCTGGTTTAATCTGACGGTGCCGTATTTAAACGCATCTCCGATCAGCTATATCGGTTATTTGATTATTTCCACCATACAATTGGGAGCGACGGTTGACTATGGAATACTGTTTACGCAACACTATGTGGACAATCGCCGCAGCCTGCTGAAAAAAGATGCCGCCCGGGAAACCGTCCGGGAAACGATCGGAACACTGTTGCCGCCGGCTTTGATCCTGACGGTGGCAGGTACGATACTCCGCCAGTTATCCACCCTCGCGATTGTCAGCGAATTGGGGGAAGTGCTGGCACGGGGCGCCAGTTTTTCGTTTTTGATGGTTGTGTTCTTCTTACCGGGACTGCTGGTATTGTGTGATCGTTTGATAGAAAAAACCACACGCGGATTTGAAGGGAGAAAGATGCAGGATGAAAACAGATAAACGTTGGATCGCGGGGGTTCTTTCTTTGCTGTTGCTATTATCTCCGGTTTCGGTCATGGCCCAAACGGTGGCGAAGCTGGAAATCGTATACGCAAAAATGGGAGCAGACGGCCTCGTGGAGGATGTATTCGTAGTCAACGGATTTGAACAGAAAAAGAAGAAACGCGTCGACTACGGGGCTTACGAAGAAGTCATTAATCTGACCAATGCGGACCCCTTAAAACTTCTGGGTGACCGCGTAGAGATCGAAACGGAGGACTATCCCTTTTACTACCAGGGGAAAGTAAAAGAAGCGGAACTTCCCTGGAAAGCGGAGTTCATCTACAAACTGGACGGAAAAACCCTGCCGCCCGAAGAATTAGCCGGTCGGGATGGTTTGTTCGGCATGGATATTACGATTCAGGCCAATCCGAAAGCCAATACCGATTTTTCCGACAGTTATGTTTTGCAGATTATGGTGAATTTACCGTCCGACCGCTTTGAAGAAGTGGAGGCGGAGGGCGGTGTGATTGCCAGTCAGGGCGAAACCACACTCATCACTTTTACCGCCTTGCCGGGGGAAGACGCGCATTATACCATTCGTGCCAAAGGCAGCCATATGGAACTGGGTGCGATACAAATGGCCGGTCTGCCGTATTCCATGGATATCGATTTGCCCGATTTGTCCGAGTACACGGATGATCTTTTGGCTTTGCAGAATGCCATTTCCGCCCTGACAGACGGCGTGGGGGATTTTACCGGCGGCGTGGGAAGCATTTATCAGGCAAGCGGTGAGCTGCAATCCGGCGCGCAGGGACTGAGCAGCGGCGCGTACGCCCTGCATAGCGGTCTGGCGGAATTGTCGGGAGGGATGCAGGAGTATCAAGCCGGACTGGATCTTTATGTGTCCGAATTGGAAAAGGGACTCGGCGGGATGGAAATGCCCGATATGGACTTAGGCGGCCTAAGCGCCTTAACCGACGGGAGTGCCCAATTGTTTGAGGGACTCACCCAATTGGAAGAAGGCATGCAGCATTTAGGTCCGGAGGGTGAGTTTGCGCAAGGACTGGACGAAGTGACAAAAGGCGTCGAGGCGCTTTCTGCCGGCATGGACGAGCTGATGTACGGAAAGCCCGGTCAGCCGGGCTTGCTGGAAGCATCCGATTCGATCAATGACGCTTTGAAACAGATGGCGGATGCGCTCACCACCGGTATGCCGCAACTGGAAGAAGAAGGGCTCAATCAGATTGCCGCAGGACTGGAACAGTTTATTCAGGGCATGAAGAGCTTTCTGACGGGCTTGGATGCAGCCGTCAGGGAATTGGATCCGGCCCGGCTGGAGATTCTGATCACCCAGCTCTATGATCTGCGGGAGAGTCTCGCGGAATCGGCATACACATTGCGCAATCCGGGAGTCGATCTTAGCGGTGTCGATGCGGAAACAAATCCGGAGGCGTTTGCCCTGTACGGCGTTATGCAAGAAGAAGCAGAACGGATTGAAACCAGGCTGCACGCGATTGACGAAGCGATTGCCCTGGTGGAAGATACCGAACATCTTCTGGATGATATCAATACCATGCGCGAAGCCACATTGGAGATGATTCAGGGAGCAAGAAAAGTCGTGGACGAAATCGGCGAGATCGACATCCTTTCGATGATGAAGGATATCGAAAAGCTGATTGAAGGGATTGTCCTCTTGTCAACGAATTATGAAGCGTTCAACGAGGGACTGCATATGGGTCTTACGGCAATAAAAAAGGGAATGGATAATCCTCTTGAGAATCCCCCCGGATTGGTTCAGGGTCTGCGCGCGCTGCGTACCGGCTACGCGCAAATGACGACGCCGATTCTGGCCGGTATGGCCGCTTTGGTGCCCGGCGCGGGACAATTGGCGGCCGGTATTTCCCTGATGGTGGAAAAACTGACGGAATTGGCCGGACAGTTTGACTTCGGTGATGCGTTGGATGAACTGTTAAACGGTTCACGGCAATTGCGGGACGGCCACCGCGCCATAGCAGGCGGGGCAAAAGATCTGACAACCGGCCTTGGAACGTATGCGTCCGGTGTAGACGCCTATGCAAGAGGCATGGCACAGTTTCAGGCGGGCATGCGCGCATTGGCCAACGGCGGATCGGATCTGGCGGCCGGCATGCGTATGCTGAATGATGAAACCTCCGGTATGGATCAACAAATGCAGGAGCAAATGGATGAAATGATGGATTCTTTCCTGCCGGGGGAAGCGCCGACGGTCTCTTTTGTATCGGCAAAGAATCCGGAGCCGGTACGCGTACAGTTTCTGTATATGAGTCAGGCCGTTCACGCACCGGAAGAAGAGGAAGAGCCAGCGCCGGTAGAAGAAGATAAAGGTATTTGGGAGCGCATTCTGGATCTCTTTCGTTAAATCAAGCGCATCCCGTCTCTCCTTCTCTTTGTAAAAAATTGCATTTGTCTTCACACTGTGACCTCTGAAAGGAGGTCGTTTTCTTAATGGGTCCGTTTTCTTCGGGATGAGGGGAGGACGCGTCGGAAATACTTCTACCGTCGGGGTATCTATGGTATAATGAAGGTTGCCGAACATTAGTTCAGTTGATTGTGAAAGGAGCGAGCGATGTTTAAGATTCATTCTCCTTTTCGACCGACGGGGGATCAGCCCGAGGCGATTGATGCCTTGGCCAAAGGGATACTGGCAGGAAAGAAACACCAGGTTTTAAAAGGCGTAACCGGCTCCGGAAAGACCTATACCATGGCCAATATCATTGAGCGCGTACAAAAGCCTACGCTGGTGATCGCCCACAACAAAACGTTGGCGTATCAGCTGGCCAGCGAGTTCCGGGAGTTCTTCCCCGAAAACGCGGTCGAATATTTTGTTTCATACTACGATTATTATCAGCCGGAGGCCTATGTGCCGATGACGGACACCTATATAGAAAAAGATTCGTCGATTAACGACGAGATCGACAAACTGCGCCATTCTGCCACAATGGCGCTTTTTGAGCGTCGGGATGTGATCATTGTGGCATCCGTTTCCTGCATATACGGTCTGGGTGACCCGATCGATTATGCCAATCTTGTGGTATCGTTGCGCCCGGGGCAGTTGAAGGATCGCGACGAGGTCATCCGGCAGCTGGTGGATATCCAGTTTGTCAGAAATGATATCAATTTTACACGAGGGACCTTTCGCGTACGCGGCGATTCGCTGGAGATCTATCCGGCTTCATCGGATGAAAACACGGTTCGAGTGGAATTTTTCGGCGACGAGATCGACCGCATTGTAGAGATGAATGCGCTGACCGGCAAAACCGTCGGGACACGGGATCATATATCCATCTTCCCGGCTTCACACTATGCGACCTCGCAGGAGAAGGTAAAAAAAGCGGTGCTCAGTATCGGGCAGGAACTGGAAGAGCGCTTAAAGGAATTGCGCGAACAGGACAAGCTCGTGGAGGCACAGCGTCTGGAACAGCGCACCCGCTACGATATGGAAATGCTTTCGGAAATGGGTTTTTGCAGCGGAATTGAAAACTATTCGCGCCATTTGAGCCAGCGGGCACCGGGTTCCAAACCCTATACGCTCATGGACTATTTCCCGAAGGATTTTCTCGTGATAGCGGACGAATCGCATGTATCGATCCCGCAGATCCGAGGGATGTATTTCGGTGACCGTTCCCGCAAGGAGAATCTGGTGGAATACGGATTCCGCCTGCCGTCTGCTCTGGATAACCGTCCTTTGCAGTTTAATGAGTTTGAAGGCATGGTCAATCAGATCCTGTACACGTCCGCCACACCCGGCCCCTATGAGATGGAGCGGGCGGAGCAGGTGGTGGAACAGGTGATCCGGCCGACCGCCCTGCTGGATCCGCCGGTTACGGTACGCCCCACAAAGAACCAGATCGACGATTTGCTGACAGAGATCGACAAAACAACAAAACGCGGCGAACGCACCCTGATTACAACACTGACCAAGCGGATGGCGGAGGACTTAACCGCCTATTTGCAGGAGATCGGGATCCGGGTTACCTATATGCACTCGGATATTCTGACGATTGAGCGCATGGAGATTATCCGGGATTTGCGCCTTGGCAAATACGATGTGCTGGTGGGGATTAATCTTCTCAGGGAGGGGCTGGACTTACCGGAAGTATCCCTGATTGCCATATTAGATGCCGACAAGGAAGGCTTCCTGCGGTCGGAAACGTCCCTGATTCAGACGATTGGCCGTGCTGCCCGGAATATCAACGGCCGCATTGTTATGTATGCGGACGAAATCACGGATTCGATGCAAAAAGCGATCGATGAAACCGACCGGCGGCGAAGTATTCAGGAAGCGTACAATAAAGAGCATAATCTGACGCCGGCTACAGTATCCAAAAGCGTGCGCGACATTATACAGGCGACGCATGCGGCGGATGATACGGTACCGTACGAAGAAGAAAAAATGTCTCTGACAGAAATCCGCGGCGTAATCATCAATCTGGAATCGGAAATGAAAGAAGCCGCAGAGAATCTGGAATTTGAGCGAGCCGCGTCGCTGCGCGATGAGTGGCGGCGCCTGATGAAAGAATACGGAATAGAGGAACAGCTTGGCTAAGAATGAAATTGTCATAAAAGGCGCCAAGGAGAATAATCTGAAAAATATCGACCTGACCCTTAAGCGCGATCAGTTGATCGTGCTGACCGGCTTGTCGGGTTCAGGGAAATCTTCTCTGGCTTTTGATACGATTTATGCAGAAGGGCAGCGACGCTATGTGGAGTCGCTGTCCAGTTATGCGCGCCAGTTTTTGGGGCGCATGGACAAACCGGATGTGGAGTATATTGAAGGCTTGTCACCCTCCATATCCATCGACCAGAAAACCACCAGTAAAAATCCGCGGTCCACGGTGGGCACCGTAACGGAAATCTACGACTATTTGCGCCTTTTGTTTGCTAAAATCGGCATTCCCTATTGCCCGGTTTGCGGCGAGAAAATCCAGGCGCAGTCGATTGACCAGATCATCGACCGGGTGCTGGAACTGCCGGAAAACAGCCGGATTATGGTGATGGCGCCGATTGTTCGCGAAAAGAAGGGCGAACATGTCAAGCTCCTGCAGTCGACACGCAAGGAAGGGTATCTGCGCGCCATGATCGACGGCGAACTGGTGGAGCTGGAAGACGAACCCAAACTGGATAAGAACAAAAAACATACGATTGAGGTTGTGATCGACCGGATCGTGCTGCGCGAAGGGATCAGCTCCCGGCTGACGGATTCCATGGAATCCGCCCTGAAAATGGGTGACGGACTGGCCAGGGTACATGTGATGGACGGCGAGGATCTGTTTTTCAGTTCTAAGCTGACCTGCCCGAATCAGCATGTTTCCATAGAAGAGATTACGCCGCGTCTGTTTTCGTTTAACAGTCCGTTCGGGATGTGCCCCGAATGCAACGGCCTGGGTTTTTCCCGCGAACTGGACCCGGAACTGATCCTGCCGAATTTGGACTTGTCGATCGCGGAAGGCGGAATTGATCCGTTTGCCACATCCAAGCCGGGAACCTTTTATTATGAGATATTCAAGGCAATCGCCCATCGGCACGGGGCTACGGAAGATACCCCGCTCAAAGATGTCCCGCGGAAGATGATTGACGAAATCCTCTACGGGACCCGGGGGGAAGAGCTGAAATACAAATTCAAGAGCCATTTTGCCGGGCAGAAAACCCATGTGGCTGCTTTTGAAGGGGTTATTCCGAATATCGACCGCCGTTATCATCAGACCGGATCGGATTGGATGAAAGAAAAGTTTGAAGATTATATGGTGGAGGAACAGTGTCCGGCCTGTCATGGCAAGCGCCTGAAAGAAGAGGTGTTGTCGATCCGTGTAGGTGACTTGAATATTGCCGAAGTAACGGATATGAGCGTGGCGAAGGCGATCCGGTGGTTTGAGGCACTCACGCTGTCGGAAACCCAGCGGATGATCGGGGACCAGGTGTTAAAAGAGATTAAGGAACGGCTGCGGTTCTTACAGAATGTCGGTTTACAGTATCTGACGCTCTCACGCGCCGCGGGGACGCTGTCCGGCGGGGAGTCGCAACGGATCCGGCTGGCAACCCAGATCGGTTCGAGCCTGGTGGGCGTGGTGTATGTGCTGGATGAGCCGAGTATCGGCCTGCACCAAAGAGACAACGGACTTTTGCTGAAAACCCTGCGCGAACTGACAAATATCGGAAACACCCTGATCGTGGTGGAACACGACGAGGAAACAATGCGCATGGCCGATGATATTGTCGATATCGGCCCGGGTGCCGGCGTACACGGCGGCGAGATCGTCGCCCATGGGACGCTGGACGAAATTATGCAGGTAGAGGAATCCGTCACGGGACAGTATCTGTCCGGAAAGAAGGAGATCCCCGTACCGAAAGTACGCAGACAGCCCAAGCACTGGCTGGAAGTAACCGGAGCCAGAGAAAACAATTTACGCAATATCGATGTTTCGTTCCCGACAGGAACGCTGACCTGCGTGACCGGGGTATCCGGTTCCGGCAAAAGCAGCCTGGTAAACGGAATTCTGTATAAAGAGCTGGCCAACAAGCTAAACCGGGCCAAGCAGCGTCCGGGTAAATTCCGTTCCATAAAAGGGCTGGAGTATCTGGACAAGGTGATCGATATCGACCAGTCGCCGATCGGTCGGACCCCGCGCTCCAATCCTGCTACCTATACCGGCGTGTTTGATTCCATCCGGGATGTGTTTGCCATGACGCCGGAAGCAAAAATGCGCGGGTATCAAAAAGGGCGTTTCAGCTTTAATGTAAAGGGTGGACGGTGTGAAGCCTGCAGCGGAGACGGTATACTGAAAGTGGAGATGCATTTTCTGCCCGATGTCTATGTGCCGTGTGAAGTGTGCCGCGGGAAGCGCTATAATCGGGAAACCCTGCAGATCCTGTATAAGGGAAAGTCCATCGCAGATGTGTTGGACATGACGGTAGAGGAAGCGGTGGAGTTTTTTGCCAATCTGCCTTTGATTCACCGGAAGTTGAAAACACTGTACGATGTAGGGCTCGGCTATATTAAACTGGGGCAGTCTTCGACGGAATTGTCCGGCGGGGAAGCACAGCGCGTCAAGCTGGCGACAGAACTCAGCAAGCGTTCCACCGGACGCACCGTATATATACTGGACGAACCGACGACGGGACTGCATTCGGCGGACATCCACAAGCTGACAGCCGTATTGGATCAACTTGTGGAAGGGGGAAACACGGTGATAGTGATTGAGCACAATCTGGATGTGATCAAAACGGCGGACTATATTATCGATCTCGGACCGGAAGGTGGCGACGGGGGCGGCCTGGTGATTGCGACAGGTACCCCGGAAGAGATTGCCCGGGTGGAAAAATCCTACACCGGCCGGTTTTTAAAGCCGATACTCGATAAACACAGAAAAAGGAAAACGAATAAGACCAAATAGAAGGCAACGAAGGAGGTTCATACAGTGAAAAAATGGACGACGAAGGATCTGACCCTTTACGGCATATTGATGGCTATGACAACTGTGGCAACCATGTTGATACAGATTCCTACCATTGCGACCAAAGGATATGTGAATGTGGGGGATGCCGTTGTGCTGCTTGCAGGCCTGGTGCTTGGCCGCCGCGGCGGTTTTGTAGTGGGTGGTTTCGGGTCTGCCTTGGCAGATATTCTGCTGGGCTATACCTGGTATGCACCGATCACTTTGCTGGTGAAAGGCGTGGAGGGCTATTTGGCCGGTTCGATCTTTTCTCATACAGAAAACACCAAACCCTTTCTGGCAACCCTGCCGGCCGGGATCTGGATGGCGGTAGGATACTTGCTTGCTGAAATTTTCATGTACAGTTTTCCAGCTGCGGTCGCCAGTTTCCCGGGGAACCTGCTGCAGGGCGGGGTAGGCGCATTCTTGGCCGTCCTTTTGTATTATGGCGTTCGCCGCTGGGTACCGCATACGGAGAGCTGAACCCTTTTAATCGATAAGAGAAGGAGAAATCATGACCGACAGGATCAGGACATTGGCAGCTTTGTTAAAAAAGCTGCACGCGGGCGAACCGGTTGCGAACGTATATCAGGAAATGGCGGCACAGTTTGATGGTATTTCCGCAAACGAACTGGCAAAAGCGGAAGAGCTGCTCGCTTCCTCGGGAGTACCCATTGCAGAAATTCAACGGCTGAGCACGGAACATACAGCGGTTGTGGCAGAGCAGATGCAGGATAAGGGCTATGAAGAAAACGGCCACCCTCTAACGGTTTTTATCGGGGAAAACAAGGGATTTGTCGCCTTTTTAAAACAGAAGCTGCAGCCTGCACTGCAAGGATACAAAACCGGCGAAACCGATATGGCACAATTGCAATTACTGGCTGATGAATTTGCCGGTATTTTCAGGCATTATGACAGAAAAGAGAATCTGTTCTTCCCGTATCTGGAGCAAGCGGGGATCACCGTCCCGCCGATGGTGATGTGGGGCGTAGACGATGTAATCAGGAATCTGGCACGCATGTGGAATGATGCGCTCACACAAACGCCGCCGGATCCGAAACGGATCGAGCTGGCCGCCACGCGTTTGATACAGCAGGCGGTGGATATGGTACAAAAAGAAAACGAAATCCTTGTACCCATGCTGAAAAGCACACTGACCGAAGCAGACTGGATCCTTTGCGCGCAGGAAAGTGAAACCTACGGCTATGCCTTTCATCAGGGTATAGAAGGAGCCTCTTTGTCGGATGCACGCACCTGGCTGATGGAAAAAACAGGAGATAAAAAACAACCGGCTCCCGAGGAAGAGGGGCGCATTTCCCTGCCCAGCGGCAATTTCACCAAAGAAGAACTGATCTGTATGCTCAATACATTACCCACCGATCTTACCTTCGCTGATAAGGACAATATTATCCGCTACTATTCCGAAGGAAAAGGGCAGGTATTTTCCCGCACCCGCACGATTATCGGACGCGATCTGCTTTTGTGCCATCCGCCGCAGATTGTGCCGGCGATAAGAAAGCTGATAGAGGCGTTCCGGGCAGGTACCAAGGAGCAGGAGATCGTACCGATGCGACGCGGCAATCGTCTGGATTTAGTCCGCTACTATGCCGTACGCAACGAAGAAGGTGCCTTTATGGGTACATTGGAAGTAACGGAAGAAGTGTCGGATATCCTTCATCTGTGGGAGGAAAAGTAAAACAAACCACGCCCTCTTTTTCTGCGTGGTTTTCACGCAAAAATAGAGCCTGAGGCTCTATTTTCGTATCTGTCCATTGCCGGAGATAAGATATTTGTTGCTCGTGAGAGCGCTTAGGCCCATGGGACCGCGCACGTGGAGCTTTTGGGTGGATATGCCGATTTCCGCACCGAGGCCGAATTCTCCGCCGTCGGTAAAACGGGTGGAGCAGTTTACATAAACGGCTGCGGCATCTACTTCCTGTTGAAAGCGGGCAGCACGTGTATAGTCATTGGTTACTATGGCTTCAGAATGACCGGAACCATAGCGGCGGATGTGATGCAGAGCCTCGGTCATATCTTTTACAATACGTACGGCCAGAATCAGATCGATGTATTCGGTCTCCCAATCGGATTCGGTGGCTTGTTCCACTGCCTTTGTGAGCATAGCTGCACATTTTTCGCATACGCGCAGGGTGACGCCGCGTGATTCCATAGCGGCCTGTACCACAGGAAGAAATGTTTCCGCTTCCGATGCATGGATCAACAGCGTTTCTACGGCATTGCAAACGGAAGGACGCTGTGTTTTTGCATTGATAAGAATACTTTCTGCCAGTTCTAAATCCGCACCGGCATCTACATACAGATGATTGTTTCCGGTTCCCGTTTCAATAACGGGGACCTTTGCATTTTCTACGACCGAGGCAATCAGCCCGGCCCCGCCCCGCGGGATCAGTACATCCAGATCATCCTTGCAGTGCATGAGAGCTACAGCAGCATCCCGCGAGGTGTCTTTAATCAGCTGCATGGCATCCGCCGGCACACCGGCTTTTTCGATGGCCGACCGCATCAGATCCATACAGAGGGTATTGGAACGGATAGCTTCCTTGCCGCCTTTCAATACAGATACATTGCCTGCTTTCAGACAGAGGGAGGCGGCGTCGACCGTAACATTGGGGCGGGCTTCATAAATGATGCCGCAGACACCCAGCGGTACGCGGATATTCAAGAGCTTCATGCCGTCTTTCATGGTCTCGCCGGAGAGTACGCGTCCGACCGGATCCGGTAGGCGGATCACATCTTCGACCGCACAGGCCATGGCTTCCACGCGTTCATCGGTAAGGAGCAGACGGTCAAGCAGCGATGCACGCAGGCCGGCTTTCTGACCGGCCCGGATATCTTCTGCATTGGCCTGTGTAATCTTAGATTTATGACTGCGGAGGGTATCGGCAATGGATTGCAAAGCCCGGTTCTTCTGTTTTTCCGACAGCAATGCAACGGTTGACTGAACAGCTTTGGCCCGTTGGGCGATCTCTTTAACGGTTTGCATGGTCTGCATCTCCTTTCGGGGTAAAATAGGTTCCGACCGGCTTTTCATCCAGCCAGTCATAGAGATTCCGCGGGTCGGATCCGTTGAGTATCCACAGGGGAATCCCGGCCGGATGGCACAGTTTGGCCGCCTGGATTTTCGTAACCATCCCGCCGGTGCCTCTTGCCGTACCGACGCCGGCAGCAATGGACTCCACTTCGTCTTTTTCCACATCCACAAAAGGAATAAACGCAGCTGTGGGATCGGTGCGCGGATTGGACGTATAGAGTCCGTCGATATCCGATAAAATGATCAATCCGGCTGCATCCGACAAAATAGCCACCATAGCCGACAAAGTGTCATTGTCGCCAAAAACGAGTTCGTCGATCGCGACGGTGTCATTCTCGTTGATAATGGGGATGACATGCATATCCAAGAGCGTATCCAGGGTGTTTTGCACATGCTGCAGGCGTTCATCATCTTCGACGATGTCTTTTGTCAGAAGCAGTTGCGCCACATTGTGATTGAAACGCCCGAAAAGCGTGTCGTACAAATGCATAAGTTCACACTGGCCAATGGCGGCACAGGCCTGCGTGCCGGGGATGTCGAGCGGCTTTTCGCGCAAACCGATCTTTCCCATCCCGACGGCGATCGCGCCGGAGGAGACGAGAATCAGATGCGCGCCGGCGTTTTGCAGATCGGACAAAACCTTGACCAGTTCTTCAAAGCGGCGTATATTAATGTGACCGGATTCGTGTGTCAGGGTCGATGTTCCGATCTTTATGACGATGCGTTTGTCTCTGATGTTCATGGGGATTCCTTCCGGTTTTATTTTACTATCATGTATTGTACCTCTTTAGCGCTTTACCCGCAAATATCAGCAGAAACACAAGACAGGTGATTAAATGGAAATATGGGATGTAACGGATCAATTCGGGAATATAATCGGACAATGTGCGCGCGGAACCGAACTTGCGCCCGGTACCTATCACGGTATAGCGGATATTTGGGTAATGAACAGCGAGGGAAAGCTTCTGGTCACCCAAAGGGACAAAAACAAATCCTATCCTTTGTTTTGGGAGAACACGGCGGGATCTCTTTTGCAAGGAGAGACCTTTACCGCCGGTGCGGTACGCGAATTAAAGGAAGAAACCGGACTGAACACAAAAGAAGAGGAACTTCTTCTCTTGGAGAGAAGGCGGGAGAGACGGTCAATCTGGGAGAGCTTTTTTACAACAACAAAAGAAGAGGAAACAGCGATATGCCTGCAAGCGGGGGAAACGGTAGACTACCGTTGGGTGACAGTCGAAGAATTGGATAAAATGATGAACCGGGGAGAACTGGCCTCCCCGGTAATATACCGTTATATGCGTGTGCGATCGGCTTTGCTGCAAGCCATGAAAACCGCGCGGTAAGAATGCAGTTTCCATCTTTACTCTGCATCCTTCTTTTGCTCGTTTTGCTTTTTTAGCGCATCGTCTGTTTTTACATTCGCTTTGTTCGGTCGGTGGAATCGGAAACGGTTTTTATTTTTGCGCCAAAGGACGGCAATGACAATTCCCAACAGTACGAACAGGAACAGATAGGGGAGTGCGCGAATGGCTGCAAGCAGCAGATTTTCCAAAAACACGACAAAGCCGAAGAAGGTATCGGAGAAGGTGTTTTTAATCCGCGTTCCGAATGAAATCTGCATCGGCTCGATACGGCTGTAGTCGGATACTTCATAGAGCTGAATGTCGATAAACTGCCATTGAATATCCCGGTCCAGATGTTGCAATTGACCGAGGATCTCTTCTTTTTCTGCGATGGTTTCGGAAAGATGATTTTCAATAACGATCAGATCTTCTATATTTTCCGCTTTTTCCAGAAGTTGGGTGAGGCGGACTTCTTTTGCCTCCAGCATATTCTTACGGCTTTCCAGATCGGCGTATCGCATGGTGACATTATCTTTGGACAGCGATTCGTTTACGACATGCGCCAGTCCGCGTATTTCCTGTAGCAGCTTGTTGGTATCTTCCGCATTGACCCGAATGGTGAGCATGGCTGTGCGATGCCTTTGCTGGTCGTAAATCGTCTGATTGTGAATGTCTGCCCCGTCGAGATAAGCGTTGTATTTTTCGATGGAGTCCTGGAGCTTTTCAAAGGATTCTTCGAAAGTTTCCGTTTCCATGTGAAGAAACCAGCGTTCAATCATTTTTTCCTGCGGTGCAGAGGCGGTCGCATCAATTGAGCTTGGTGCAATTCCTTCTTCATAGGCACTGTCTGCTGTGACGGCTTCGGTTCGTTCTGCCCCGGCGGACGGGGATTCAGCCGGAGCCGTGTCCGTCGGTGTGGCGGCACAGGCAGCAAGCAGAATCAGGGAAGACAGAACGACGGCAAGTAACTTTTTCATAGGGAACCCTCCTCGTATCTTTTTTGTTTTTATCGTAAATCCCTCTTCACATATCCAGACGCACAATCATTCATTTGGTTACACTTTTTTGAAAGGTGCAAGAAACCGTTTTTATACGTTACAATAGGAACAGTAAGATTGGGTATCAGAGTAGCAAGCGGTTGAGAGTTATTGAAATACGTGGAGGGATTGAATTGACAACCGATATCAGTTTACGCGCGGCACATGCGATTCAGAGGCAGGGGAAGCACCTGTTTTCCCCTTTGGACAGTAAAGCATTTGTTTGCCTGATCGGAGCAGTCGTTTTCGCGCTGGAAGAGGTAGGAGCTGTACGGATCGAACCGGCCGAGCCCGCGCATCATGGCAGGATCCTGCCGCGCAAAATGCCGGAAGAAGCGCATTTGCAGGCATTTTATCTGCGTGCAGTGGATAAAAGCGTCGTGGCGTTCTTTTTGGATTGTACCGCGGAAGGAGAGACGCTCCAGGCGGAAAAAGACGCATTTTTTCATGCACTGGCGAGCGAACCGGTTAAAACCGACAACGAGGCGCATCTGGCCCGCCTGCAGCAGGGGGAAACGGAAGATCCGTTGCTGTTTTCTTTGTTGTCAGCGTGTGATCTGAGCCGCGGACTCTTCAGCCCGCCGGTTTATGCGGCATTGGAAGAGACTGAGCCGACCGATCCGGCCACCCGCACGATGATGGAGACATTGCCGCTTTTGTGGATGCTCCGCTTTGTAAAATAGGAGGAAGATAGTATGTATGACGATATGACGATGATCAGCGCGCTGCGCATGCTCTCGGTGGATGCGGTGCAGGCAGCCAATTCCGGTCACCCGGGTCTGCCTTTGGGGGCGGCGCCCATGGCATTCGCTCTTTGGAAGGATCGATTGCAGATCAGCCCGAACCATCCGGAATGGCCGGACAGAGACCGTTTCATTCTTTCGGCCGGGCACGGTTCTGCGCTCTTATACGCCCTTTTACATGTGCACGGATTTGCCGTAACCGCAGACGATCTGCGCAATTTCCGTCAGACCGGCAGCCGGACACCGGGACATCCCGAATACGGCGACACGGAGGGAGTCGAAGCCACGACGGGTCCGCTGGGCCAGGGACTGGCAATGGGCGTGGGGATGGCGTTGGCGGAAGCGCATCTGGCAGCCCGGTTTTCTGTCGACGGAGAAAGCCTGTTTGATCACTATACCTTTGTGCTGGCATCGGACGGGGATATGATGGAAGGAGTTACCAATGAAGCCTCCTCCTTAGCCGGCGCCCTTTGTCTGAACAAGTTGATTGTATTGTATGATTCCAATGAGATATCCATAGAAGGGGATACGGCTATCGCTTTCACAGAAAGCGTACGTGGCCGCTATGAAGCCTTGGGCTGGCATACCCTTTTGGTTGAAGACGGGAATAATTTAGACGACCTGCGGGAAGCCATTGATGAAGCGAAACAGGCGGAACGGCCGACGCTGATTGAAGTACGAACGCAGATCGGATTCGGTTCACCCCGCGTAGGTACGGCGAAAGCCCATGGGGAAGCCCTCGGAGAAGAAAATGTGACTTTGACGCGCGAGGCGTTTTCCTGGGAACACGAACCGTTTGTCCTGCCGGATGAAGCCGGCGCATACCGAAAAGCCTACACGGAAAGAGGCGATGTACTCTACCGTGCCTGGGAAGAGAAAAAAGAACGGCTCTTTGCAGCGCATCCGGAAATGGCGGCACGCTATGATGCATATTTCGGACAGGAAGGACCGGCCAAAGTTGAGCTCTCCTTTGCAAAAGACATGGCCACCCGCGCATCTTCCTCGGTGGTGTTAAATGCCATAGCGGACAAACGCGAAAACCTGATCGGCGGCTCGGCGGATCTTGCGCCGTCCAATAAATCATTAATGGAACAACGCGATTCCTTTACAAGAGAGCATCGGGCAGGGAGCAATTTGCATTTCGGCATCCGCGAGTTCGCCATGGCGGCGATGGCAAACGGTATGGCCTTGCACGGGGGTCTGCGTCCGTATTGTGCGACTTTCCTCGTATTTTCCGACTATATGAAACCGGCCATTCGTTTGGCGGCCTTAATGGGATTGCCGGTGGTATACATTTTCACCCACGACAGTATCGGTGTCGGGGAAGACGGCCCGACGCATCAGCCGATTGAACATCTGACCATGCTGCGTTCCATCCCCAATATGACGGTGTTCAGACCGGCCGACGGCAAGGAGACGCTGGCCGCCTGGGATTATGCGATGGATCATACCAATGGGCCGACCGCTTTGGCACTGACGCGACAAACCGTACCGGAACTGGAAGGTACAGGCGCGGATGCCAAGCGCGGCGCATATATTCTGCACGATCCGAAAGAGGCGCAGATGATCCTTCTTGCGACCGGTTCGGAGGTGCAGCTGGCACTGGAAGCGGCCGATCGATTGGCAAAAGAAGACATCTTCTGCCGGGTTGTGAGCATGCCTTCCTGGGAGGTTTTTGAAAAGCAGGATGCCGCCTATAAGGAAAAGGTGCTGCCGAAAGCCGTTCGCAATCGCATTGCGATTGAAGCGGCCGGTGTTTTTGGCTGGGAGCGCTATACCGGCCTGGACGGGGAGATTATCGGTATGCGCAGCTTTGGCGCGTCCGGTCCCGGGGAAGAAATCTATGAAAAGTTCGGAATCACGACCGAAGCCGTTTGTCAGGCAGCCCGCAAACGGATGAATAAGGAGTAAACATGTGCGGCCGTTACAGTTTTGAAACAGAGATCGGTGCACTGATCACGGCGTGGAAACTGGCACAGCAGCGCATGGTATATGAAAAACAGGAAGAAGTCCGTCCGACCGACAGAGCCCCGGTGCTCTTTTCGGACGGACAGCTTCGCCTGCTCCGCTGGGGTTTTTCACCGGCTTACACCAAAGCTCCGCTGATAAACGCCCGTGGAGAAACGGCCGTTGAAAAACGCACGTTTCGAAACGCCTTTTTAAAACGTCGTTGTATTGTTCCTGCAACCGGTTTTTATGAATGGAAAAAAGGAGAGGGCAAGCAAAAAGAAAAGCATCTGTTTCAAGGAGAAGAACCCTTCCTTGCCATGGCAGGGCTATGGGAAGTTTTTCTCATAGACGGGGAGGAGACCCCGTGCTTCACGATTCTCACAACGGCTGCGACCGATGCCATGGAAGGCATACATGACCGGATGCCGGTGCTTTTGCAACCGCAGGAGCGGACATTGTATCTGAATCACCGGGCGCTAAGCGATGCGCGCTGGAAAGAAATGCTTAAACAACAAGAGATTCGATTGTACAGCCGTATGGTCGATTAACACCCGTCCATCCGGTAGAACCAACTATGCAGGGGAGATAAAATGAAAGCGGTAATTATTCTGGGAGGATACAGAAAAAAGAACACCTGGCATATGGCGCGTGCCTTTCAGGAAGGGCTGGAGAAAGCCGGACATGAGGTGGAATTTCTTCATATAAAAGATTATTCCATTTTGCCGTGTACCGGATGCGAAAGCTGCTATGAAACCGGTGTTTGCATATTGAAAGATGAAATGCATGTGTTTTACGACGCGATAGACGATGCGGATATCCTGGTCCTGTGCTCACCTTTGTACTTTTATTCAGTGGCATCCGACTTAAAGAAAGTGATGGACCGCGGACAGCCGTATTGGGAGCGAACGAAACGCCAAAAAAGCACCGAAGGCATGAAGCGGAAGATCGGCGCTTTTGTTTCGTGTCACGGCGGACCCTATGAACAGGACGCGTTTTTTGCTACATACAAACCGCTGCGCATGTATTTCGGTTCGGTGCATGCGGAGTATCGGACCAACTGTTTCGTTTCAGCCACGGATGAATATCCGGTGGAACAAAGAGAAGATGTCCTGGAGGAGATTCGGGCGATGGCTTTTAATCTGGTGCAGGGCCGCCCGGAGCAAATGCACCGGTAAACAACTGCCTGCTTACATGCAGCAGTTCTTCGATTGCGGTTTCGGTGTTTATATGGGTAAGCTCTGCGGCGTACTCTTTTTTGCTGTGACGGTATTGGGGATCGTAGTAGTTGATGAGAAGTGCGTGGATAGCTTCGTCGACTCGGCCTTCTTTTAATGCATCGTGCAGGGATAAAACGGCCTGGTTTCCGATGAAAGGGATCAGTTTCTGTATGGCCGCATGGATTTCCTCCGGAGGATAAACGGCGTATTCTTCTTTCAAACGTTGAATACGCTGTGATACCGGGGAAGTTATATGAATTTTTTGCGATGTTTTCAGTGTCTGATACACGAGATCCGGCAAAAACAAGTCTCCGATTTTCCGGCTCTCGCCTTCAATAAAAACCGGCCCCTCCGGCAGCGAAAACAACGCATCCTGCAATTCACTCTCAAACATTTTCTGGGAAGGCTGCTGCGGAAGCCCGATCCCGCCCAAAAGAGAACCCCGGTGACCGGCCAAGCCTTCGAGGTCAATAACGGATGCTTCTCTGTTTTTGAGTGCATGCAACAGTTCGGTTTTACCCGTTCCCGTATCCCCGTACAAAGAAATAAACGGTTTTTTGTCGAGCGCAATAGCCCAGGAGCGGTTGACAAACTTGCGATACTCTTTGTATCCGCCGATCAGTTTATACACGGGTACGCTTAAGGAATGAAGGAGTCCGAACAGGACATGGCTCCGATACCCACCGCGCCAGCAATACATGACAACATAGTCATGTGATAGGGTGAGTTCTTGGATTTTTGTGAAGAGTGCAGGCAAGCGTGCCGATGCGTATTGAACTCCCATGGCTCGTGCCTCGTCTTTATCGGCTTTTGTATAGATGATACTGACTTCCTTATGCTCCGCATCGTTCAGCACAGGAAGAGAAACCGCACCCGGAATATGCGCGTGCGTATATTCTTGCGGCGTGCGGACATCCACGTAGATGACATCCGTCTTTGTTTTCAGTTCTTCGATGGTTATCTGATTATGCATACCCTCATTATAGAACGCGCGGCCATAGAGTGCAATTGTTATCCTATCGACAGATTATGTACTTTTGTGTATGTTATACTAAAAATGCGGAGGTGATTGCATGATCGAGATACGTAATGTAAGCAAACGATATGCCAAGGGAAACCTGGCGGTAAACAATATCAGCTTTGATGTACCAAGCGGGGAAATTTTCGGTTTTTTGGGACCCAATGGCGCGGGAAAAACAACTACCATAAAAATGATCGTAGGTCTTCTGGAACAGAATCAGGGACATATTCTGGTAAACGGGATTGATACATTGGAAGAACCGCTCAAAGTAAAAGAACAGATTGCCTATGTACCGGATAATCCGGTTTTGTATGAAAGGCTGCGCGGTACGGAGTATCTCGCTTTTGTAGCGGATATGTTCCGCATGGCGCCGGAGGTGCGGGACGCCAAGATCAACGAGTATGCGACCATGTTTAACTTACGCAATGATCTGCAGGACATGATCGGTACCTATTCACACGGGATGCAGCAAAAGCTGGCTTTAATTGCAGCATTGATTCATGAACCCGATGTCTTCATACTGGATGAACCCATGGTCGGACTGGATCCGAAGTCTTCCTTTTCTCTGAAAGAACATATGCGCGCTCGTTGCGAAGAAGGAAAAACCGTGTTTTTCTCAACACATGTATTGGATGTAGCCGAGCGCATTTGCGATCGGATTGCGATCATCAACAAAGGTAAAATCATCGCGATCGGTACAATGGATGAACTCCGCGAAAACCACGAAGGTACATTGGAAAAAATGTTCCTGGAGCTGACTCAATGAAAAGCCGGTTAGCCCTTTTAACAAAAAAAGAATTATTGTTGAATTTTGGGATGCGCAATCCGAAAAAGGAGCCTAATCCGGTTCGGTTTTTGTTGATTCCCCTTATCGTGCTTGCCATGTTGCCGATGTTTTTCTTGCTTTATACGGTACTGAAAGAATTGCATTCGGTCCTTTATGTACTGAATCAGATACCGGCTTATTTTATGCTGGTCTTTTTAATGGCACAACTCTTTTTGCTTTTTACCGGTATTCCGGTTTTTATGGGGCGGTTCTATGGAAACCGGGACAATCCGATTCTCTTGGCCATGCCGATCCGACCCGGCGATATTTTACTGTCCCGGTTTATCCCGGTTTTACTGACCCAGATTTTGACAGCACTGGTGCTATTGCTGCCGGCAATCATCATCCATGCGATGCGCGTACCGACAGGGGGCAGTGACTGGCTTTTGCTCCTTAGCGGCGTGGTCGGCTCCCTGATTTTTCCGACCGTACTCTCGGCTGTGATCGTATTACTCGTGATGCGCTACACCAATGTCGGCAAATATTCCGATAAACTGAAGACATTTGGAACGTTGCTCATTCTTTTATTGATTGTCGGCTTTCAGGCCATGGCACAAAACTTTGCTGGCGGCAGCGTGGATGAAAACTTTTTGCTGCGGATTCTGACGGATAATCGTGTCCTGATTGAAAATATAGCGACCTTGTTTCTACCCGCCCGCTGGACCGGCTTCGGTATCGTCGCAACAGGCGCCGAAAAATGGCTGTATATCGGCTTAAATCTGCTTGTCAGCGTTTTGGCCGCAGGGGTTTTACAGTGGATGGGAGCCAATGTCTATCTGAAGAGTCTCTTAAGCGGTACGGAAATGGCAAAAGAGAAAAAGAAGACCAAAGAAAAGATACGCATATCCGGCATGCATCCCGTTTTTCGCGTGCTGCTGACGGAATGGCGCTTATTGACCCGTACGCCTGCTTTTGCGATTAATGTCCTTTCCACGCCCTTGATGGTTTCCATTATTTGGCTGATTCCGATTCTGACGAACGATACCCTATCCAAGCAAATCGGGAATCTGCGTACCGTATTACAAAGTGCGGCTGTACCGGGCTGGCTGTATTTTATGGCAGCCGGGATATTTGGCGCCGCTGTAGGGATATTCATGAGCCTCTTTTCGGAAACAGCAACCAGTTTCAGCCGCGAAGGCCAGGCGTTCTGGCTCAGACGGGTCCTGCCGATACGTGCTTCATACGAAATCATCGGGCGTTCCCTGTTGAATTTGCTGCTTACGATGGGGACAACTGCCATTTTCTTGGTCGCAGGCTATGTCTTTTTACGCTATCCGTTGTGGCTCATACCGGTCGCCTTATTGTTTTCCGGTCTGTTTTCCCTGCCTCTGTGCTTTATCGGTTTGCTGATTGATGTGCACCGGCCCAAAATGAACTGGGATGATCCGAATCAGGCGGTCAAACAGAATCTGAATTCGCTGTTATCTTTCGTTGCAGGCATTGCTTATCTATTGATTCTGTTCGGGGCGGGGTATCTTTTATACAAGAATATTTCCGATCCGGAGCGCTTAATACAAACGGGATTTTTGGTTCTGACAATCATTAACATTGTGTTAGCTGTACTGAGCTATGTTTATCTGCTGCGTTCCATGCCCGGTGCCATTGCCCGTATGGAGTAATAACAGGAGGAGATGCTATGCGGCATGAAATTTTTCAGTTTATTGATCAAAGTGCAGACATTCTTCACAGAAACAATCGGATCTATGAATCGGCCGCGCATCGGCTGGACCGATTCTTTTCCGATAGCTTTTCGTGGAAGGATTCGTTTCTGAATGTTCACACGCGGATTAAGTCCGAAGAGAGTCTGCGCGAGAAGATACTCCGCCAGAATCTGTTCAGTCAGTACGAAACGCCTGAAGACATGATGGAAGATATACACGATATCATCGGCATACGGATAGAATGTCGCTTTATTGCCGAGGAAAGAGAGATTTACGAGACGCTGTTTCAACTGTTTACCGAAGAAATGGAAGACGGGTACTTTTCTTCGGCCTTGAACGAAGGAATCCGGATGGACCTGAATCTGGAACAGCCGCAGTATCAGAAAAACGGATTTGAAATCTACAAGGTGGACGGAAAAGTCTGGACTGGCTCCCGCATGATCAATTTTGAGCTGCAGATCAAGTCCCTGGTCAATGTATTCTGGGGAGAGATTGATCATAAAGTGCTGTACAAAAACTACAATTATATGATGACCGAAGAATTCTTCCGGGAAATGCTGGTGTCGATCAAAGAAAATCTATGGGTCATCGACAAACGTTTGATGCAGCTGTATCGACAAATTGAGACGATGGATTCGAGAAATCCGAATACCACCAAAGACCAGCTGAAGCTGATGCTTTCCAAACTGATTCATGATGTCTACATTATGAAATTGCGGGAAGCAACCGGTGTGCTTTTCGATTTCCAGAAGCCGTCCAATCTGATCGTCGACTTTATTTTTGCGAAACGAAGACGAGTTCCGCAGGATCAGTATGCGGTTTATTTTGTGCAAGCGCTTGCCAAGGTACAAAGGCGGCAACGCAGTCCGATGGACTTTACCGAAGGGATCGAATATCCCCGTTTTTCCATGGATAATCCCATCGCGGAGGGACTGAAAGAGAAGCTGCTTCCCTATGTGAACCGCGATTTCAAATGGTATTTGCTGTTTCGTATCCTGCTGGATATTGAACAAACAGATTTTGTGACGGAGTTTAAACAATTTGTCGAGTATATGATATCTACCATGTCGTATCGCGTTGAACGGGCCATGCATGTCGCGCCGATATCGGAGCGGGATAAAAAGCGCATGCACAAGGTGCTCCTGATCCGTCTGATCGAATGGTATGGCGAACATTGTGAGCTGGATTATCTGACCCTGGATCATATGCGCGTTGTGGAGCAGACAACCGCGGAATTTATGGAACAGATTACCCGACCGGAAGATCTGCTGGATGTGGATCCGGATCAATTGGTAGCCAAGCTCCATCAGAGATTTGAGCCATGATCGGGATTGATATTGCAGTTGTGGCGCGTTTCGAAAAACACGTAGACAATCCCCGCTTTCATAAAAAAATACTGACAGATACGGAGCGCGCCGTATTTTTGCGCCGGCCCGTGGCGGAAAATCTCGCCGCGTTTTTTGCCGTGAAGGAAGCGGCCGCCAAAGCCCTGGGCACGGGTATCGGACGGATCGGCTGGCGCGATATCGAATTGCGTCATACACCGCTCGGACAACCCTGGGCCTTTGTCCATGACAGGGTTTTCGGCAGGTATCATAAGGTGGCGGTTTCTATTACCCATGATGGCGGTTTTGTAGCGGCTTCGGCGATGCTGACAGAAGACCGCAATCTACAGCCGGATGAAACCGCGCGGGATTTGCACCGCTTATTATTGCCCCGGCGAAAGGATGCGCATAAGGGAACGGTGGGGCGCGCTTGTGTGATCGGCGGGAAAGAGGGCATGCTCGGAAGCATCAGTTTAGCTGCGAAAGCGGCCCTGCGCGCAGGAGCCGGTTATTCGTATGCTTTTGTCCGGCCGGAGATCTTTTCCCTGGTTCAGTTGAAGCTCACAGAACCCATCGTCCGGCCGCTGGTAAACGAACCGATCCGGGAACTTACCGAGCAATCCGATGCCATGAACGGGTGTGCAATCGGACCCGGTTTGGGAACCGATGCGCTTGCCACAGCCATCGTCAGAGCACTGATTACACGCTCCGGATGCCCTTTGGTATTGGACGCCGACGCGCTGACGATTCTTGCCGGCGAACCCCTGCTTCTTGCTAAGAAACAAAGAGAATGTATACTGACGCCGCATGCCGGTGAACTTTCGCGTCTTTTACATAAGGAAAGTGCAAAAGACGCAGCCGCTTTTGCACGTAAATATGATATTATTGTAGTAGAGAAGGGACCCGCAACAAGGATTCACACCCGTGATGCGAGCTATGTGAATACAAGCGGCAATGCCGGGCTGGCAACCGCCGGTTCCGGAGATGTACTCACAGGCTGCTTAGCCGGATTATTGGCACGTGGCTACACACCGCTGCAAGCGGCAAGGATAGGGGTTTGGTTACACGGTAAAGCCGGCGATCTGGCACGTGACAGTCTCGGGGCGGAGGGGATGATAGCTTCCGATGTACTGGAACGGATTCCTCTCGCACAGAAATATCTGGAGGAGGTAAACGATGGGTTATGGGAATACCTGGGTGGAGATCGATCTGGATCAGCTGGAGAAAAACCTGCGCGCGATCCGGAAACAGGCCGCTCCGGCGAAAGTAAACTGCGTTATTAAAGCCAACGCATACGGCCACGGCAGCGTGGTTGTAGGAAAGCATCTGGAACCGTTCACCGATTATTTTTCCGTTGCAAACTTCAATGAAGTAAAAGAACTCCGCAAGCACGGGATCAAAAAGCCGATTCTGTGTCTGGGCTATATTGATCGGGAAGAGTATGCTGCGTTCCCGGAATATCAGCCCGAGGTAACCATTTACAACAAAAGACAAGCAGAGATCCTGTCAAAAACCATGGAAGAGGCTTCGTATGTCTGTCCGATCCATATCAAGGTTGACACGGGCATGAGCCGGCTCGGGTTTCAGCCCGGTGAGCAAAGCGTGCAGGATATTCTTGCCATTTCTGCGATGCCAGGGCTTCGCATTGCGGGTATTTTTACCCATTTTGCCTGCGCTGATGCAGAGGATCTGTCTTTTACGGAAAAGCAGTATCAGCGTTACCGGGACTTTGCCGACACACTGAAGGAAGCCGGAGTAGCATACGGGCTGCGGCATGTGGCCAATTCGGCAGGCATACTGGAAGGCCGCTTCAAAGAGGATATGGTGCGGGCCGGTATTGTTTTGTACGGTATTAACCCCAATCCCCGACCGACCGAAGTGGATGCACAGACCGCCATGCGCTTTTGCGCCAAAGTAGCCAGTATCCGCACGATTGAAAAAGGGGCGGGGGTAAGCTACGGACAGACCTGGACAGCGGATAAGCAAACGAAAATTGCCACGGTAACCATCGGGTATGCAGACGGGTACTTCCGTTCGTTCAGCAGCAAAGCGGAAATGATCATTCACGGAAAACCGGCGAAAATCCTCGGCCGGGTCTGTATGGATCAGACCATGGTGGATATCACCGGACGGGACGATGTAAAGATCGGGGATACGGTCATCCTCTACGACAAAGACTATGAACAGACCAATATGTATCATATGGCCGAGCTGGCCGATACGATTACGTATGAGCTTTTCTGTGCGGTGAGCCGGCGTGTATGCCGTGTCTACAAGCGGGGCGGAGAAGTGGTCGAAACGGTGAATTATCTGGAAGGATAAGTACATGCGTCGTGGAAAAGCTTGTCATTGTATCTTTATCTGAGTATAATAATGACAGGCTTTCTTCGCGGCGCACTCGATAGACACCAGAGATGACGTATAGTTTAGAGTCCAACAACGCAAACGATCGGTTTGCAGACAGGGTGTGATAGGGCAGTGAATGTCAAGCGCGGTGATGTATTTTATGCGGATTTGAATCCGGTAGTCGGTTCAGAACAGGGAGGCATTCGGCCGGTGTTGATTATCCAGAATAATGTCGGCAACAAGTACAGCCCTACTGTCATTGTGGCCGCCATTACTTCGCAGGTCAACAAGGCGAAGCTTCCGACCCATGTGGAGATTGTATCCTCTGCATACAGCTTGCCGAAGAATTCGGTTGTGCTGTGCGAACAAATCAGAACCATCGACAAAAAGCGGTTGCGGGAAAAGCTTGGGGGTATCGACGGCGAAAACATGCGCAATGTGAACAACGCATTAAAGGTTTCGGTCGGGCTCTCGGACTACTAAATACATATTGTCAGAGTAAAGCCCTCCTCGGAGGGCTTTGTCTCTAATTTAAGGAAAAGAAAGGAGGCGGGTATATGATATGCCGACGATGCGGCTATGAGAACGAGCCGGATTTTCGTTATTGTGAAAACTGCGGGCTGGACTTGTCCGCTCCGCCCAAAAAAGCGGCGGATGACGATTTACATATCCCTTCTATATTTGAAGAGCCGGTTCGGTATGAAGGCAAGTACAGCGATATCGCCAAAGCGCCGCGCAGAAAGCGTCATCTGGGTCTGCGGATCACAAAAAAAGGCGCAGGCATACTGGCTTCCCTGCTTATTTTATTTCTCATCTGGGTCTTTGCCAGCCAATACGGCCGCGTAAATGATGAGATGCCACCGATTATTCAGGAGTATGCGGATGCGGTGCGTGCAAGAGATACCGAACAGCTGCAGCAGATTCTTTTGTCTTCGGTTACCCTTCTTCCGCCCAATCCGAAAAGTATCGACGGTTTTTTACGCGCTATGGAAATCCCCGGTCGTTTAAATGAAAGTGTACGGAATCTGGAAGTGGATCTTTCACATCTGATGCAGGACCCGGCCTATGTCAGCAATTTACCGGTCAAGCTTTTGCGAACGGAAGTGGACGGAGAAGAAGGCTATCGTATCGGTGTGGAAACTTATACGATCGATGTAGGAGATACCGGAGCGACCGTCGATGGATATCCGAGTGACGAAAACGGCTTATTTCCCGACTTCCTGATGGGACAGTATACGGTGGAATACGGGATGAACCGCTATCCACTGCCATTGGATTCCACCAATCCGGATGTGGTAGAAGGCACCATAGTTCCGCCGCAGATTGCAGCCGACAGACAGTCCGTCACAGAAGAAAGCACAGATACACAGACGCCGGTATCTGAAGGTTCCCTTCGTATAACCGTAGAAACCGATGCACAAAACGGAAAACTCCGCCGAAACGGCGAAGATACGAGTATCCCGGTCGGAAACGGGCCCTTGCAGGTCAATCCGGGAGATACCATACAGATTGTGGATCTGTGGCGTGGCGGCATCGGTTTGTCCGATGAAGTACGCGTCACACAGCAAGGCCATTTTGCCATGCCGATCCGTTATGATACAGAGGGATTGCGTGAAACGGTCTATCAACGGATCCGTGCGATGCTGATTGAAGATGCTATGATGCTGCACGAGAAGAATGCCGACGGTTTTACGACATTGGTGGATCCTGCATTGGAGAAGGCAAAAGACAATGTAGCTAAGCTGATCGCAGGCAATCAGAACTATGCCGGCACCTATGACCGTGTGGCTTTTGATCCGGAGAGTTTCACGTTCCGGAAGCAGGGCGATCAGGCGACAATCCGCGTATTGGGACTGACTACCTATGTGTATCAGACGTATACGATCGGTACACCCGAGATCGACATCGACACATTGTGGCGTGACGATGCCGTAATGGCATACGAACTGGTCCTGGATGAAGATACCAGCGAATGGATGATCGCAGATTGGGGGCGCACGGAAGATACACTGTCCGATGCAGTACCCGTTACAGTAGAAATTATTGAATAAGGGAGGGATCATGTGACACTATTCAGAGAAAAAATGCAAGAGGTCGGTATGTCGATGCTGCCGATCATTCTCATTGTGGTTGTACTGAACTGGACGCTGGTTCCCCTGGAGCCTCAGGTATTCACCGCCTTTTTATTGGGAGCGGTTTTAGTGTTTATGGGGCTGACCGTCTTCCTGTTCGGGGCGGATCTGGGGATCGGCGAGATGGGGAACCATATGGGTTCAAGCCTGGCCAAAACAAATAACTTCCGTCTGGTTGTTATCGTAGGGGCCTTACTGGGTTTTCTGATTACGGTGGCAGAACCGGACTTACATATTTTGGGCAATCAGATTCAAACCGCTACACAGAACGCTTTGTCCAGTTATTCGATCGTAGGTGTAGTCAGCGTAGGCGTCGGTTTTATGCTCGCAATCGGTCTGACGCGGACGATCCGCCGTTGGCCGCTGTATCGCGTATTTATCGGATTTTACGGACTGATATTTTTGATCAGCCTTTTTGTACCGCCGGCATTTCTTGCCATGGCTTTTGATACATCGGGTGCGACGACCGGTGCGATGACCGTGCCCTTTGTTCTGGCATTGGGGCAGGGTTTATCTACTACCTTGATGGACAAGTCGTCTGATGACGATGTATTCGGCTATGTCGGAATTTGTTCCATCGGTCCGATTCTGGCCGTCGCGATTATGAGCATACTGACAGGAAATCAGGAATTGCGTGCCCAAACCGTTGAAGCGGCGCAGTACGCTTCTTTTTGGGGCCATGTGCTGGGCGAATTCCTGCAGG
This sequence comes from Tissierellia bacterium, assembly GCA_012519495.1. Classification (GTDB taxonomy): domain Bacteria; phylum Bacillota; class Clostridia; order Tissierellales; family Peptoniphilaceae; genus JAAYQA01. The sequence goes on along the minus strand of JAAYQA010000084.1, from coordinate 49,576 downwards.
TCGTGATTGAAGTGCTCGTTGCCGTCATACCGCTTATTATTACATTTGCCCTGTTTCAGGCCTTTATCCAAAAAGCGCCGCGCAGGCAGAACCGCCGCATTTTCATCGGTTTTGTCTATACCTTTATCGGTCTGGTACTCTTTTTAACCGGAGTCAATATCGGATTTATGGATGTCGGCATTTATATCGGGTCGGGCCTGGCCGGCTATGGGAGCGGGATTCTCTTTGTCGGAATCAGCTTTTTGATGGGGCTGGTTGTAATTCTGGCCGAACCGGCTGTGCACGTTTTATCCGATCAGGTGGAGGATGTTACCGCCGGTGCGATCAGACGGAGTTATATTTTGCTTTCTCTGAGCTTGGGCGTGGGGGTCGCGGTGGCTTTGTCAGCCCTTCGGATCTGGCTCCCCGGACTGCAGTTGTGGCATATTCTTCTGCCGGGCTTTGGACTGGCGTGTGCCATGTCGTTTTTTTCCAAACCGTTGTTTACCGGCCTGGCCTTTGACTCGGGCGGGGTAGCGTCCGGACCGATGGCCGCTACCTTTATCCTTGCTTATGCACAGGGGGCTGCATCCATTGTACCCACGGCGGATGTTTTGGCCGATGGATTCGGCGTCATTGCCTTGATTGCCATGACACCCACCGTTGCCATACAAGTGCTTGGTCTCATTTACGCGAGACAATCACGAAAGGAGATGAAAGCAAATGCTGACAAATAGCGACAGCACCATGCTTCTTGCGGTGTTGCAGCACGGACTCGCAACTCCGTTTTGCCGTTCGGCAGAAAAAATCCGAAACACCGGCCATACGATCTTTCTCGGTCACGGAACCGCCCGAAACCGGGTTCTACAATGGCTGGGAATCGATGAGGTAAAAAAAGAAATTGCGATGCTGATTGTGCCGAAAGAAGACGAAGATGCCTTTTTTCGCATGGCGATCGATGAATACAAGCTGCAGGAAAAGAATACAGGCATACTGATTGCCATCGACATTATGCGATCATTCGGTATGGCAGGCAGTGGATTAAACGCAAGTGAAATCGACAAGGAGGCAGAAGTGACCTATAAAGCGATCTTTACCATAGTAGACAAGGACAAGGCGGACGATGTCATGGATGCCGCCGAACGCGCCGGAGCGCGCGGGGGCACACTGATCCATGCGCGGGGTGCCGGGATCCATGAAAAGAAAATGCTTTTCAATATTCAAGTAGAACCGGAAAAGGAAATACTCATGGTGATTGCACCCACCGAAGATGCGAAACATATTGCAAAAACCATTGCGGAAGATATGAAGATTGAAGAACCCGGCAACGGTATGATGTTTATTCTGAATGTGGACAACGCCGTCGGTATGGTGAAAGAACCGGTTATCTAATCCCATAGAAATCGATAAAAAGAGCGGCATTCCAACGAATGCCGCTCTTTTTGCGTTAACGGGCCAAAAAGTCCCGTTGTTCTTTTTCAGGTACCATACCGCCGCCGGTGGCCCAGAGTATATGATTGGCGCCGTGCAGGCTTTCTGCGGGATACTGCCCCCAGGTCTGCACAAGAGAGGGACCGGCGAACGTGGAGGCGGCCGAAGGTTCGATAAACAGGCCTTCGGTCTCATACAAAAGACGCAGATGGGTATAAAGGGAGGCGTCATCTGTTGTAAAGAGGGCGTCCAAACGCGGTGTCATCTTCTGACTGACGAGGGTGGAGGCGCGCCCGACCGCCAAGCCGTCTGCTTCGGTTTTGCCGTGCAGACCGATGTCTTTCACGCTCCGTTTGCCGTGGGTTTGCGTCAGGATGGAAAGAAGCATGCAGGGAGCCTGTACGGGTTCCACAAACAGACAATGGGCATGTGGCCCCATTGCGTTTTGTATGCCGTAGGCTACACCGCCCGGTCCGCCGCCGACTCCGCAGGGCAGATAGACAAACAGGGGATGGGATGCATCTACAGTCAGGTTTTCTGCCAGCAATTGTTCTTTCAGCCGCATACCGGCCACCGCGTAGCCGAGAAAGAGATCTTCGCTGTTTTCATCGTCGACAAAATGCGTATGGGCGGAACGTTCCGCTTCTTCTCTTCCGCAGCGTACCGCCTCTTCATAGTCACTTTTATATTCAATGACCCGGGCGCCGATGGAACGAAGCATGTCCTTTTTCCATTGTCTTGCATCGGCACTCATATGCACAGTCACCCGAAAACCCAATGCGCGTCCCATTATGCCGATGGAAAGACCCAGATTGCCTGTTGAACCGACCGAGATTTCATAGTTTGAGAGAAAGGCCTGCATGGCAGGATCCTGAAATACAGCGTAGTCGGAATCGGTGGTGATTTTATTCTGCGACAGAGCGATCTGCTCGGCAAAGAGCAGGACTTCATAAATGCCGCCGCGCGCTTTGATCGAACCGGATACAGGCAGACGGGCGTCATCTTTCAGCCACAAAGTCCCGGCAAAAGGATGCATGGCGCGCAACCTGTGTGCCAAATGCGGCACATGTACCAGCGGGCTTTCGATTTTTCCGTTATAGGTTTCGGTTTCCGGAAACGCCAGGGAAAGAAACGGGGCGAAACGTTCCAGCCGCCTTGCAGCATCGTCTACCTTGGGATCTGCCTGTTTGCGGATCTGTTTCGGATCATAATGCGGGTTCGGGTAAAAAACCGGCTCTGCTTGCTTTAATCGTTCCATCACAGCATCGTTCATAGACGACTCCTTTTATTCGGTCGCGTAATTGTCGAAATAACCCTGCACCAATACAACGGGGGTTCCTTTGTCACCGGAACCGCTTACAAGATCGGCCAGACTGCCCAACAGATCGGTAATATGACGTGGCGTTGTTCCGACACTCTCTTTTTGTCCGACCGGATGGGTGCCTCGTTCTTTGATTTTTTCGCGCATCGCAAGACCCAAATCTTCTCCTTCCAGGTGCGCAAATTCGTTATCGGCTACGTATTTCAGTTTAAGTTCGCTCGGCATGCCTTCCAGTCCGCGGGTAAAGCCGGGCGATACGACCGGATCGGCCAGTTCCCATATTTTTCCGACCGGGTCTTTGAAGGCACCGTCTCCATAGACCATGACTTCCATCTTAACGCCAAAGCGGTCATACAGGCGCTTTTGCAAAGAAAACACGAATTCCTCCGAATCACGGGGGAAGAGTTTGAGCTGCTTGTCGGAAGACAGATTGGACCCCAAGAGGCCAAACATCGGATTATAGCCTTCTTCTCCCGGGGTGGCACAGATTTCGTCCAGTGCGTACACGGTTTTGGCGCCGGCTTCCAAAAGCTTTCGCTTCACATTGTGCCGGTCGTGAATATTGGCTACCAGGACCTCATCGGTGTATTGCAGTACGGCAACAGGGTCATTGGAGAATACCAGCGTCACATTGTCATCGATCCCCATGTCCTTATAGAGCTGTACATAGTCGATCCCGGTAAACGGATGATGGAAGGATGCACCTGCCATTTTCCGGTACTCTTCTTCCGTGAATACGTCGGTATAGGGGTTGATATTGTGATCGATCAGGGTTTCCACATGCATCAGCTGATTGCCGACTTCATCGGTGGGGTAGGTAAGAACGACGGTTACGGGCAGACCGGTCCGGATGACCGCTTCCAATATGAGCGAAAAGCGGTTTCTTGACAGGACCGGAAAGACAACGCCGATGCCTTCTTTGTATTTAGTCTGCAGTTCTTTTGTTACCGTAGAGAGATTTACAAAATTTCCCTGGCAACGGGCTAAAATCGATTCCGTGACGGCAACAATATCGCGGTCTTTCAGTGTGAACTCACCGTTTTCCATGCCCCGGGCAAGAGCATCGACGACGGATGCAGCCAGATCGTTTCCTTTTTTAATAATCGGAAGCCGGATGCCCATTGCCCGGGTTCCTGTTATGCGCGCGTTCATATCAATCAAAATGCCGAATCCCCATCTCGCTGATAAAAGCGTCGACAGGAATATCGAACTCGTTCACAGGTACGCTGTCTACAACCTGCATGGAATAGCCAACAGCCAATTTGTAAGGCGCCGGGCTGCCTGCGAGAAAGCGGTCATAAAACCCAGCTCCGTAACCGATACGGTACCCGCGTTTGTCAAAAAGGACGCCCGGTACGAGAACCACATCTGCATCGGAGCGCTCACCCCAGTTTGCGTGGTCTTCTTTGGGAGAGAGGATGCCGTAATGTCCGATTTCCAATTCATTCAAAGAACGGATTTCCGCCATCTTCATAACGGGATTCCCTTTTTCTGTTTTGGGTATAAAGACCCGTTTTCCGTCTGTAAGCAGGGTTTGAATCAGTTTCCTTGTATCCGGTTCCGATCCGAAACCGACAAAACAAAAAATGCCTTTTGCATTTTTCACTTCTTCTTGCGATAAGATGCAATTTGTTATAATCTCCGTATATTCTTTTCGTTTCTCTTCGGGCAAAGCGTCCCGTTTTCGTATCATTGAATCACGAAGTTCTTTCTTAAGAGCCTTCATCATAACCACCTCGGTATCAGTATAGCAATACCGAACCAGAAAAAAAAGGCGCTTAAAAAAGATTAATTATAAATTTGTTGGAATTTTGCAATGTTTTTGTAACATTTTTGTAACTTTATGGTATAATATTCCCGATAACGTGTGTAACGCGCTATTTTTGCGCGTACACAAGAACCGGAGGCGATGAATTTGATCGAATTTCAAAATGTCTCCCGTGTCTATAAAAATCAGGTTCGTGCGCTCGATGATGTGAGCTTTCATATTGCTCCGGGAGAATTTGTTTTTCTGATCGGAGAATCGGGAGCGGGTAAATCCACCTTAATCAAGCTGTTGCTCCGGGAAGAAGTTCCCAATTTCGGGAAGGTGCTCTATCAGGGAAACAATGTAGCATCGATTCGTGCCCGGCGCATTCCAAGACACCGGCAGAGTATGGGTGTGGTTTTTCAGGACTTTCGTTTGCTGGACGATCGGACCGTATTCGATAATATCAGCTTTGCGCTGGAGATCTTCGGTTATCCGAACGCGCAGATCAAACGAAAAGTAGCCGATGTTCTGGAACTGGTGGATTTAACGAGAAAAGCAGGATCCTATCCGAATCAGCTCTCAGGCGGAGAACGCCAGCGCGTATCCATTGCGCGGGCCATGGTGAACAATCCGGCTTTACTGATTGCGGATGAGCCGACGGGAAACTTAGACCCGGACACCTCATGGGAAATTCTTCGGGCATTGCGCGATATAAACAATACGGGTACCACCATTCTTATGGCCACCCATGCTTCCGATATCGTCAACCGCATGCGAAAGCGCGTGCTGGAGCTGCACAGCGGGCACCTTGTACGCGATGAAGAAGGGGGTGCGTATTCTGTCCAGGCTTAGAATCGGAAAGAATATCATCCGCGACGGAATCAAAGGCGTTTGGCGGCATAAGGGAATGGGTTTTGCATCGGTGTTTTCTGTAACGACTATGCTTTTGATGCTGGGTGCCATGCTTTTAATCCTGCTGAATATCAATATTTTTATGCGGGATACGCAGGAAAGTGTCGGCGATATTACGATCTTTCTTTTGGAAGAAATCACGGCAGAAGACGCAAAAGCCGTCGATGATCATCTGCGTGATGACGCGGGGATTGCCGAACTCAGATTTTATACGAAAGAAGAAGCTTATGAGATCTTCAAGGACTCCTGGGAAGAAAAAGGCTATCTTCTGGAAGGTATGGTAGGTGCATTTCAACCGTATTATGTAGTTGTTCTGGCTGATATTAACGAATCGCACCAGTTTGTATCAGACATCCGAACGATGCCGGGCGTGGACCTGGTCAATTATTCGCAGGATTTGATTGACCGGATTGAAGCGATTTCACGCACGGTACAATATGCCGGTATTATTGTGGTAGCCGCGCTGGTTCTGATTTCCTTTTTCGTCATTTCCAACACGATCAAACTGACCGTGGTGGCAAGGGAAAAAGAGATCGAAGTTATGCGGTATGTGGGCGCAGGATCCGGCATGATCGAAGGCCCGTTCGTTATTGAAGGTATGCTCTTCGGATTGGTGGGAGCTGCCGTCGCATTTCTGCTTATCTATTTGGGATATCGGGAATTGTTTGAACGGTACAGTGAACAGTTTTTTCAGCTTTCATCCAGCCAGATGATGCATCCACTGCTGATACGCAAGGAATTTGTCATCATATTCGCGGTCATGGGAGCCGGTGTGGGGATGCTTGGGAGTTTGTTTTCGCTTCGCAAGTACCGCAGGATTTAAGACAAGGGGGATAAAGTATGCAGCACAAAAAAGGAATCGCGGCCGTATTGGCTTTCATTTTGCTGATTGGGCCGGTCACTCCTGTGTTTGCGAACAGTATCGATACGCTGCGTCAGGAAAACGAAAAACGCCAGCAAAAAATGAATGAAACACAAGAAAGCATACAGATTAAAGAATCGGAGAAAAACAGCGTTCTGGATGAGATTGCGGAATTGGACGCCACGATCACGAATCTGGACGAGAACATACGCGTCATTGAAGGTGAGATTTCCGTTTTAAACGATAATATCGAGAAAAACAAACAGGAAATCCGCCGGCTGGAGCAGCGTATAGAAGAAAATGAAAAACTCTTTGCCGAGCGTGTCAATGTCATGTTCAAGAGCCCCAAAGGTTCTTATATGCAGGTTCTTTTAAGTTCGGAGAATCTGTCGGAGCTTTTGACACGTGGTCAGATGATGCAGTCTTTGGCGGACTACGATACCAGTCTGATTGAGGCTTTAAAAAGCGACCGGGAAAAACTGGAAACGGTTAAAAAGAATCTGGACCGGGATTTAGCGGAACTTCTGGAGAAGGAAACGGAACTGCAGGAAGAAAAGAAGGCGCTGGAAGTTGTTTCGGAAGAAAAAGGCAATTATGTTTCACAGCTGCAAAGCCAGATCAATGATCAGGAAGAACTGATCGATGTGCTGACCGCTGAGTTTCAGCAAGCGGAAGGACGCATCGCCGAACTGATCGAAGAAGCCCGCATTGAAGCTGAGCGGATTGCGGCTGAAAAACGTCGGCTGGAAGAAGAAGCCGCCGCAGCCGAAGCCGCCCGCATCGCAGCCGAGCAGGCCGCCAGAGAGGCGGAAGCCGCTGCAGCCGATGAAGCGGAAAGAGCCAAATTAGAAGCCCAGGAGCGTGCCGCACAGGCACAAAACAATCTGGATTCGACGCCGGATTACGCTTCGGTAGGAGACGGACTGGCCTGGCCGGTACCGGCTTCGTATCGCATTACCGACACCTTTGGCGGACGCATTCACCCGATTTCGGGCGTCTACCATCACCATACAGGGATTGACGTAGGAGCAGCTACCGGCAGTACGCTGGTTGCCGCACAGTCCGGCACCGTGATACTCTCTGCCTGGAATGGCGGCTATGGCAACTGCGTGATGATTAACCACGGAAACGGCATGGTCACGCTCTATGGTCATATGAACGCTTTTTATGTCAGTTCGGGCCAGTGGGTGGAAAAGGGACAATCGATCGGAGAAGTGGGAAACACCGGTTTGTCGACCGGCCCGCATCTGCACTTTGAAGTCATCCTGAACGGAGCAAAAGTCAATCCGATGAATTACCTGCAGTAGGAATACAAGAGCTGTTTCTTAGGAAGCAGCTTTTTTTTTGGGAAGGAAGCCGATGTGAATAAAACCTGGATGATTGAGATCGGAAAAAAGACCGTACCGATACATTTGCAAATGAATCGCTTGCAAACGCACTTGCGTCTGGAGGCGGAAGGCCATGTCCTTCTGGAGAAGAACAAAGCGTTTCGGATCCTGACCGGAGATGTGCTTTCGTTTTCTTATAAGGGGCACACGTTTGAACTATTGGTGCACGGGCCGTATGTGGATATCGTAATGGACGGGATATCGCAGAGCTACCGGCGCCCGGTACAAGCCCTGGAGGCGTTTCCCATTTGGGTGGTTCCGTGGTTTTCCCTGTGTTTAATGCTGCCGGTCTATACGCAGGCAGGTCTCATTCCCTTGCTGTTGGCCTTTGCGGGCATGTGGGGGATCAGTATCCTTTCCCGCATACCGTTGTTCAAACCGTTTACGCGTTTTTTCATCAGTATGTGTATTGCTCTTGCGGTATGGCTTTTGTATTTCGGTTTAGCGATGTTGCTTTCCGGTACTCTGTTCACAAACCAATAAAACGGATATAATCAGGATGAGAAAGGTGTGAAGTGTGTGAAAAACCGAATCGCTGCCATGCTATTGATTCTTTTGGCTTTATATGGAGGGTATCAGCTCGGACAGGCCCGGGCCGAATGGGAATACCGGGATGCCGTAATCCCCGAAGGCGTTGATACCGATACCGGACAAACGCTGGAAAAAGCGGAATATTTGAAAACTTTTATCCAGCAGAATTATCTTTTTGATACAACGGAAGAAGAAATGAATGAAGGGATGCTCAAGGGCTTGTTTCTTTCGCTGGAGGATCCTTATTCCCAATATATGAACGCCGATGAATTTACCGCGCTGATGGAAGACAATGCGGGCAGCTTCGGCGGTATCGGCATTACGGTTTCACCCGGTGAAGAAGACAATCTGATCACGGTTGTCGCACCGATACGCGATACCCCCGGTGAACGGGCCGGGATCCAACCGGGCGACAAAATCATCAAAATAGAAGGCACAGAATACACCGGCGACCAAATGGACGCTGCGGTAAAAGAAATGCGGGGCGAGGCCGGCACCAATGTGAACATCACGATCCGCCGACTTTCCCCGGAGCGCCCGCCGGAAGAATTTGATCTGGAAATTACCCGGGAGATCATCAATATTATCTCCGCACAGGGCGAAATGCTGAACGATACGATCGGTTATCTGGCCATTTCCTCTTTTGATGAGAATACCGACCGGTATTTCAGTAATGCGCTAAAAGAAATAAAAGAACAGGGTGCCCAAGGCATTGTACTGGACTTGCGCAACAATCCCGGGGGACTATTGGATTCGGTGCTGGCCATTGCCGATGATCTACTGCCGGAAGGACCGGTTGTGATTACCCGCACAAAAAACGGACAGGAAGTGGTAGAGCGTTCGGATCGAAAAATGGATGCCATTCCCATGACGGTACTCATCAACAAGGGCTCTGCGTCGGCGTCGGAGATACTCGCCGGCGCCATACAGGACTATGAACGTGCGCCGATTATCGGAGAGACCTCATTTGGCAAAGGCATTGTGCAGCGCATTATTCCCTTGGATGACGGCAGCGGTTTTAAACTGACGGTCAGCGAATACTACACACCGGAAGAACGAAAAATCCATGAGATCGGTGTCGTGCCGGATATTGAAGTAGCCCCGCCGGAAGAGGTACTTTCCTTCGGACCGGAGTTTATAGATACCGATATTCAGCTGCAGCGGGCAATGGAAGAGCTGCAAAAACAAATCGGAGAATAAGAAAAAGACATCGTCATACAGGCGATGTCTTTCTTTATTTTATACGAAAGTTCCTTCGGGGGCTTCGGGATAGGCGAGGTCCTGTTCGGTCCAGTCGGCCAATACGGTTTGCATGTCTTTGGCAATGGCCCGGGCTCCCTGCAGATCGTGTTCTTTATAGTTTCCGCATTCTTCTTTTTTTGTGCCGGGAATTTCTTCGTTGTAGTTTGCGATAAAGTCCATGGCGTCTTTGGTGAGCTGTATGGCGCCGGTATGCGGCAGCGCGTCGCGCGTCAGCAGATAAAAACCGGTCCGGCAACCCATGGGCCCAAAGTAGACGATTTGGTTTTGGTCCGATGTATTGCGTGCAAAGGTAGCAAATAGATGTTCAAACGTATGGATGGCGGCATTGTCCAGATAATCCCCCTGATTGGGAACCCGCATGCGCAGGTCATAGGTCAGAATATCGCCGTCGGTGCGGGAGAGATACATGCCCTTTTGCAGCACATCGTGATTGAGCGCAAAGCTTGCGATTTTTTTCAAAAAATCACCTTCCTTCTGTTTCTATTTTACACGAAGACATCGCGGTGTGCGAATCGCTTTGTCCGGACAAGCGCGAGTCATCCATACATAAGAAAAAGGTCATTGCAAAAATGCAATGACCTCTTTTTGGTCGGGATGACAGGATTCGAACCTGCGGCCCCTAGTACCCCATACTAGTACGCTACCGAACTGCGCCACATCCCGTTGAGCCTACTCATTATAACATAGAATTTACAAAATGCAAAAGGAAGAAGAACTTTACACAGAACATATGTTCGTGTATACTGTAAACACGGAGGCGAAGTAGATGCACAGAAAGATTTTTCATATCGATGTCAATTCCGCGTATCTGTCCTGGGAAGCGGCCTGGCGCCTTCAACACGGAGAAACGTTGGATTTACGGGATATTCCGTCGATCGTTGGCGGAGATGTTAAAAAAAGAAGAGGCATTGTTCTGGCCAAGTCGATTCCTGCGAAGGCCTACGGGATACAAACCGGCGAAACCGTGTATTCGGCGGTACAGAAATGTCCGTCGCTGATCAGTGTGGCGCCGCAATATGAGCGCTATGTCGTAGCCAGCGATTCCATGGTGGCATTGATCCGGGAATATTCGCCGTATGTACAGCGCTATTCGGTAGACGAGGTGTTTTTGGATTATCAGGGGAAGCGTGATCCTTTGGATGTGGCAGAGGAAATCCGCGAGCGTATTAAAACCACGCTGGGCTTTACCGTGAATATCGGAGTAGGCGAAAACAAGCTGCTGGCCAAAGTGGCATCGGATTTTACAAAGCCGGACCGGGTACATACTTTATATCGGGAAGAAATAAAACGGAAAATGTGGCCTCTTCCGGTCGAGGATCTCTTTATGGTGGGTCGGCGCACAAAAAAGAAATTAAATGACCGCGGCATCTGGACGATCGGTGATCTGGCGGCACTGGACCGGGACTATATTCTGCACTGGCTGAAAAAACCGGGTCTGACGATCTGGGAATATGCCAACGGGATTGAAAATTCCCCGGTGAAAAATGAAGGACCGCCACCCAAAAGCGTGGGCAACTCCACGACAACGGCTTTTGATGTGGAAACGGAAGAAGATGCGCTGCTGGTACTTTTGGGACTCACCGAGACCGTGTGTATGCGATTGCGCGCGCATCGGATGTATACGCGTTTAGTGAATGTCCATTTCCGCAATTATTCTTTTGTAGGATACGGCAGGGAGCGGACCCTCTATAGCGCGACCGACAGTACTGCACGGATTTATTCGATGGTCAAAACCCTGTTTCGGGAATTGTGGGAAGGTGAGCCGCTGCGCCAGCTCGGTGTCAGTGTCGGACGTTTGTCTCCCAATGATGTAACCCAGCTGAGTTTTTTTGAAACCTGGGACGAAGAAGCCGTACAGCTGGATCGCACGGTGGACCAAGTAAGAAACAAATACGGACAGACCGCCTTGTATCGGAGCAGCTTTTTGGATTCAGGAATTCATCCGGTGATCGGCGGTGTAATTGCTGAAGAAGACTATCCGATGATGGCCAGTTTACTGTAAAGAGGATCCGTTATGAAAACCATGATGAAAGAAATTGAAATGATCGCTTATTTTCAGAAAGAGGGCTTGCCGGTGCCTTTGCGCTATCGGATTGCAAATGAAGAAGGCGAGCTGCAGGTGATCGGCGTAGACCGGGTGCTGTGGCGAAAAGAAGACAAGCGCGCGGGCAATCTTATGCTGACCTACGCGTGCCAGAGCGAATGGGGCGGTATAGAGCGCCGCTATGAGTTGCGTTATGAAGCTGCCACCTTCCGATGGTATTTATATAAGATATAAAAGGGTATGAATTATAGCGAGGTGATGCAATGAAAGTGATCGTTTTACTGGCCAATGGGTTTGAAGAAGTGGAAGCGCTCACCCCGGTGGATGTGCTGCGAAGAGCCGGCGCCGAGGTACGGACGCTCTCCATTCATAAGGAAGAGAAAGTAACCGGTGCGCATGCTGTCACCGTGATGGCCGACGGAGTTTTCACCGGCGAAGAAGAAGCCGATGCCGTGGTGCTCCCGGGCGGGCTTCCGGGCGCAACCAATCTGGCCGCCGATGAACGGGTACAAAAAATGATCCGTTCGCAGCTGCAAAAGGACAAAACGGTCGGCGCCATATGTGCCGCTCCGCTGGCTCTGGATGCGGCAGGGGTTTTGGCCGGCCGCCGCTTTACGGCGTATCCCGGCGTAGAAGCCGATATCCGGGAAGGCACGCATGTAAATGACGGCATCGTAACAGACGGGCCGCTGATTACCGGTAAAGGGCCGGCTTTTGCCATGGACTTTGCCCTGATGATTACCGAACAGCTGTTTGGAAGAGAAAAACGCGACGAGGTCGCCGAGGGTTTATTGAAAAAATAGAAAAATCTGCTTCTCTGTGAAAGGGAAGCAGATTTTTTCATTTTACTTCATCATTAATCTCACCCAGTGTGCGCATCAGCTTAACGGTGCGCAGTTGGTGTTCAAAGGCATAGCGTCCGGCGGCTTCCGGATCTTTTTCGGCGATGAGGCGCATGATCTCACGATGGTCGCCGGTGGAACGTTCCAGATCGATAAAGACAGGGGAGATGAGCCAGAGTACCTGATTGACCCAGACCATCAAATTCTGATAGGTATGGACCAGCTGCCAGATTCCTGTAAGTTCGATCAGGCAATTGTGAAAATACATATCCAGAGCAACCCATTCCTGTTTCTTTCCTTCTTTCTGATACGTATCCATGCGTTCAATGGTATTGCGGATGTCCGCTAAGCCGGCCGGGTCCAGTGTTTCGTATTTTTCCGCCAGATGGCGAACCGCCATTTGCGTCAGCATAGCGGTAATCTCGTAGCCGTCTGCCATTTCCGAATAGGTATATTTCCGCAAAAAACTGCCCTGGTTCTTTCTTACTTCTACCAAGCCGTCTTGCTGCAGCCGGCGGATGGCCTCCCGCACGGGCGTACGACTCATATCCAATGCCGTAGCGATGGTACTTTCATTCAGACGTTCGCCGCCTTTTAATTTTCTTGACGAGATGGACTCCAAAATATAATCATAAGCGATATCCGCCGAAGATTCCGGGGTTCTCATACAAACCTCCTATAGGCAAGTGTACAAAATCATAATTGATTGCATACGATTTTCTTTCAGTATACCACATTTGACAAGGGTTTATTGTGATAAATTTCAGACTTGATTGTGAAATCAATTGATTATAAATGACAACTAAATAATTAATAAGAAAAGGCTTGATAGGGCCTTCCAAGGATTGTATTATTACACTTAACAGATTGCATACAATAATCTAACATTACATGAACAATAAAAATGATAATTGTATGCGATATTGCGTCAGGGTTTAAAAAAACGATGTTATCGTTTCCCACAGCGGCCTGCGCCGCGAACCGTCAGGAGAAATCATGATACATAGCATACTGTTGCTCATTGGTATCGCCGTTTTTGTCACAGGCATTGTTATCGCATTTGGTGGCAATCCTATCTCAGCACTTTCCCACGTATTTTCCTACACACAAGAAGAGAAGGAAAAAAAGAAGAGCGGGCAGAATCCCGCACCGGATCGCAAACAGTCGTTGGTCTTTTTAACCATCGGCGGGGCACTGATACTGTTCGGTTTAGCCGGAGTTATGAAAAACGAGAGTTACTATCCGTATTCTACACTCCTTGCTATAGCGGCTTGTATGATCTTGCTTTTCTCCCGTGTCAAACAAGAGGCAAGCAAACGCAAACAGTCGCGATGACGAAAGGATATTGCATCAAAGGAGGGGACAGCAAGATCATTTCACAGGAAGCAGGAAAACGCTATATCAAAGGTAAAGCCAAAAGAACCAAATACAAACTAAGGGAGTTAGGTAAATGAGAGTAAAAAAACACAAAGGGCTGCGAGGCACCGCATGCTTGTTGGTCATTGTACTGGTTGTCAGTCTGCTTTCCGGCTGCACATCCGGAAGCACCGTCGAACAAACCGGCGATACCGACAAGTATCCGCGCATGAGGCTCCGCATGACAACAAACGGGACCGCAATCGCAACCGATACGGTATCCGCGCAGCGATTTGCAGAAATTGTAGCCGAACGCTCCGGTAACAATATTCAGATCAGCGTCTTTTCGGATGATCAGCTGGCAGGCGGCAATATGTCCAAGGGCGTGGAAATGGTAGCCCAGGGAGCCACCGATATCTCCGCTTATGCGACGTCGGTTCTTGCCGCGATCGATCAGAGACTGATGGTGGGAGCCTTGCCCTGGCTCTTTGCGGACTATACCGAGGCAAGAGAAGTAATCGATACGACAGGCGGCCCCTTCTATGCAAAATTACTGAAAGAAAAGGGATTGCATTATCTGGCATCCACGCATAACGGATTCCGCCAGATTACGAATAACGAACGCACCATTCGCACACCGGAGGATATCTTCGGTTTGAAGATCCGTATTCCGGGCGGGCAGATTTACCGGGAATTCTGGCAGGCCTTCAAGGCCGATCCCGTCGCGATGTCGTGGGGAGAAGTTTACACGGCCCTGCAGCAGGGAACGCTGGATGGACAGGAAAATGGTTACAGTGTAACCAATTCAGCCAATGTTTTTGAAATTCAAAAATATATGACCGAATGGAATTACACATACGAACAATACTTATTTGTTGTAAACCAACGGGTCTGGGACGGACTCACCCCGGAAACACAGACACTTTTGCAGGAAGCCGCTACAGAAGCCGCAAACTGGGGAAGAGACAAGGTGGAAAAGGAAGAACTGGAACTGCGTCAAAAGTTCATGGATTCCGGGATGGATGTCTACATTCCGACAGAAGAAGAAATGGCGGCGTTTAAAGCGGTGGTTCAGCCGATGATTGCCCGGTATGCCGAAATATACGGGGAAGAAGCGGATCGCGCGTTTAATCTGACCGGTCTGGAATAAGGAGCAAAGTATGCGACAAGTATTCGACAAAATTGAAGAAACCGTATCGTATGTCAGCCTGGCTGTCATGACGCTGATTACCTTTGCAAATGTCATCATGCGGCAGTTTGCAGGTCTGTCTCTCTCGTTTACTGAAGAGATTTCCGTGAATATGTTTGTGCTCGTAACGCTCATGGGAACATCGATTGCGGCAAAAAGAAAAGAACATCTGGGCGTAACGGTCTTGTTTGAACGCATGCCCTTCCGGATGCAGAAGTTCTGCCGTATCTTTGCACTGGTTCTGACCAATATCTATCTGATACTGATCATTTTCTACGGCATCCGCATGGTTGCGGGAGAATTGCTGCTGAACCAGAAAACGCCGACTATGCAATGGCCTGAGTGGATCTTTGGTTCCTTTGTAGTCATCGGCGCCATACTGATCTTTATCCGCCATCTGCTGCGTCTGGTGGATGCGTTTAAAGCGAAACCGGGGGATGTATTATAATGACGGCTGCTGTATTATTCATATCTTTCGCCATCCTGTTGGCGATCTCAACACCGATAGCCATTGCGCTGGGTGTATCGAGCATGTTGGCACTGATTGTAGAAGGCGTGGACCTCATCACGATTCCGATCAATATTTATTCTTCTACAAGCAAGTGGGTACTTATGGCGATTCCCTTCTTTATCCTGGGCGGAAACATTATGGATAAAGCGGGTATTTCCAAACGACTGATCAAATTGGCCGACACCGCGGTCGGCCACAGAAAAGGCGGTATGGCGGTGGTGTGCGTTGCCGTAGCCTGTTTCTTTGCGGCGATCTCCGGTTCCGGTCCCGCAACGGTGGCCGCCCTGGGCATGATTATGATTCCTGCCATGGCCTCCAGCGGATACGATGTACCCTTTGCCTCGTCGCTGATGGCAACATCCGGAGCGATCGGGGTGGTCATCCCGCCTTCCATTACCTTTGTTGTATACGGTTCGATTGCAGGGGCATCGGTCGGAAAACTGTTTATGGGCGGTTTGATACCGGGACTCCTGATGGGGATCGGCTTTGCTGTAACCGCGCTGATCTACGGCAACAAAAACTGCAATCTCGTCACAAAAGAAAAAGCGAGCGGAAAAGAAAGATGGCTTGCCTTCCGCGATGCCTTCTGGGGACTTCTGATGCCGGTGATTATACTGGGCGGTATTTACGGCGGGATCTTTACTCCTACGGAAGCGGCGGCTTTCTCGGCGGTATACGGTCTGGTTGTCGGTCTGTTTGTCTACCGGGAACTCAAACTCAAAGACATTCGCAGTCTCTTTATTGATTCGATATCGACTTCGGCAACCATTATGTGGATTACGGCCAATGCAAGCATCTTTGCCTGGGTGTTGACGGTATCGGGAATCAAAGAAGTCATTACTACGGCATTTACGACCTTTACCGGCGGGAGCACGATTATTTTCTACATTATCGTCAATATCGTCCTGCTGATTGCCGGCATGCTTTTGGACTCCACATCGGCACTGTATATCTTCACCCCCTTGTTTATCCCCGTAGCTACAGCGCTCGGTGTGGATCTGGTCCATTTGGGTGTGGTTATGATCGTAAACCTGGCGATCGGTTTGTACACACCGCCTGTCGGCGTGAATCTGTATGTGGCCTGTTCCGTTTCGCAAATCTCCCTGGAAAAAATCCTGAAGCCGACGATGCTGCTTCTGTTTTCTTCCCTGATTGTATTATTGCTGGTTACCTATATTCCGCAGATCTCCATGTTCCTGCCGAATATGCTGAAGTAAGGAGTGGCTATGCAAAAAATCGGATTTATCGGGCTGGGCATTATGGGCCGGCCCATGGCACTGAATCTTTTACGCAAAGGTGTGCCATTGATGGTGAACGATATCGTCGAAGAAGCGGTCGCCGTTTTAACCGAGGCCGGGGCGGAATATGGTGATTATGCAAGTATTGCGGCACAATGCCCGATTATTTTTACCATCCTGCCCAACGGACCGATAGTGGACATGGCTCTGTTTTCCGAAACAGGCCTTGCCACCCATCTGAAACCGGGGCAGATCGTATCGGATCTGAGTTCTGTAAGCCCTTATGAAGCCCGTTCGTTCGGGGAGCGTCTGGAACGGATCGGCGTGCACTTTGTCGATTGCCCGGTCAGCGGGGGCGAACCCAAAGCCATGGACGGCACTTTGTCCTTTATGGCCGGCGGTTCGGCCGATGTGTTTGAAAAACTGAAACCGTATTATCTGAAAATGGGCGCTTCGGCCATTTTGACAGGGCCTGTCGGTAGCGGCTGTGTAACGAAACTGGCTAATCAGATCATCGTAAATATGAATATCGCTTCTTTATCGGAAGCTCTGGTCCTTGCGCAAAAAGCCGGTGCCGACGTCGAGAAAGTCTATGAAGCCATACGAGGCGGCGCGGCCGGCAGTGTCATGCTGGATGCAAAAGCACCTATGATACTCAATCGGGATTTCAAACCGGGTGGACGTATTTCGATCAATCGAAAAGACATCCGGAACGTATTGAATGAAGCCAATGCGATTGACTGTCCGGTACCTTTGTCCGCGCAGCTGTATGAAATTATGCAATCGTTAAAAGTGGCCGGACAGATGGAAGAAGACCACGGAAGCATCGTCAAGTATTTTGAACGCTTAGCGGGCGTTGAAGTACGAAAGAAGGAAAGGGAGTAAGAAAATGAAGAAAACTGTGGAAGAACTCAAACAAATCGCCATCGATCGCCGCATAGACGTTCTGACGATGATTCACAAGGCACAAAGCGGCCATCCGGGCGGAGCGCTCTCCTGCACAGATGCGATCGTAGCCGTCTACTACGGAGAAATGAATATCGATCCTAACAATCCCAAATGGGATGACAGAGACCGCTTTGTTCTTTCCAAGGGTCATGTGGCACCGATCCAGTATGCCGTTCTGGCCGATTTGGGCTTTGTACCGAAAGAAACCATCTATACTCTACGCCAGTACGGGTCTCCTTTTCAGGGGCATCCGGATATGAAAAAACTGCCCGGGATTGATATTTCCACCGGTTCGTTGGGACAGGGATTATCCGCCGCGACCGGCATGGCATTAGCCGGCAAGCGGGACAAAAAGGACTATCGCGTTTTCGCCATGCTCGGTGACGGAGAAATGCAGGAAGGACAGATCTGGGAAGCGATTATGAGTGCGGCGCATTATCATTTGGACAATCTGATTGCTTTTGTAGACAATAATCAGCTGCAGCTGGATGGTTACACCTGGGAAGTCAATGATAATCATGATTTTATCAAGAAATTCGTTGCATTCGGATGGGATGCGTATTCCGTTGTAGACGGCAATGATATGCAGCAGATTGTAGATGTGCTGGAGCAGATCCGCTATCAGGACAATGGAAAACCCAAAGCGATCATTTTGAATACGAAGAAGGGCCGCGGGGTTTCCTTTATGGAAGATGTCTGCGACTGGCACGGAAAAGCACCGAATGACGAACAATATGCACAGGCGGTAGAAGAACTGAAAGGCGGGCTGAAGTAATGGCGGACAGCAAAAAGATTGCAACACGAGACGCATTTGGAGAAGAAGTCGTTTCTTTGGGACAAGAAAATCCGAATATCTACGTGATCGATGCGGATATCGGAAAATCCTGCAAGACGAGTGAATTCAAAAAGGCGCTGCCCGATCAATATGTAAACGTAGGTATCGCGGAACAAAACTGCGCAGGGATTGCCGCAGGCCTTGCCACAACCGGCAAGATCCCGTTTATTGTCACCTATGCTATTTTCGGTTCCATGCGAATGGGCGAACAGATCCGCCAGTCGATCCTGTATCCGAATCTGAATGTGAAAATCGCCTGCTCGCACGGGGGGCTAACTCCCGCCAATGACGGCGGTTCGCATCAGGCAATTGAAGACATGGGAGTTTTACGTACTTTACCCAATATGTCGGTTGTGATGCCTGCAGACTATTATGCAACGAAAAAGCTGGTACGCGCTGCGGCAGAACACGATGGTGCCGTATATCTGCGCTTTACCCGGGACGCCATGCCGATAATCTATTCGGAAGAGGATACTTTTGAACTGGGCAAAGCGAAAGTCATTCGCGAAGGAAGCGATGTAGCCATTATTGCCAACGGCGATACCGTACGCCTGGCGATAGAAGCGGCCGATGCCTTGGAAAAAGAGGGTGTATCCGTTCGTTTGGTAGACATGCATACGATTAAACCGCTCGATGAGGAAGAAGTGGGTAACTGCATACAGACCGGCCGGATCGTAACGGTGGAAGACCATAACAAATACAATGGACTGGGTTCTGCCGTGGCGGAAGTTGTGGCACAAAAAGGCGGTGCATTGCAGCGTATCGTAGCGATTCAGGATGCTTTCGGGGAATCGGCTCCGTATGAGAAACTTCTCGAACTTAATGGAATCACGGTGGAAAATATCGTAGCACAAGCAAAAGAACTTTTGGAGGCAAAGTAATGTTTACATTTGACGGACGTGTTGTTTTAATTACCGGCGCCGGATCGGAAAAAGGGATCGGACGCGCCACCGCGTTGGAATTTGCGAAAGCCGGTGCGGATCTGGCTATTGCAGACCTGGATTTTGCCGGGGCGCAAAATACCTGCGCACTGATTGAAGAATTAGGCAGAAAAGCCCTGCCCATCCATCTGGATGTAACCGATCCGGAAGCCTGTGAAAAAGCCGTACAAGAGGTCGTCGATACATTCGGTAAACTGGATGTGCTGGTAAACAATGCCGGTATTTCGCAAAAAGTCACGATCGCCGACATGACCATTCAGGATGTGGAACGCATCTTTAAGGTCAACTTCTACGGCATGTTCAATATTACCAAACCGGCAGCGGCAGCGATGAAAGAAAGAGGATATGGGCGTATTGTGAATCTTTCTTCTGTATCGGCGAAAAGGGGCGGCGGAATCTTCGGCGGCGCGCACTATTCAGCCGCTAAAGCCGGGGACCTCGGTTTTGCCAAGAATTTTTCGCGCGAATATGCCATGCATGGTATCACCAACAACAGTGTATGCCCGGGTTTGATCAATACCGATATCTGGAAGACATTGCCTAAGGAACAGGCAGACAAAATTATTGAGAACATCCCTGTCGGTCGCCCCGGAGAGATCAAAGAAGTCGCTGCAGCGATTCTGTTTCTTGCATCGGAAGAGGCTTCGTATATCACCGGAGAAGAAATCGACATCAACGGCGGCATGCACATGGATTAAGGATCAACCCCATTCTTCTGTTTTTGAAGGGTGTTGAAATAGGAAAAAGCGGTTCCGGAAAAAGAGAGGGCAAAAGGCTCTCTCTTTTTCTTTGTCCGGCGGGGATCCTTTTCTAAACGCTCGATTTCGGGTAAAGTATAGGAGCGATCCAAAGAAAGGATAAACCATGGGTAAAATCATTCAGATACAAAAGGAAATCCCTTATGACAAACCGCGCAATATACAGATCTATCTGCCGCGCCAATATGAAAAACGCAAGCGGGAGCATTTTCCCGTTTTATATATGCATGACGGACAGAATCTCTTTTTCAACGAAACCTCCTACGCCGGCGTTTCCTGGGGGGTCCGCCAAACCATGGAAGCTGCAGAACGCAAGGGTTTTTCCGGCATGATCGTTGTCGGAATCGAAAATGCACAGGATGCCCGCATTCAGGAATACTCCGCCTTTGCGATACAGGAACAAAACAATACAAATGCGGAATTCTATGGGGCGCATTATCTGGATTGGATCGTTTACGATCTGAAACCCTATATCGATCAGACACTTCGTACGTTGCCCGGAAAAGAAACCACTTTCATGGCCGGCAGTTCTGCCGGAGCGAATATTTCGTTTTACGCAGGGATCGCCCACGCTGAGGTGTTCTCTAAAATCGGGCTGTTTTCCCCTGCGATCTGGTTGTTCCGTGAGTCGGAACTGCAGCGGTTTTTATCCGCCTGTATGCAGGATGAGGATGGAAACAGGCAAAACCGGTTTACGGACAGCACCTTTTTTATTCAGTGCGGGACAGAAGAAGGGGGGAGAAAGAAATCCCTCTCGCAGGCTTATATCAATGCCACGCTTTGGTTGGCACAGGCTCTTCTGGCACAGGGCATGCACCCCGATCAGCTGCAAATCGTGATCGAACACGGCTTAAACCATTCCGAACGCGCGTGGCGGAAAGTGTTCCCGCGCTTTTTCCGATTCCTGATCGAAGCATAAAAAAAGACGCATGCCGTAAGTGTTTACGAACATGCGTCTTTCGCATACTCCTTATACATTGAATCGGAACAGGACGATATCGCCTTCCTGGAGAATATAGTCTTTTCCTTCCAAACGGACCAGGCCTTTTTCTTTGGCGTTCTGCATCGATCCGCATTGCATGAGTTCCGGATAAGAGATGGTTTCCGCGCGGATAAAGCCGCGCTGTATATCGGTATGAATCTTGCCCGCGGCCTCCACGGCCGGCGTTCCTTTACGGATCGTCCATGCGCGGACTTCCTGGGGGCCGGCGGTGAGAAAGCTCATCAGGCCCAGCAAATCATACGAAGAAACGATCAGTCGGTCCAGTCCGGATGAGTGAAGCCCTAATTCGTCCATAAAAACGGCGCGGTCGGCATCGTCCAATGCGGCAATCTCCGCTTCAATCTCGGCGGATATGACGACAACCTCGGCCTTGTTCTCCTGTGCAAAGTTTCTTAGTGCAGCCACATGCGGATTGTTTGCCCCGTCGTCTGCGATCTCTGCTTCGGCTACATTGGCGACGAAAATCATCGGTTTGGCAGACAGCAAACCGTACCCGCGCAGGAGATCCCATTCTTCTTTGGACAAGGGCGCCGTGCGGGCGGATTTACCGGCCGACAGGGTGGCATAAACCTTCTCCAGGGCATCGGCCTCCGGTCGCATGGCCTTGTCGGCTTTAGCGACTTTGCGTATCTTTTCCAGCTTCTTTTCGACAATTTCCAGATCGGCCAGCATCAGTTCCACATGGATGGTTTCAATATCACGTATCGGATCTACCGATCCGTCTACGTGCACGACATTTTCATCTTCAAAGCAGCGAAGCACCTCCACGATGGCATCCACTTCGCGGATATGCGACAAAAACTGATTACCCAGCCCTTCGCCTTTGCTGGCGCCCCGGACGAGGCCCGCTATATCATAGAATTCAATCGCTGCATGCACAATACGCTGACTGTTATACATATCCGCCAGTTTTTGCAGGCGTTCATCCGGCACTTTTACGAGCCCTACATTGGGGTCGATTGTGCAAAACGGGTAATTGGCCATTTCGACTTTGGCATGGGTAATAGCGTTAAACAGGGTACTCTTGCCTACATTGGGCAAACCCACGATTCCTAATTTCATTTTATCCTCTTTCTTCTCATTAAACACAAAATAAAACACGCCCACAGGCGCGACAGCGGTTTTTGCCTTTGCGATACGGTATGCATCGCAAGAGCAGCAAACCATTACGTACATTCCAAGTCCGCATTATCGTAACATAACGCATGATTCTTGTACAGATTTCCGCGTTGTATTTTATCTGTCGCGTATTTGGCGTCTATAGGAGGACACTGGTATAATGATGGTAATAATCAAAGAAATACGGGAGTGAATATGAAAACGATACGAGATTATATGAAAAACAAGGGATATGACGCTATTGTCATTCCGACAGCAGACCCGCATCAGAGTGAATACCCGGCGCCGGCTTACCGTTTGCGCGCACACTTATCGGGCTTCACCGGCAGCGCCGGCACACTGGTTGTGACAAAGGAAAGCGCCGGTCTCTGGACCGACGGCCGCTATGAGTTGCAAGGAGAAAAGCAGCTGCGCGGCACGGGGATAGACTTGTACTGTACGGCGTATCCCGAGACGAAAAGCATCGAGAGCTTTTTGCAGGAATTACCGAAAGACGCGGTCATTGCCGTGGACGGATGGCGCATGAGCGTATCGGAATACCGAAAGATCAAAGAGGCGGTAACGGCAGAATTGTGCCCGGATCTGCATTCCCCCGATTTGTGGCCGGACGGTCCTGCATTGCCCAAAGACCCGATTACCCAACCGATCCATGCCGCGGCAGGCGGAACGGTCGCGGACAAGCTGACACGGGTTCGCAAAGAAGTGCAAAAAGCCGGTGCACAAGCCGTCTGGATCGGCGCAACGGAAGATATCGCCTGGCTTTTAAATCTGCGAGGCTCGGATGTATACGGAACGCCGGTATTCTACGCCTATTTTTGGCTGGGAGAAGAGGATGCGGCGCTGTTTATCGATCCGGAGAAACTCCCCGCAGACATACAGGAAGATTTGCATCAAAAGGGAATTCAGACCCTCTCCTACACGGAAGCGGAAGCGTTCTTGCAAAAAAGGGAAGAGAAGATATTATTTGATCCCACGCGGACCAATATCCGTCTCTATCAGTCCATTGCGGCGAATCGTCGAGTGGACGGCATGAATCCAACTACCAAACTGAAAGCAAGAAAGACAAAAGATGAAATTGCCTGCATGAAAGAAGCCTTTCATAAAGACGGTATTGCATTGACAAACTTTTTCTACTGGCTAGAACAGGAAGGCACCGGGCATACGGAAAAAGAAATAGCAGAGCGTTTGCTTGCCTTCCGCCGGGAACAGCCGGGTTTTTCTGAACCCAGCTTTGAAACGATCGCCGGCTACGGACCCAATGGCGCGATTATTCACTATAAGCCGGAAGACGATTCCGCTACATTGGAAAACAAGAGTCTTTTGCTCCTTGATTCCGGCGGACAATACGATGACGGAACGACCGATATTACCCGTACAGTGGCCATGGGGCCGCTTACCGACGAGGAAAAGCGCGATTATACGCTGACCCTGCGTTCGCATATCCAGCTGATCGCAGCCCGGTTTCTGAAAGGAACCCGCGGCCATGTGCTGGACGGGTTTGCCCGCTATCCTTTCTGGCAGGAAGGGATGGACTACAAGCACGGCACCGGGCATGGCGTCGGTTTTATGCTGTCTGTACATGAAGGACCCATGAGTATCAGTACCGCATTTTTGGATGTCCCGCTGGAAGAAGGGCATATCGTATCGATCGAACCCGGTATTTACCGGGCCGGCAAGCACGGTGTCCGGATAGAGAACATCGTCTATGTCGAAAAGGATACGCAAACGGAATTTGGCGAATTCTACCGATTCGGTATACTCTCTGACTGCTATATCGACACCGCCCCCGTTTGCACGGATATGCTTTCACCGAAAGAACGCAGCTGGCTGAATGCGTATAATCAGGGCGTATATGACCGCCTGGAAAAGGAACTTGCACCCGAAGTGAAAGACTTCCTCTATAAAAAGACGAGGCCGGTTTCTTGATAGAAAGAGAAGAACAACTGCGCACACTCCCGGATTTACCCGGTGTGTATCTGATGTATGATGAGGAAGACAGGATTATATATGTCGGAAAAGCCATCTCTCTGAAAAACCGCGTTCGGTCGTATTTCGGTTCACCAAAGAGGCAGCACGCCAAAGTAGCTGCTATGGTGCGCCATATTGCGCGTTTTGAATATATCATCGTCGACAATGAGATTGAAGCGTTCGTCCTGGAGTCCAATCTGATCAAGGAAAACAAACCGCGATACAATATTCTCCTGCGGGACGATAAGCAGTATCCGTATATTCAGATTACCGATCAGCAGTATCCCAGGCTTTTGAAAGTGCGTAAGGTAGAAAAAAAGGGTGGGGAGTTCTTTGGGCCTTTTCCCAATGCCTATGCGGTCAACGATCTGATTGAGCTTTTGCAGCAGATCTATCCGTTGCGAACCTGCAATCTGCAATTTGAAAAAGGCGAGCGCCTAAAAAGACCCTGTCTCAATTATTTTATCGGACGCTGTCCGGCACCTTGTGTGGATAAAGCCGATGAAGCAATCTATAACCAAAATGTGGAAAAAATCCGCTCCTTTTTGCGTGGCCGATCCGGCGATCTGTTGAAGGAAGTGGAAGAGCGGATGCATAGCGCAGCAGAAGCGCTGCAATATGAAGTGGCGGCACGGTACCGCGATTATTTGCAGTCCATAGCAACCCTGTTGGAGAAACAGACGATCTCCACAACAAAACAAGTGGATATTGATCTGATCGCCATGGCGCGTTCCGATCGCCACTGTTGTGTGCAGATCTTCTTTATGCGCGGCGGTAAAACCGTCGACCGGGAGCACTTTATTATCGACGACGACTACAAGGAAGAAGACGGAGAAATACTGCGTGCTTTCCTTTTGCAGTTTTACATGGATTCCAGTTATATCCCCGGCGAGGTTCTTGTTGACACTTTGCCGCGGGAATCGGCGTCGCTGGAACGCTTACTGACCGACCGACGGGGGAGCGGTGTACGCATCCGCCGTCCGGTACGCGGAAACAAGACCGATTTGTTGGAAACCGTTCGCACCAATGCCGGAGATATGCTCAAGAATTTTGAAGAGAAAATGAAACGGCGGGAACGGACGCGTCCTCTCGGTCTGGAGCAATTGGAATCTCTTTTGGGATTGCAGGATCTGTCCCGTATCGAATGCTATGACATATCC
Source organism: Tissierellia bacterium (assembly GCA_012519495.1). Classification (GTDB taxonomy): domain Bacteria; phylum Bacillota; class Clostridia; order Tissierellales; family Peptoniphilaceae; genus JAAYQA01. Next base: position 24,227 of record JAAYQA010000084.1, on the reverse strand, counting down.
AATGTATCCGGTGCGCAGTCGGTCGGATCGATGGTGGTTTTTCTGGACGGAGAAAAAGCCACGCGCGAATACCGGAAGTTCAAAATCAAAACCGTCGAGCAGGCGGATGATGTCGGCAGTCATAAAGAAGTATTGACGCGCCGTCTGCGCCGCGGGTTAAACGAAAAGAACAAAGACGAAGGTTTCGGACAGTTGCCGGATTTAATTCTCGTGGACGGAGGGAAGGGACAGGTCAACGCGGCACAGCAGGTGGTTACGGAAGCCGGCTTGTCGATTCCGGTTTGCGGACTGGTAAAAGACGCCTTTCATAATACAAGAGGTTTGATCTGGAACAATGCGGAGATTCCCCTTTCGGTACGTACACCGCTGTATCGCTTTGTCTATGCGGTACAGGAAGAAGCACATCGCTTCGCCTATCAGTATCACAGAAAGCTGCGCGGAGATACGTTGCGCCGCACGGTGCTGGATGACATTCCGGGAATCGGCATGAAACGCAAGCGGGCGCTTCTTACTGCGTTCAAAACGATACCGGCCATTCAGGAAGCAACCGAAGAAGAGTTGGCAGCCGTTCCCGGCATGAACCGCAAGGCGGCTGCGAGTGTATATGAATTTTTCCGCGGAGGTACGCATGAAGGAAGTTAGACTGAAAGAACTCGTCGACACACTGGATCTGGAGATTGTGCACAAGGCGTCCGATTACGACGATGTGATCATCGAAAGCCGCGATATCAACCGTCCGGGCCTGCAGTTGTTCGGCTATATGGACCGTTACCCCTATGAGCGGATTCAGCTGATCGGGCAAGTGGAACACGACTATTATCTGACGCTGGACTCGCAAACCTGTTACGAGCGGTTTCGGGGACTGCTGAGCTATGATATTCCGGCGATGTTTTTTTCGCGCGGTCTGGAAATACGCCAGGACATTCTGGACCTGGCCAAACACTACGACAAGAGCTTTATCCGGTCGGAACTGCCGACAACGGACCTGATCACACGGATTAATACCACGCTCGAACTGTTGCTGGCCGATGAAATCACGATACACGGCGTATTGGTGGAAATCTTCGGGTCCGGTGTTCTTTTGCTGGGCGACAGTTCGGTCGGGAAGTCGGAGACGGCACTGGATCTGATCATTCGCGGGCACCGGCTGGTTGCAGATGATGTGGTCGTGATTAAACGCATGGTAACCGGACTCTTGGGCACCTCGCCTGAAAATATCCGCCATTTTATGGAAATACGCGGTTTGGGCATCCTGGATATCGGCAGATTATACGGTTTGGGCTCGGTCAAAACCGAAGAGTATATCGACCTTGTGATCGAACTGAAAACCTGGGATGACGAGGAAGAATATGAACGCCTCGGTCTGGAGGAAGAGCATTACGAGATACTGGGAGCCCTGATTCCCAAATTTGTTATTCCGGTTAAAACCGGCAGAAATATCGCGATGATTATTGAGGTGGCTACCAGGAATCACCGACAGAGAACCCTGGGTTACAATGCGGCGCTGGAACTGAACAAGCGTTTATTCCGCCATGAAAAATAACATAGATTATTCATGTACAGATAATATATTACTTTCATGATAAAAACTCATTAAAACAATTAATTCTGTAAACTTTGTGATAAACGCTTGCAGACAGGCGATCCAACCGGATTATATTTGACTTTCGTCTGTCACAGGGATATACTTAGAGAAGTAGTAATAGCGTGTTTTTTTAGCGCGCAAATGTATGTTTATAAATTGAACAGGAGGTAATTTTATGGCAAGAACGATGAAGACCATGGACGGTAATACCGCAGCGGCACACGTCGCCTATGCATTCACCGACGTTGCAGCGATTTACCCGATCACCCCTTCGTCCAATATGGCGGAGATGGTGGACGAATGGTCGGCAAACGGTCTCAAAAACATTTTTGGTGAAACGGTAACCGTTCGCGAAATGCAATCGGAAGGCGGCGCAGCCGGTGCTGTGCACGGTTCGTTGACAGCGGGTGCTTTAACCACCACATTCACCGCATCGCAGGGTCTGCTTCTCATGCTGCCCAATATGTACAAAATCGCAGGGGAGAACTTACCGGGCGTATTCCACGTATCTGCACGTGCCCTCGCCAGCCATGCACTCTCCATCTTCGGAGACCATCAGGATGTCATGGCAGTCCGTCAAACCGGCTTTGCCCTGTTAGCTTCCGGATCGGTACAGGAAGTTATGGACCTGGGTTCGGTTGCACACCTGGCCGCCATCAAAGGCAAGGTTCCTTTCGTACATTTCTTCGACGGTTTCCGAACCAGTCATGAAATTCAGAAGATCGAAGTCATGGATTATGACGAACTCGGCAAATTGCTTGACAAAGATGCTCTTAACGAATTCAGAAAAACTTCCAATCATCCGTCCCGTCCGAAAACTACGGGTATGGCACAAAACCCCGACATCTATTTCCAAAATGTAGAAGCTTCAAACCCGTATTACGAGAATATCGTCGGTGTTGTTGAAGAATACATAGGAAAGATTAATGAAATAACGGGAAGAGACTACGGCTTGTTCAATTACTATGGCGCCGAAGACGCAGACCGCGTTGTCATCGCTATGGGTTCTGTTACCGAAGCTTTGGAAGAAACCGTTGATTATTTAATGGCTAAAGGCGAAAAAGTCGGTGTTGTAAAAGTACATCTGTATCGTCCTTTCTCCACGAAGCATTTCATGGATGCCATTCCTGCAACCGCAAAGAAAATTGCCGTACTGGACCGTACAAAAGAAAAGGGCTCCATCGGCGAACCGCTGTATCTTGATGTTCGTTCGGCCTTCTTTGAATCCGACCAACGTCCCGTTATCGTAGGTGGACGTTACGGCCTCGGTTCGAAAGACACGAACCCCTCGCATCTGAACGCGGTATTTGAAAACCTGAAATCCGACAATCCGAAAACCGGCTTCACTGTAGGTATTGTTGACGATCTGACCAATACTTCGCTGGAAGTCACCGAGCATGTCAACGCCGTACAAGACGGAACCATCCGCTGCAAATTCTGGGGCTTCGGTTCCGACGGAACCGTTGGTGCAAACAAGCAAGCGATCAAGATCATCGGTGACGATACCGACATGTACGCACAGGGCTATTTCGACTACGACTCCAAGAAATCCGGCGGCGTAACGATTTCGCACTTGCGTTTCGGTAACAACCCGATCCGCTCCACCTATCTGATCGACGAAGCAGACTTTGTATCCTGCTCGAAACAATCCTATGTAAATCAGTATCAATTGCTGCGTGGCTTGAAAGACGGCGGCACATTCCTTCTGAACACCATCTGGTCGGAAGAAGAGCTGAATGAACACCTGCCGGCTTCCATGAAAAAATACATTGCCGATCACAATATCTCCTTCTACATCATCAATGCATCGAAGATCGCCGGAGAGATCGGTCTGGGCGGACGCACCAATATGATTATGCAATCGGCTTTCTTTAAACTCTCGGAAGTGCTTCCGATTGAAGATGCCATGAAACACCTGAAAGATTCTGTTGTCAAAGAATACGGCAGAAAAGGTGAAAAGATTGTTGCCATGAACCATAAAGCCATCGACGCCGGCAGCGATGCCGTTGTGAAAATCGATGTTCCGGAAAGCTGGAAGAACGCGACCGACGATGCCGTAAAAGCCACAGAAGATGTACCGGCCTTTATTGAAGACGTTGTACTCGCAATGAACCGCCAGGAAGGAAATGACCTGCCTGTATCGACCTTTGCAGATCGTCCGAACGGCGAGTTCCCGCCGGGAACCGCGCAATACGAAAAACGCGGTATTGCCGCTGCTGTACCGGAATGGCAAATCGACAACTGCATTCAGTGTAACCGTTGTGCCTATGTTTGCCCGCATGCGGTTATCCGTCCGTTCCTCGTAACCGAAGAAGAAAAACAAAATGCACCGGAAGGCTTTGAAATCAAAAAAGCCGTCGGCAAAGGACTGGAAGACTACGGATTCCGTATCCAGGTCAGCCCGTTGGATTGCACCGGCTGCGGAAACTGTGCAGACATCTGCCCGTCGAAAGAAAAAGCGCTGATCATGAAGCCGTTTGAAGAACAAATGGATGCGCAAAAAGACAATTGGACCTACGCACACAATGTCGTCGGTTACAAAGAAGATGTTATGGGCACCGAAACCCTCAAAGGCACGCAGTTCAAACAGCCGTTGCTTGAGTTCTCGGGCGCTTGCGCAGGCTGCGGAGAAACGCCGTATGTCAAGCTGATTACCCAATTGTACGGCGAGCACATGATGGTCGCCAACGCAACCGGCTGCTCCAGCATCTGGGGTGCTTCGGCTCCGGCTACACCTTACACGATAAACCGCAATACAGGAAACGGTCCGACCTGGGCGAATTCCCTGTTTGAAGACAATGCCGAATTCGGCTTTGGTATGCACGTTGCCGTAGAAGACAAGAGAAATCAGATTGAAAATCTCCTGAACAAATATATCGAACTGGGCGCGGACGACGATATTGCGAAAGCCGGAAAAGCCTGGATCGAAAACAAACAGGATTATGTCGGTTCCAAAGAAGCGGGTTACAATCTCGTTAAAGCGATGGAAGCGGCCAATCCGGATGGCGATGCAAAAGCCATCGTAGACGATCTGAACGGTCTGACCGACTATCTCGTACAAAGAACCCAATGGATCTTTGGCGGTGACGGATGGGCTTATGACATCGGATACGGCGGACTCGACCACGTATTGGCGTCCGGCGAGAATGTCAATGTTCTTGTCATCGACACCGAAGTATACTCGAACACCGGCGGACAATCGTCCAAGTCGACCCCGACTGCAGCCGTTGCAAAATTTGCGGCTTCCGGTAAGAAGATCCGCAAAAAAGACCTCGGCATGCAAGCTATGTCCTACGGTTATGTCTATGTAGCACAGATCTCCATGGGTGCCGACATGAACCAAACGCTCAAAGCATTGCGTGAAGCGGCTAGCTACGACGGACCTTCCTTGGTTATCGCGTACGCTCCGTGCATTAACCACGGAATCACGACCGGTATGGGCACCAGCTCGAAACAGCAGCTTAAAGCCGTTGAAACGGGCTACTGGCATCTGTATCGCTTCGACCCGAGACTGGCAGAAGAAGGCAAAAATCCGTTCCAGCTGGATAGCAAAGAACCGACCAAACCCTTCACTGACTTCCTCGAAAGCGAAGTACGTTACACCTCGCTCAGAAGATCTTTCCCGGAAGATGCAGACGCATTGTTCCAAGCAGCAGAAGCTGACGCTAAGCATCGTTACAATACCTATAAAAAGCTGGCTGACGCATAATAGAAGCAACAAGAGGCCGACTCTGTTTAAGAGTCGGCCTTTTTGTATGCTTGCCGAATACTTGGCATTTGGGTTACAATAGCGTGAGGAAAGGCGGTGTTTCATTGGATTTACGAGAACGGCTATTGCAGATTGTGGAAACCGACGATCGGGCAGATGCCAATCAATTATTTGAAGACGAGCAGGATATTGACATCGCCATTGCTTTGTCCGAGCTGGAAGATGCCGATATACTCCGCGTTTTTGCGTTGCTGGATGACGAAAAGAAGGCACTGCTTCTGGAAGAGGAAGAAGAAGACGAGCAGATCCGCATTATCAATTTACTGGATATCGATGCGATATTAGGTATATTTCAACATATGTCTTCCGACGATATTACCGACATTGTCGGTGCGCTTTCTGTGCGCAAACGTAAAGACATTCTGAATCTGATGACAAAGAGTGAATCGGAGGAAATCAGTCAGTTATTGAGTTATGATCCGGAGACAGCCGGCGGTCTGATGACAACCGAGTATATTGCCCTGCGCGGCAGCCTGAGTGCGATACAAGCCCTGCAAAAACTAAAGGAGATCGCTCCTTCTACCGAAGTGATCGATACATTATTTGTGACCGATTATACACATCGTCTGTTGGGTACGGTCGACCTGCGGAATCTGTTTGCCGCAGATGCAAATGAAAGACTTTCAGAAATAATGGAACCCAATCCGATCAGTGTGGTAACTGATACCGACCAGGAAGAAGTATCGCTGATCGTATCAAAGTACGACTTGCAGGTTATGCCGGTAACCAATCGGCGCGGCGCTTTGTTGGGTATCATTACCATTGACGATATTATCGATGTCCTGATTGATGAGCATACCGAAGACATGCTCATGATGTCCGGTGTCAGCAAGGATGAGCGACTCGATTCCAGTATCTGGAGTTCTGTGACAAAACGGGTCCCCTGGCTGATTGTCAATTTGGCAACGGCGTTTTTGTCTTCCATGATCGTGGCGCAGTTTGAGTCAACGATTGCAAAAGTAGCCGTATTGGCTGCCATCATGCCGATTATTGCCGGATTAGGCGGGAGTGCCGGTTCGCAGACGCTCTCGGTTGTGATACGAAGTCTCGCGATGGGGGAGTTGCGCCTGCGCGACAGCCATCCGATTATTAAAAAGCAGATTGCCGTAGGCTTGATCAACGGGGTTTTGATCGGGACCATCGCTGCGGTGTTTGTGTATGTCATATTGCATAACTGGGCGCTGTCGCTGATTGTGTTTGCCGCGATGCTCGGCAATCAGTTGATAGCAAATATCATCGGTTTTATCGTCCCGGTGGTTCTGGCCAAGCTGAATATGGACCCGGCACTGGCTTCTTCCATGTTTGTAACCACGACGACTGACATTGTCGGTTTCTTTTTGCTTTTAGGTCTGGCAACGCGGATGATGCCCCATTTATTAACATTATAGGCAGGTAGAAAACCATGAAAGAATTATCTGAAATACAAGGAATCGGGCGTGTGTTGCAAAACGAACCGATGAAAAACCATACGACGATGAAAGTCGGCGGTCCCTGTGACTGGATGCTTGTTCCTTCCACAGAAGAAGAGATCATACAAGCCCTGAAAACCGTGCAAGCGCTTAATATACCGTATATGATTCTGGGAAACGGGAGCAATCTGCTGGTTCGTGACGGCGGTATACGCGGAGCGGTTATAAAAATAGGTGAAGATTTCTCCGCGATCCGGATAGAGGGTGAAACGCTGTATGCCGAAGCGGGTGCGCTTTTGTCGACTGTGGCAAAACGCGCAGCCAAAGCGTCTTTGGCCGGTTTGGAATTTGCCAGCGGAATCCCCGGTACGATCGGCGGCGCCATGGTGATGAATGCCGGCGCCTATGGCGGTGAAATGAAAGATGTCACGGTGCGCGTACGTGTACTGGACGGTGAAACAATCCGCGAGATACCGGCCGCGGAAATGGGATTTGCGTACCGGTACAGCCACGTACTGCCCAAACAATGGATCGTATTGGGTGCCGAATTCTCTTTGCAAACGGATGATGCGGAAGAGATTCAGGCACGGATTGATGATTTGACACAGCAGCGCACCACTAAACAACCATTGGAATGGCCGAGCGCCGGTTCGACTTTCAAACGCCCGGAAGGGTATTTTGCCGGGAAACTGATTGATGATGCGGGCTTGCGCGGATTCCGCTATAAGGACGCACAGGTTTCGGAAAAACACTGCGGTTTTGTCATCAACCGGGGCAATGCAAGCTTTCAGGATATACAGACGCTGATAGAAAGCGTCCAAAAAGCCGTCTATGAAGAATTCGGTGTGCATTTGGAGCGGGAAGTCAAAGTGATCGGAGAAGACCTTTGCGAATAACAGCGGATTATCATACGCATACGGTCTACAGTCGTCACAATCACGGGAAAGGTTCGATCCGGGACAATGCGATGGCGGCCTATAAAAAGGGTCTGCGTACAGTAGCTATCAGCGATCACGGTCCGGGTCACTATATATACGGTGTAAAAAGAGAATTACTGCCTCATATCCGAAAAGAGATTGATGCAATCAACGAAGAGATGCGCGATAAGGACTTTCGCGTACTGCTCGGGGTGGAAGCCAATGTGATCAGTTATAAAGGGGATTGGGATTTGGATGACCGCCTGATCGAACTGACCGATATCCGGGCCGCCGGTTTTCATTACGGGGTGCATATGAAAGGATTATCGGATACCCTTCACTTTTTTCTTTTAAATCCTCTGGCGCGTTTTATTCCGCCATTGCGCCGCTATATGCGACGAAAAAACACCGATGCCCTCATTGCACTGATCCAAAAATACCCGATCACATTTTTATCGCATCCGGGGGAAAAAGCGGAAGTGGAGATCGACCGTTTGGCAAAAGCCTGTGCAAAAGAAGATGTCTGGCTGGAGATCAACGCCAGTCATGAACAACTGGATATTGAAAGCATAAAAACCGCAATGCAGGTAGCCGGGGCCAAATTTGTTATCAATTCCGATGCGCATCGACCGGAAACCATCGGTGAGGTGGAAGCAGGTATTGTGCGGGCAAAAAGAGCCGGCTTGCCGGCAGACCGGATTGTCAACGCAGTAGAACAGGAGGAAGTATGCAAATCGTCATAATAACCGGTATGTCCGGGGCGGGGAAGAGTTCCGCGCTGAATATATTTGAAGATCTTGGTTATTACAGCATTGATAATATCCCGCCGCCTCTCATTTCCAATTTTGTGGAACTGACCGAACAATCCCGGCGCAGTTTCGACAAACTGGCCGTGGGTGCCGATATCCGCGGCGGGATCTTTTTTGATGAACTGGAAGAAGCGGTCAATCAACTACGCAAGGACGGCACCGATGTTTTCATCCTGTTTTTGGACGCCTCGGATGAAGTACTTGTCAGACGGTTTAAGGAATTGCGCCGACCGCATCCCATGGGGGAAGAAGCGGATCTGTTGACGGGTATCCGCAAAGAACGCGAACGCGTGCAGGGAATCAAGGAACAGGCCAATCTGATTATCGATACATCCGGACGCACACTGGGTGCACTGAAAGAAACCATCGATGCGCATTTTCTCCCCGAAGGCGGCGATATTCCCTTCATCATTTCCATCATCACCTTCGGCTTCAAACACGGAATGCTTTTGGACGGAGACTTAATATTCGATGTGCGTTTCCTGCCCAATCCGTATTATACGGAGGCACTGCGGGAAAAAAGCGGATTGGATCCGGAAGTAAAGGAATTCGTGTTTAATTTCAATGAAACCGATGTGGTGCTGGACAAACTGACGGATCTGTGCGAATACCTGATACCCTTGTACAAACGGGAAGGAAAGCGCGGTCTTACCATCGGCGTGGGCTGCACCGGCGGAAAACACCGGTCGGTTGCCATCGGGGAAGCATTGGGTGAACGGCTGACCCGTTTGGGTGAACGCACCGTTTTATATCATAGAGACAGGAAACACTGGAATGAATAAACAAAATACAAAAGTTGTGGCCATGGGTGGCGGCACCGGTTTGAGCGTGCTGTTGTCCGGTTTAAAACACTATACCAGCAATATTACGGCTGTAGTCAATGTCGTTGATGACGGCGGGAGTTCCGGCCGGCTTCGGGAAGATTTAGGCATGCTGCCGCCCGGCGATATCCGTTCGTGCCTGGTGGCCCTGGCCAATACGGAAACGGATTTGCAGCGACTGTTTCAGTATCGTTTTGCCGAAGGGGAACTGAACGGACAGAGTTTCGGGAATCTCTTTTTGGCTGCCATGAACGAAGTCTTCGGCAGTTTTGACATTGCAGTACAAAAAACCGCCAATATTCTCGCCATTACGGGCCGCGTTTTGCCGATGACATTAGAAGATGTTGCCCTGGTGGCTGAATTGGAAAACAATACGACGGTGCAGGGTGAGTCGGTCATCCCGGATTTTGTCCGCATGCATCAGACGAGCATTCGTCGTGTGCATATGACCCATAAGGATCCCCGTCCGCTGGATGCCACGCTGGAAGCCATACGCGATGCCGATCTGATCCTTTTGGGTCCGGGAAGCCTCTATACCAGCGTGATGCCGAATCTGCTCGTAGGGGGGATTGTGGAGGCTTTACAACAGGCAGAAGCACCGGTGATATACATCGGAAATGTGATGACCCAGTCCGGCGAAACCGACGGCTATACCTTGGGGGATCATGTACGGGCCATCTACCGCCATACGAAACAGCCGTTTATTGATGAAGTTTTCTACAATACCGAGTCGATACCGAACGATATCCGTGAACACTATTACCGGATTGATCAGACCGTTCCGGTTGTGTTAACCGAGGAAGACCAGGCATATTTTGCTTCTCTGGATATTGCCCTGCACGGGGGTCCTTTTATCGAAGTCAAAAAGAACTATATCCGACATGACAGCCGTGCATTGGTCGGCCGGCTGATAGAGAGCCGTACCCGCATATACAAAAAACCCTAAGCTTGCCATGTTCCGCTTTGTCTCACCGTTTTGCATTGACAGACACCTTTTAAGTATTCTGCCCGCAGCTATGATATAATAATCCGAACAGGGGGAATATACGGTGGAAGAGATCAGCTGCGGCGGGGTCGTCATGCACGAAGGCCGCGTACTCCTTTTAAAAAAATTTAACGGGCATTGGGTTTTACCCAAAGGCCGTATCGAAGACGGAGAAACGAAAGAAGAAGCTGCGGTACGCGAAGTAGAAGAAGAAACGGGTACCCTGGCAGAAATCCAAAAATATATCGGCTATATTAAATATGCCTATACCATTCGCGGTTCCATGCAGATTTTTAAGACGGTTCATTTTTACTATATGCGTCCCATAAAGAACCGTTTGATTCCGCAACGAGAAGAAGGCTTTGCCCAGGCGGCTATGATGGAAACGGAAATGGCATTGAAATTAATCCGATTTGAAGCCGAGAAAAAGATGATTCAAAAAGCACAGGAATTAGACCGGAGAAGAGATTGAGATGTCTTTTACCAAGACAGTTAAAGATGAATCCTGCCGAATCCGGCATGCGGACCCGAATGTTCTTTTAGCGGAGTTGTCCGCTATCGCACGGATCAACGGAACTTTATACACGCAGTCTTTTCAAGAACCGCGCATCCGCTTTACGACCTCGAACTATTCGGTTGCACGGCGGATCTTTTTTTTGTTGAAAGAAACGGTCAAGCAGGATCCGCTTCTTCTCACCATACAAAATCCATCCGGTAAAAGAAAGTTACTGCAGATTGCATTGGATGACCAAAAGGCCACCCTGCGTCTTTTGCAGGCTGTGGGTATGATACAAACCGACGGAATGATCACGGCGAGGGTACCTTCCAAACAAATCTGGGGTCCCCGGCGTTCGGCTGCCTTCTTACGGGGCGCATTTTTAGTAGCCGGGTATATTGCTGCGCCGGAAAAGGCGGCACATCTGGAAATCGAAGCGCAGCCTTTGATGGCACAGACCCTGGTCCGGATCTTTAAAAAATTTGATATTGATGCAAAACTGTATGAAAAAAAAGAAACCGGTGTGTACGTAAAAGACGGCGATGCGATCGCCATGTTTTTACGTGTAATAGAAACCCATCAATCGCTCCTGCGTTTTGAAGACGAACGCGCTATGAAAGACATTCGCAATCAGATTAACCGGCGGATCAATTTCGAAACGGCCAATTTAGACAAAACGGTGGATGCTTCGATGAAACAGCTCGCCATCATTCAGCAATTGCAGGAAGGGCACGAATGGGAACGGCTGGATCCCCGTCTGCGGGAACTGGCGTATTTACGGCTCAAGAATCCGTCGGCCAGTCTGAAAGAACTGGGGGAAATGTTGGACCCGCCGGTTAGTAAATCAACAGTGAATCACCGTTTTCGGAAGCTGATGCAGATGGCGGACGAACCGACCGGTCAGGACCGATAGTTCAATCCCATGCTGGGCAGCGCGGAATCGATCAGCGATTTGTCGATAATCTGAAATTCCTCCAATACGGTTTCTTTCCATTGGGGCAATTTCTTCGCATGATGAAACTTCTGATACGTTTGAATCGCTTCTTCAATCAGGTTCAGTGACTGATAGTCCAACGGACTGCCTTCTTGCATCGGCTGCATGATGATTGACTTATAGGGCGTCTCATTGGGTTTGATACTGCCGGATAACGGATGGGTAGCGACAATCCAACCGCGGTGCACAAGACGACGAACCCGGTCCAGCACATCTAAATATCCATAGGATGCCACAAAATCGACATCCAGCATTTTCTCGTATTGATCACGTACCATGGGATTATTGGTTACAACAACTTTACGCATTGCTTATCACCTCCTACTGATTATACCAAAGAGCTGGGTATGAATTACATAGCAGAACGAAAGGAAGCTTCATGCAGGAATTTACCCATCTACATGTGCATACCGTATACAGCCTGTTGGACGGTTACAGCCCGCTCGACCGGCTACTGGATGAGGCCAAGGCCCACGGGATGGAAGCCCTGGCTATTACCGATCACGGCAATATGCACGGTGTGGTTCAGTTTTATAAAGAGGCCAAAAAGCGGGGGATTAATCCCATTTTAGGCTGTGAAGTATATACTGCCTTTGCCGATTATCGGGAAAAAGACCCGAAAGACCGCGGGCAGTATCATCTTGTGCTGCTCGCAGAAAATGAAACCGGCTTTAAGAATCTGATGCATATCGTATCCGAAGGGTATGTGCACGGATTCTATTACCGGCCTCGAGTAGACCGTACGGTCCTGCGCAAATACAAAGACGGTATTATTGCGACCAGTGCCTGTCTGGGTGGGGAGGTACAGGCGCAACTCCTCTCGGGCAATATAGACCGGGCCAGAGATTTGGCCCTCGAATACCGGGACCTGTTTGGCGAGGGGAACTTTTTTCTGGAATTGCAGGATCACGGGATGCGGGAACAGAAACTTGTAAACCGCCTGTTGATCCAATTGTCGGATGAAACCGGCATTCCTCTGATAGCGAGCAATGATGTGCACTATGTCAAACAGGAAGATGCTGCGGTACATGATGCCCTTTTATGCATACAGACCGGCAAAAAGCTGGCCGACACAGACCGGATGCGGTTTGAAGGCACCCAGTTTTATCTGAAAAGCGGAGAAGAAATGCGGGAACTTTTCCCGGATGTGCCTGAAGCGCTGGAAAACACAATGAAAATTGCCCGTCGCTGTCATGTGGACCTGGACTTTTCCACGATGCACCTACCGGGATTCACCGCTCCCGACGGCATGAACAACGGCAGTTATCTGCGCAGACTGGTGGAAGAGGGGCTTCATGAAAGATATACCGAAATAAGCGATACGATACGAAGCCGTGCCGAATTTGAACTGCAAACGATCGAATCCATGGGCTATGTGGATTATTTTCTCATCGTTTGGGACTTTATCCGCTATGCGCGCAGCAAAGACATTATCGTAGGGCCCGGCCGCGGGAGCGCAGCCGGTTCGATTGTGTCCTATGCCTTAGGTATCACCAATATAGATCCTCTGGCCTATGATTTGCTTTTTGAACGGTTTCTGAACCCGGAACGGGTTTCCATGCCCGATATCGACATCGATTTCTGCTACGAACGTAGAGAAGAAGTCATCCGCTATGTCGTTGACAAATACGGGGAAGACCATGTAGCCCAAATCGTGACATTCGGTACTATGGCTGCCCGTGGGGCGATCCGCGATGTGGGGCGGGTGATGGATCTTCCGTATCAGAAAGTGGATCGCGTGGCAAAAATGGTACCGGCCGAACTGAATATTACTCTGCACCGGGCATTAGAGATTGGCCGCGACTTGAAAGAGGCGTATGAAACCGACGAAGAAGTCAAGGAAATGCTCGATATTGCGCGCCAGGTGGAGGGTCTGCCCCGACATACCTCAACCCATGCGGCAGGAGTTGTCATATCCAAAGAACCGATCACCAATTATGTTCCCCTATGCATCAACAGCGGTGCCGTGGCCACACAGTATACCATGACGGAGCTGGAGGAACTGGGTCTGTTGAAAATGGACTTTTTGGGGCTGCGCACGCTGACGGTCCTCCAGGACACGGTGCATATGATTGAAAAAGAACATGGAAAAACCATCGATCTGGATACCATCGACCTGAATGATCCGGCCGTTCTTAAACACTTTCATGATGCCGATACCATTGGCATCTTCCAGTTTGAATCGCGGGGGATGCGCAGTTTTCTGCGTGAACTGAAAGCGACGCGCTTTGAAGATCTCATTGCAGCCAACAGTTTGTTCCGACCCGGGCCTATGCAGGAAATCCCGCATTATGTAGAAAGCAAACATCATCCGGAAAAGGTGACGTATATGCACGATAAACTGCGCCCGATTCTGGAAAAGACCTACGGCATTATCGTCTATCAGGAACAGGTTATGCAGATTGTGCAGGAGATCGGCGGATTTTCGCTGGGCGATGCGGATCTTTTGCGCCGTGCCATGGGAAAGAAAAAGCGGGATGTTATGGCACAGGGCAGAGAGCGCTTTGTGCATGGAGGGGAAGACCCGCAAGGCCGTTACACCGTCGGCGCGGTTGCCAACGGGGTACCGGAGACCATAGCACACCAGATCTATGATCAGATGGCCGTGTTTGCAGATTATGCATTTAACAAATCGCACTCCGCCGCCTATGCCTTGGTTGCAATGCAGACGGCCTGGCTGAAACACTATTATCCGGTAGAGTACATGGCAGCTTTACTGTCATCGGTTATCGGACAGAATACGCAGATCGCATTGTATCTGTCGGAAACCAAAAAAATGGGGATTACGCTTTTACCGCCGGATGTAAACCGTTCGAAGAAGAAGTTTGATGTAGAAGACGGTGCCGTACGCTTTGGTTTGCTTGCGATAAAATCGCTAGGTGCAGGTGTCATTGATGAAATCGTAAAAGAAAGACAAAAGGGCCCTTATACCTCTTTTCGGAACTTTTTGGAACGCGTCATGGCCGCAGGCAGTTTGCAGAAAAAAGCCGTAGAAAATCTGATTTGGGCCGGTGCGTTTGACACGCTGCACGGAAACCGCGCAGAACTGATCGGCATCTTTGAACAGGAAATGGATGCGATCAGCCATCTGAACAAGAACAATCTCGTGGGGCAGTACTCCTTCTTTGACGAGGTGCCCGATGCGGCAGAGATTCCCCACAGACCGGAATTTGCCCGCCGCCTGCGCCTGCAAAGGGAAAAAGAAGTACTGGGACTGTATTTATCGGATCATCCGCTGAAAGATCATCAGGAGCTTATAGAAACCAAGTCGACCTTCTCCACTTTGGATTTTACCGATGCAGAAGAAGAGCGCCTGGCCCTGGATCGCAAACCCGTCGTATACATCGGCTTGCTGACGGCCCGAAGTGATCTGATGACGAAAAAGAACGAACCCATGAGCTTTCTTACCGTGGAAGACTTATACGGCGAGGCGGAGATTATCGTTTTTCCGAAACTGTTCCAAAAGGTGCGGGATCTATTGTCGGATGATGCAATTCTGGAAATCCACGGGCGGCTGCAGATAACCGAGCAGGATGAAACTGCAAAAATCATCGCCGACCGTATTTTGGAAGCCGGAAGCACCGCAAGATCCGACGGTACCCTGTATTTGCGTTTATTATCCGAAACGAATGAACAGACCTCGCGTACAATGGAGCTGTTGCGCCGGTATCCGGGGCCTTCCGATGTAGGTTTGTATTTTACCAAGGAACAGAAAAAACTCAAAGGCAAGAATTTCCGCATCAATGCCGGAGAACCGAAACTATTGCAGAGTCTGAAGGAATTATTGGGAGAGGAGAATGTGGTATGGAAAGGGAGAATATAAAAATGGAATCCATTGCGGTCTTGTGTTCCGGCGGCGATGCACCCGGCATGAACGCAGCGCTGCGCGCTGTAGTTCGTACGGCGATTTTCAACGGGATGCGCATTTACGGCATACATGACGGATACCGGGGATTGATCGATAATGATATTGAGGAGTTGAAAGTCAGCTCCGTTTCCGATATTATGCAGCGGGGCGGTACGGTATTGGGTTCGGCCCGATCGGAGCGCTTCCGTCACGAGGAAGGCCAGCAGCGCGCGTATGAAGTGCTAAAAGAGCACGATATCGACGGCCTGATCGTTCTCGGTGGCGATGGCAGTTTCAAAGGAGCCCTGGATCTGCAGGAAAAAGGCATGCAGGTCATAGGCATCCCTTGTACGATCGATAATGATCTCGGCTATACTACCTATACCATCGGCTTTTTAACCGCGGTAGAAACGGTTCTAGACGCGGTAGGACGCCTTCGTGACACTTCTTCCTCGCACGGGATCGGCGTCATTGTAGAAGTGATGGGACGGCACTGCGGGGATATCGCTCTATTTGCCGGACTGGCCGGCGGGGCGGAGGCTGTTATCGTACCGGAAGTGGAATTTGATCTGGACGAACTGGAACGAAAGATCACCAACGGAGAAAAACGGGGAAAGAAACACCAGATTATTATTAAAGCGGAAGGGGTGCAACGTACGGAAGAAATTTGCCGGATTCTGGAAGAACGGACCGGTATCGATTTTCGTACAACCATACTCGGCCATGTACAAAGAGGCGGTGCACCGTCTGCATTGGACCGTATTCTGGCTTCCAGAATGGGATCGTTGGCGGTAGAACTGCTCGTGCAGAAAAAAACGGGAGTTGCCATAGCCACAAACGGCAGCGAACTGCACTATGTGTCAATGGAAGAAGCCGTCAATACACCGCACAAATTCAATACCGAAATTTACCGCGTTATGCGCGAATTGTCAATATAAGGAGAGCCTATGAAACGAACCAAAATTGTATGTACGATCGGACCGGCATCGGAAACGGAAGAAACCCTCACAGGGATGATCAAAGCGGGCATGAATGTAGCCCGGTTGAATTTTTCGCACGGCTCGTATGAAGAACACCAAAAGCGCATCGATACAATCAAGGCCGTCCGCCGGAAGGTGGAAGAACCGGTTGCCTTGATGCTGGATACAAAAGGTCCTGAAATCCGCTTGGGACAATTAAAAGAAGAGAGCTACACACTGTCTCCGGGCGAGCGGTTTACCCTCACCACGCGCGATATCATCGGCGATGACCGGGTGGCGTCTGTGAGCTACGAAGGCCTGGCAAATGATGTGCAAAAGGGCACACAGATACTGATCGATGACGGTTTGATCGAACTGGTCGTTTTGGAGGTAGAGGGAACCGAGATCCATACCCAGGTGCTCAATAGCGGCGAAATCAAATCCCGCAAAGGGGTCAATGTTCCCAATGCGGTCATTAATTTGCCCGCCTTGACGGAAAAAGATGTACAAGACCTTTTGTTCGGTATCAAAAACGAGGTGGATTTCGTTGCGGCTTCGTTTATCCGCAAAGCCGACGATGTAAACGGCATACGAAAGGTCCTGGAAGAAAACGGCGGCGAAGCCATCCAGATCATTGCAAAAATTGAAAGCCGTGAAGGCGTGGATAATCTGGAAGAAATCTTGCGCGTAGCCGACGGGGTCATGGTTGCCAGAGGAGATCTGGGCGTGCAGCTCAAACCGCAGGAAATCCCGGTGATCCAAAAAAACATGATCCGGATGAGCAATGAATTCGGAAAACCGGTCATCACGGCTACGCAAATGCTGGACTCCATGACGAGAAACCCACGGGCAACACGCGCGGAAGTAACAGACGTTGCCAATGCGGTGCTGGACGGTTCGGATGCGGTCATGCTATCCGGCGAAACCGCTGCCGGCAAGTACCCGGTTTTATCTGTGCAGACTATGGCCGATATCGCCATCAGTGTAGAGAATTCTGAACTGAAAATGCCGCTGATTCCCGATTTTAATGAACTTTCCACAACCAATGCCATTTCGCAGGCAACGTGCAAAATCGCTGAAAAGCTGGGGGCTACCGCCATTGTTACAGCCACGGTGTCCGGTGCGACGGCGCGCGCGGTCTCCAAATTCCGCCCGCATCTGCCGATTATTGCGGTAACCACAACCGAACGCGTTCGCAGGCAGCTCGCTTTAAGCTGGGGCGTTTTACCGATGATGACACGGATGTCCGATGATACGGACGAAGTGATCGAGCGTGCGGTATTTGCTTCCATGGCTTCAGGGGAGGTAAAAGAAGGGGATCTGATCGTAATAACGGCAGGAATCCCTGTCGGTTTGCCCGGTGTGACCAATACGATCAAAGTCCACACAATCGGAGATGTAATCCTGCAGGGGCAAGGGATCGGAACCGGTACGATTGTCGGGCAGGCGGTTGTGGGCACGCAGGTGGAAGATTTTGCTTCCTTCCCGCATGACGGAATCCTGGTTGCTCCTGCAACCGACCGGGAGCATATGGAACTTTTGCAGCAGGCCAAGGCGATTATTGTTGAACGCGGCGGTCTGACATCCCATGCAGCCATTGTCGGACTGAATCTTGGGATCCCGACGATAGTGGGTGCGGAAGATGCCATGAATGTATTGCATAACGGGCAGATTATTACCGTCGATGCATTCTCAGGTGTTGTGTATAACGGGAAGGCAAAAGTCCTGTAAGCAACGGAATTTAGAACGGAGTTACACTTGGAAGAACGTTTCAGACGTTTTATGGCCGGTAGACACGGGCCTGATATATTGTCACAGGATCTGGTGCGAGGCAGCTTAGGCATGCTATTGTTGGGGATTGTCATCAGACAATCTATCATCACCTGGCTTGCCGTCGGTTTGACGGGGTATGCCTGGTATCGGATTTTGTCGAAAGATGTGGCGAAAAGAGCGGCGGAGCGGCAGAAATATCTGCCGTTCCGGGCTAAAATAACCGCTCCGTTTCGTAAGTGGATCGCACGGGCAAAAACCCGTAAGACGCATCGCATCTTCCACTGCGACCAATGCGGAGAAACAATGAAAGTCCCGAAAGGCAAGGGGACCATCCGTATCACCTGTCCCCAATGCGGACATACTTTTACGAAAAAGACATAAAAGAAGGATTTTGCATGACATTATTTCTACATGACCGGCCCTTTCTCCGAAGAATGCTGGCGCTTGCGTTGCCCGTATCGGTGCAGCTGTTGATATCTACCTCCATTAATATGGCGGACACAGTAATGATCAGCTCTTTGGGTGGCGCAAGTATCGCGGCCGTGGGTCTGGTCAATCAATTTGTATTTTTCTTTATGGTGGTCAGTTTTGGCATCTGCAGCGCAGGTGCCGTGTTTTTTGCGCAATACTTCGGCAGCCGGGATATGCTGAATGTACGGCGCTATTTGTCGATCGCACTACAATTGGCTGTATCGGTTGCCCTCGTATTCATGGTGATCTCCTTACTGTTTCCGGAGAGGATCATGCGTCTTCTGATACCCGATCCGGAAGTTATCCGTCTGGGAACCGGCTATCTGCAGATCATTGCCCTGACCTTTGTATTCACCGGAATATCTCAGTGTTTCAATACCGTTTTGCGCAGTGTGAATCGGGCAAACGAACCGCTGAAGGTTTCCGTGATCGCTTTTTTCACCAATGTGTTTTTTAATTATATCTTTATCTTCGGTAAATTCGGTGCGCCGGCTTTAGGGGTCGTGGGGGCAGCCATCGGCACCCTGATTGCTCGTGTTTTGGAAATTGCTCTGTTAAGCTGGATGATCTGGTACGGAAAAAACATCGGCGTCGATGTAAGGCCTGCGGAGCTGCTCCACTTCCACAAAGACCGTATGAAAAGGTATTTTCAGATTGCATTGCCGATTATTGCGGCGGAAACGCAGTGGTCCTTTGCCCAGCTTCTGTTTGCCGTGGCCTATGCGCGTATCGGTGCGCAGGCGGCAGCCGCCATGCAGCTGACGACAACAATACAGAATGTATTTTTCATTCTGGTCAATTCCATGGCTTCTGCAGCGGCCGTGCTGATCGGGCATGCGCTCGGTGCTGAAGAGAAAGAACGCGCGCGTACCGAATCCGGCTACTTTATCCAACTGACATTGATTACGGGTTTGCTCTCTACGGCCGTTCTGGCTTTTTTGCCGGATCTGTTATTGTCGATCTACAGCGGGCTGGAACCGGGCCTGTATCAAACGGCAAGAGCGCTGCTGATCATACGGGGTTTGTTTATTACCTTCCGTTTTTTGAACGGGATGCTTTTCGTTGGAATCTTTCGGGCAGGCGGAGATACAAAAATACCTTTTCTGATTGAGATCTGTACGATGTGGATTTTTGCGATCCCGATGGCTTTTGCGGGTGTTTTGCTCTTGCAGTGGCCCGTCGAATGGATTTTCGTGATCGTGAGTATGGAAGAATTCATTAAAATGTTCGCTCTGGTGCCGCGCTACCGTTCCGGCAAGTGGATGCGAAATATCACGGGGGAGGAAGAATCCCATGCAGTTTGATATTACCGATCTGACCCATGACGGACGAGGCGTGGGGCGGTTTGATACGCAAGTCTACTTTGTGGCAGGCGCCCTTCCCGGTGAAACGGTAACCATACACAATATTCAGAAAAAGAAGCGCTATGCAGAGGCCGATTTGGCGTCGGTTGATAGGGCTGCTGAAGACCGGATCCAATCGCCTTGCCCGTATTTTCCCGTGTGCGGCGGCTGTGACATTCAGCACTATGCCTACGCAGCCGGGCTTTTGTGGAAACAAAAAAGAACCCGGATGCTTTTCCGGAAGGCCGGCGTGGAAACTGAGGTACATCCGGCTATCGGCATGGAAAGTCCCTGGGGATACAGAAATCACTTGCAATTGCAGGTAAAAAACGGAGTAAGCGGCTTTTTTGAAAGGGGCAGTCATTCGATTGTCCCCGTACAAAACTGTCTCATTCAGTCAGAAACCGCCAATCGCGTCATACAAGCGCTGCAAAAGATCGTTCTGCCGGCAGACCTGCACCGAATTATCGTGCGTACGGAAAAAGAGCAGGCCATGGCAGGGTTTGACGGAGCGGTTCCTTCCGCTGCAATCGACCTTCTAACGGCTGCCGGTGTGAGCACGATCTGGCAAAGGAAACCGAAATGGGAGAGAATCTACGGAAAAGAATCCTTCTATACCGAGCTTTCCGGCAGGCAATTCGCGCTGCATCCGGATACTTTCTTCCAGGTGAATTCGACTATGGCAGAACAGTTGTTTTCCTATGCACTAAAAACAATGGAAATAAATCCTTCCCATAACTATATCGATCTGTATTGTGGGATCGGACCTTTAGGGATGCTTGCAGCAAAACAAGCACGGCGGATTACCGGCGTGGAAATTTCACAAAGTTCGGTGCAAATGGCAAAACGAACGGCAAAAGAAGAGGGGATCGAAAACATCCGCTTCTTGTGTGCGCCCTCGGAAGCGGCTGCGGAAAATGTGATAAAGAAAGAAAAACCGGCCGGCGTATTTGTCGATCCGCCCCGAGCCGGCTTAGATGCCGCTTTGATTGATACGCTGACCCGGCTGACGGTGCCGCGTGTGGTATATATCAGCTGCGACCCGGCTACATTGGCCAGAGATGCAAAACGGTTCGCAGAACAGGGATGGACGCGTTCTGCCGTGCAGCCGTTTGATCTTTTTCCCTGGACCGGGCATATAGAAAATGTGCAGTGTTTTACCCGGTAGTTTCATACAAAAAAAGACCGCAGGCTTTTTGTGCCAGCGGTCTTGATTTTTTATTTCATGAATTTGTCGTAGGCTTTTTGGAAAGCCGCCAGAGCAAAGTCGAGATCTTCTCTTGTGTGCGCCGCACTGATTTGTGTACGGATACGGGCTTTTCCTTTGGGTACAACCGGGAAGAAGAAACCGATGACATAAACGCCTTCTGTTAAGAGGAAGTCTGCCATTTTTTGTGACAGTACGGCATCTCCCAGCATAATGGGAACAATGGGATGGGTGCTGTCGATGATTTCGAATCCGATTTTCGCAATGCCTTCACGGAAATAACGGGTGTTTTCTTCCAGACGGTCCCGGTGTTCTGTAGAGGCTTCCAGCATATTCAGTACGGTCAGCGAGGTTGTTGCAATGGCCGGTGCCAGGGAATTGGAGAAGAGATAGGGACGGCTTCTTTGGCGAAGCAGGTCGATGATTTCTTTTTTTGCACTGGTGAATCCGCCGGATGCACCGCCCAACGCTTTACCGAGCGTGCTGGTAATAATATCCACGCGACCCATCACGCCGCAATGTTCATGCGTGCCGCGACCGGTTTTTCCCATAAATCCGGTGGCATGGGAGTCGTCGACCACGACCATGGCGCCGTATTTTTCTGCCAGATCACAAATGCCTTCCAGATTGGCAATAATCCCGTCCATAGAGAAAACGCCGTCCGTTACGATGAGGGAGAGGCCGCCTTCGGGTTTTTGTTTCAGCTTATCTTCCAGATCGTCCATATTGTTATTCTTGTAAATGAATTTTTTCGCTTTGCATAAACGCATGCCGTCGATGATGCTCGCATGGTTCAGTTCATCGCTGAAAATGGTGTCATTCTCACCGAGTATGGTTTCAAACAAACCGCCGTTGGCATCAAAGCAGGATGAGTATAAGATGGTATCTTCCATCCCGAGAAAACCGGAGATTTTATTCTCCAGTTCTTTATGAACCGACTGCGTACCGCAAATAAAGCGAACCGAAGAGAGTCCGTATCCCCAGTTCTCATAGCTTTTTTGTGCAGCCGCTTTTACATCGGGATGATTGGACAGGCCCAGATAGTTGTTGGCGCACATGTTCAATACATTGTCCTGCTCTGTAATGTCAATGCGCGATCTTTGCGGGCTGACAATCACACGTTCATTTTTCCACAGACCTTGTTCCTTAATGTCCGACAGAATGTCTTCAAAATGCTTCTTGACGTCGTTTGTGTACATAATCTCCTCCTGCATATTTTGTGCCAAATATGAAAACGAGTGCTATATCGTTTTCTTTGTTCTGCGCGTACTACTATAGTAAGAGTAATTCAAATCTGGAGGATTGTCAATAAAATAGCCCTTGTGTTTTCATTTGAGACATCTGCTTCAATGTGATAAAATATACATCGGAACCGCAATTATCGACAGGAGGTTGCAATGGAAGTACTAAAAGGAAATGTGATGTTCGGTCAGTCCGGTGGACCGACCGCCGTGATCAACGCGAGTGCAGCCGGTGTATTCACCGAAGCACTCAAACAAGAAGGTATTATAGACAAAGTATATGGAGCCGCTCACGGCATCGTCGGTATATTGGACGAAGTGTTTTATGATATGAGCGAAGAAGACGAAAGAGAATTAGAAATTCTAAAAACGACGCCTTCTTCCGCATTGGGTTCCTGCCGCTATAAACTGGAGGACATAGAAGAAGACGATAAGGATTATCGTCGTATCCTGGAAGTTTTTAAAAAGTACAATATCCGGTATTTTTTCTACAACGGCGGAAATGATTCCATGGACACCTGCAATAAGGTATCCAAGTTCTTGCAAAAAGAAGGCTATGAATGCCGGGTCGTAGGTGTGCCGAAAACCATCGACAACGACCTCGCAGGAACCGATCACTGCCCGGGCTATGGTTCAGCTGCCAAGTATATCGCCACAACCGTCATGGAAGTGTTTTTGGATGCACGCGTTTACGATATCGGTATGGTAACAGTCATTGAGATCATGGGTCGAAACGCCGGTTGGCTGGCGGCGGCCGCTGCCCTTGCATCCTATAAAGGATACGGCCCCGAGCTGATTTATCTGCCGGAGGTCCCGTTTGATCTGGATGAAATGATGGAAGATGTACAACGGGAATTCCACCGGGACAGAAAAGTCATTGTATGCGTGTCGGAAGGGGTTAAAACCGCCGACGGAAAATATATTCCCGAATTGGTGGGAGAGCTTTCCACGGATGCATTCGGTCACAAGCAAATGGGTGGTTCTGCAACGATCCTGGCGGAATACATTCAGGAAAAACTCAATTGCAAGGTACGCGGGATTGAACTGTCTCTCATGCAGCGTTCCGCCGCGCACGTGGCATCGGCTGTTGATGTGGAAGAAGCATTCCTTTCCGGACAGGAAGCGGTACGCGCCGCCATTTCAGGCAAGTCGGACATTATGATCGGCCTGGAACGACCGGCGGACGGTCCCTATGAAACCAAAATCAAGTATGTGCCGTTGGAAGAGGTCGCCAATGAGGAAAAATGCGTACCCCGCGAATGGATCAACAAAGCCGGCAATCATATAAATCAGGAGTTTATCGATTATGCGCTTCCGCTGATCCAGGGCAATTCCGAATATGTATGGGAGGATGGACTGCCCCGTTTTGCCGATCTGAAGAAAGTACGCGTCAATCGCGAAGATAACTAAACGAAACACTCAGAACCGGCACAAGCCGGTTCTTTTTTGCAAGGGAAGAATATAAGGTATAATGCTGGTAGACTGAAATGAAAAAACGGAGGAGAAAGCAGAATGTGGTGGCAAAAACTGATTGCGGCAATCATCGGGATACTGGTTATATTATGGTTTATGCGCAGTTATTTTTTTCAGCAGGCCCGGCG
>JAAYQA010000083.1 GCA_012519495.1 Tissierellia bacterium | reverse complement strand
TATTCCACCATCAAACTGTATTTTATGATCGGACTGCCTACAGAAAAAGAAGAAGATATAGACGGCATAGCCGCCATCGCCCATCGGGTCAAGCAAATGTTTTTTGCGCAGCCGCCCGAAGAGAGAAAGGGCAATCTGAAAATCCATGTCAGTACGGCGTGTTTTGTGCCCAAGCCCTTTACGCCGTTTCAATGGGTGGGACAGGCAAGTGAAGCGGATTTTCAACAGAAAATCGACCGCGCACGCGGGCAGATGCGCGACAGAAAAATCACCTACCGCTGGCATGAACCCGCAGTGAGCCGTCTGGAGGCGGTACTTGCCAGAGGCGACCGCCGCCTGGCACCGGTCCTGGCCGATGCAATGGAAGGCGGCAGCTTTCTCGACTCCTGGGAAGAGCATTTGAAGTTTGAAGCATATGAAGAAGCCTTCCGCAAACACGGCGTGGATCCGGCCTTTTTTGCCGGTAGAGAACGGGAAAAAGACGAAATTCTCCCATGGGACTTTATCGATATCGGCGTCACAAAAGACTTTTTGTGGCGGGAATATGAGAAGTCTTTGCAGGGAGAGATCACACCCGATTGCCGCGACGGCTGTGCGTTTTGCGGTGCGGGTTGTTTTTCGATCGATGGGGTGAGTCCTTGCGTACACTTTTAGTTTTTACAAAAACCGGCCGTTTGCGTTTTCTGTCCCATCTGGATTTTACCCGCTTGTTTCGACGCGCGTTCCGGCGTGCCGAAATCGACATACAATATACCGAAGGGTTCAATCCGCAGCAGAAGATCTCTGTTGCCAATCCGCTGCCCCTGGGCTATGAAAGCACCATGGAGTTTATGCTGATTGAAACCGACACCGCCTTTACCGAAGAAAAAAGGAAAAAACTGAATGCCGCATTGCCCGAGGGGGTGGAGGTGACCGCCTGCACGGAACCGGAACCGTTTTTTGATCTGCACAAGACCTATGTGTCTTCCGCTTACGAGTGGCGGGAAATCACCCCGGAGGATGCCGCGCGTTTGTATGATGCGCTTAAGGAATGGCTGCAGGAAGAGCATATCATCGTTACAAAAGTCCGCGAGAAAAAAGGGCGCAGACGCGTGCAGACAAAAGATATTAAACCGCTGATCGAAAAGGTGGAACTGCAAGACGGGCGGCTGTTTACACGGCTTTGCTCACACGATGCCGCTACATTGCGCCCCGGGGAACTGCTTTTACATCTGCGCGAGCACGGCTATGCAGGAGAAGAGCACCCGGTGTTTCGCCGCGTAAAACAATTCAGCCGGGATTAACCGGTTTCCTTGCAAACGGGCGCCTTGTGTTGTATTCTAAAACTGGTTAACTATAGGATTATGAACGATAGGATGCGTGAAAATATGCCGGACACCAATCATTGTAAATATTGCGGAAAACCGATGCGCCCGCACGCAAAATTCTGTCCGTATTGCGGAGAGAAAGCAGCGGAGGAAGGCACATCGGGTATTCTTTCATTTGACGACTTCTTTGAAGATCACGGGGATACCCGGGGAAAAGAAGACAAAGAGATAAAGCAAACCCTGCAGGAGGCGGATACGGAAAAACCGGCCGAACCGGTCCCGGAAAAAGAAAAGACCCCCTCTTCTTCGAAAACACCGCTGGAAGAACCCGAAAAGAATACGGAAACGACAGCGAAAGAATCGCCCAAGACCATCTTTACCTTCCGCGACAAAGAAAAGAAAAAACGCGTAAAAGTACTGGATGATACGCTGGAACTCCCGATTGAGGAAATCCAGCGGGAAATTGCCCGCAGACGGGAACGGGAGCGAATGGAACAGCGCAGCCCGGAAGAAAAAGAAGCGTCCAAAAAGGAATTGGAGGGCGTCTACGATCAGCTGCGCAAACGCCACGCCAAAGAGGATGTGCTGATCCCGGAAAGCGAAATCGTTAAAGACGAGGACCGGCCCGAGAAACGTTCTCTGCTTTCTCGAGCGCGCGACTACTTACTGGGTGTTGACATCGACGATATCGAAGGCGTGGATGTCAAAAAAGAAGAGGCGATCGAACAGGAAAAAGCCCGCCGTGCCGCCCGCAGAGAGGCTAAAGATCCTGCGCCCATCGCAGAAAAACCGGACGAACAAACCGAAGAGAAACAAAGTGTTTTTGCGGCAAAAACCGGAGAAGACACGGCTGCTAAAGAAGCGCCTGCCGTAGAGAAAGAGAAGCGTTCCTGGCGCAGTTTCTTCGGTATACAGGAAGAAGAACCGGCAGACGCAGCAGAAACCAAAAAGGAAGAGCCGGTGCTTTCGGTGCCGAAAGAGACAGAGGAACCGGCCGTACCAAGCCCGGACGAAGAAGTCAGAAAGACAACCTGGTTCGGTACGCTGCGGGATAAAAAGCGCGACCGGGAAGAAGAACAAATGGTGATTCTGCCGGATGGGCCTAAAGACAAGGCCCCTGCAGAAGAAGAAACGCTGTTTGTCCCGGATCCGGAGGAGGCAGAAGCCGCTAAAGACGAGAAAAAGCGCCGCCGGATTATTATTCTGGGCGTTGCCGTCGCCTTGTTGCTTGTGGCGGGACTCGGCCTGTTCTTTGCGGGCAATTATATGACCGATCCGCTCCGCTTGAGCGAATCCTTTGCTTCCGCTGTCGAAGCGGAAGATCAGGACACGATTGCGAAAATGCTGCATGCGGACGGCGCAGAGATCAACACGGAAAAACTGGGTCCGTTTTATGATCTGCTCAAAGACCCCGCTTATAAAACGGCTCTTTTGGCCAGTCTGCAAACCTTTAATGAAGAAGACGGCCGCTCGGAAGATGCCGATGTCTGGATTGAGGAAACCGGCAGCCGGTATCTGTTTTTCAATGCCTATCAGATGAATATAAAGACCTTTTCGGTACAGCCGGAGGTCAGCTATGCGGATACAATGGTCAGTATAGACGGAGGCGAACCGGTGCTTGTATCGCCGGAGAATCCCGTACAGATTGACGCCCTGCTGCCGGGTGCACACCGCCTGAACGCTGTATACGACAAAGGAATCAATCCGGTGCACGCTGCAAGCGATATTGAGCTGACCACGTCCAACGAAGCGCTGCAGGAAAATGCGCTTACGGTGGACCTGACAAACCCGGGGAAATTTGCCCGCTTTACCTCGCCTCAGGAAGATGCCGTGGTTCTTATCAACGGCCAGGAGCAGGGAAAAGCCAAAGACCTCGCCAATACGCGCTTCGGTCCGTTTGAAGAACCGGTGGAAGTACAGCTTCGTCTGGATACGCCGATCGGAGCCGTCACATCAGATAAGAAAAATGCAACCGAAGACGGGCAGATACTGGATTTTACGTTCGCAAATATGGTGGAGATCTCCGACTATCACGACGAGGCAACCATTTATCTGAACGGGGAGTCGACAGGCGCAAAAGGAAAAGACTTTATCCCCTTCGGGCGTATGCTCGGCCCTGTCAAACCGGAAGATACGCTGCAGATGGAAATGGAGATCGACGGTAAACTGACCAAGTCCGATATTGTGACCGTAGGCGACGGCGATTCTTTGACCTTCTCGTACTGGAAGTCGTTCACCTTCCCGTGGAAATATGCCGATTCCACCGTCTATCTGGATGGAGAGGACACCGGACAGACCGTCTATCAGCTGGCAGGCGAGGACATGACAGCGGATATCCTGAACAGCCACGAAACCATGCAGCTGTCCCGCCGCTATCCGTGGGGAACCTTTGAAAGCAATATCATCACGCTGGCAGACACAGAGGAACTCACATTCCGTTTCAATCCCCTGAACAATACACTGTATCGCCAGCTGCAGGATGCGGTCGTCACCTTCCTGGAAGAAGATGCCTTTGCCATATCCAATCTGAAGCCGAACAATTACAGCAATATTGAAGATCCCCTGCTTTCGGAACGACGCGGCTTTATCCAGGGACTGATCGATGAGAGAACGCGCGTTGTGCGCGTGTCGGATACGGCCAATTTCGACATGGGCAGCATTCAGTTTGACGATGATGACGACACCTTCTATGCGCGCATCACAGAGACCTATGTATACAATTACCAGGAGTATGAAGCGGGTATTTTCCGGCCGATCCGGCTGGAGATGAGCGAGGCACACGAAGTCATACAGCATGCCATGCGTTATGACAAGGATGCCGGCCGCTGGTTCATCTATGAAAATCGCCCGAAAGAGTCCATGGGACAGGGCAATGTAGAGGCGATTGATCTCGCGTATTAATTGACATTTACGTGAATATTTGATAATATTCATGGGTAGCCGCTCAGATCAGGTTGAAACGAAGCGAAAGCACCTGTATGGCGAGTAAGGAAACGAGGAGGTGTACTGCATGGTTGCAATTATCAAAACCGGCGGAAAGCAATACACTGTGACGGAAAATGACATTATCACGATTGAAAAGCTCGATGCCGAAGTCGGAGACAAAGTTACATTTGATGAAGTTCTCATGACTTCCAAAGACGGAGAGATCTCTGTGGGCCGACCTTTCCTGGACAATGTGAAAGTAAACGGCGTAGTGGAAGAACAAGGCAAGGGCGACAAAGTCATCGTGTTCAAATTCAAACGTAAAAAAGACTATCGTAAAAAACGCGGACACAGACAACTGTATACAAAAGTCCGTATCGAATCCATCGAAGCGTAATGATTACCGTCCGTCTGAAAAAAGGCAGAAAGCTGCGTCTTCAAGTAAGCGGGCATTCGATGCAGGCGCCCTACGGTGAAGATATCGTCTGTGCGGCGGTATCGGCTCTGACGGTGAATACCGCTAACTCGCTGGAGGCGCTGGCGGGTCTTGGCCCGCAGCAGATGCAGGTACGGATCCAAGACGGAGACGCACGTATTCTTGTGCGGACCGATCGGCTTGCAAACAAGCAAAAGCATGCAACAAACTTGCTCCTGAGAAGCTTTATACTGGGAATTCGTTCCCTGCAACAGACTTATCCGGAGTTAATCAGATACCTTGAGGGGGTGTAGAGAATGGTAAAAATGAATCTGCAATTATTCGCCAGTAAAAAAGGGGTAGGTAGTTCCAGAAACGGACGTGATTCCGCGTCAAAACGACTGGGCGTAAAGCGTGCGGACGGACAAACGGTTCTGGCCGGTAATATCCTCGTTCGACAACGCGGCACCAAAATCCATCCCGGTACAAATGTACAAAAAGGTTCGGACGACACCCTGTTTGCGGTTGTGGACGGAACGGTGCGTTTTGAACGACTCGGTCGCGATAGAAAAAAAGTGAGTGTCTATCCGGTCGAAGCATAAACGTAAAAAAGGCGAACTTACCGGATTCCGGTAAGTTTTTCTTTTTTCGAAAGGGAAACACATGTTTATAGACAAGGTTGCAATTGAAGTAAAGGCCGGCGGAGGCGGTGACGGAGCCGTAGCGTTTCGCCGGGAAAAATATGTGCCGGCGGGCGGTCCGGCCGGGGGTGACGGCGGGCATGGCGGCAGCGTCATTGTCGTGGCGGATTCCGGTCTGCATACGCTGATGGATTTTCGCTACCGCAGGCATTACAAAGCTGAACGCGGCGAAAACGGGCGGAATAAAAAGCAATACGGAAAAAAAGGGGACGATCTCTATCTGAAAGTCCCCGTAGGCACTTTGATCAAGGACCGCGAAACCGATACCGTGATCAAGGATATGCACACGCCGGGCGAAGCCTATACGATCGCCAAAGGCGGCCGTGGCGGGCGCGGCAATATGAAATTTGCCAGTTCGACCAGGCGGGCGCCCCGTTTTGCCGAGCCCGGGCGCAAGGGCGAAGAAAAAAGCATTGTTCTCGAGCTGAAAATGATTGCCGATGTAGGTCTGGTCGGGTTGCCGAATGTCGGCAAGTCGACGCTTTTGTCGGTTCTGTCCGATGCCAAACCGAAGATCGCCAATTATCATTTCACGACCCTGCAACCCAATTTGGGCGTAGTCCGGATCGGACCGGGCGAAGACTTTGTCGTGGCGGATATTCCCGGATTGATCGAAGGCGCATCCGAAGGGGCCGGTCTCGGACTGGACTTTCTGCGCCATATTGAGCGGACCCGTATGCTGGTACACATTGTGGATGCATCGGGGCACGAAGGAAGAGACCCGGTGGAGGACTTTCATCTGATTATGAAAGAACTGGCCGGATACAGCGAAAAACTGGCAGGAAAGCCGATGCTTCTGGCAGCCAATAAAACGGATCTGCCCGGGGCGGAGAACCATCTGGAACGGATCCGCGCATTGACCGATGACGGGGCGATCTTTCCGATCAGTGCAGCGACACGGGTCGGGATAGAACCGCTGAAATACGCCATGTATGAAGCGCTAAAAGAATTGCCCGAAGACTATGAGACCTTTGATGCGGCCTATATACCGCAGGAGGATTCCACGGAGGTTCCCACCAGGGTGGAAAGAGTCGGCAATAAGTATGTCGTCACAGGCAGCTTTATAGAGCGTCTGGTGTACCGGACAGACTTCTCTGACTATGAAGCCACCATTCACTTCCAGGACCAGCTGAAGCGTCACGGAATCATAGAAGAGCTCAAGGCAATGGGTATAAAAGAAGCGGATACTGTCGTACTGGATGATATCGAATTTGAGTTTATGGAGTAAAGAATGATCACACCAAAACAACGAGCCTATTTGAAAAGACAGGCCCACACACTGACACCGAGCCTGGTGATCGGAAAAGGGGGCCTGTCTGAAGAACTGATCAAACAATTGGATGAGCAGCTGGAAAAACGCGAACTCGTAAAAGGCAAATGCCTGGATACATCGCCGGTATCGGCCGATGAGGCGGCCCGCCTGTTTATGGACGCATTGTCCTGCGATTTCGTGCAGCGGATCGGGTCGGTCTTTGTATTGTACCGGCCGGCAAAAAAACCGGTGTACAGCCTGCCGCGATGAACCGGATGATACTGTTCGGGGGGAGTTTTAATCCCATTCATATCGGGCATTTGTGGATGGCGCGCGCTGCCATGGAAACACTGGGAGCGGGCGAGGTCCTCTTTATGCCCACCGGTGACTCACCCCACAAAGGAAGCATGCTCTCTGCCCGGCACCGGGGTGAAATGGTGCGTCTGGCCTGTGCGGACAACGAGGGTTTTGTGTTTTCCGATTACGAAATCCGCGCTCCGTATCCGAGCTATACGATCCGTACGGTGGATCATTTGCTGCAGGAGGACCCGGAACGGAAAATCTGGCTCTTGATCGGAGATGACAGCCTTTTGCAGTTTCATACCTGGAAAGAGTATGAAACCCTGCTGCAGAAAGTAACGCTCGCCGTGGTGCCGCGCCATCATACCATGGATACCGACACGAAAGAACAGATCAGGCTTTTGCGCGAAAAAGGCGCTTCCATTCACCGGATTCCGATGAACCGGATCGAACTCTCCTCCACCTGGCTGCGGCAGCGGGCGCGTCTGGGAAAAACCCTGCAAAACTATGTGCCGGAAACGGTGCGCCGTTATATCGACCGGTATGCTTTGTATGAAGAGGAAGAGCTTTCGGAAATGCTGGGCAAGTTGAAACGAAGCATCGGAACAAGACGGTATGCGCACAGTCTGCGCGTGGCGGAAACCGCCCGGGATCTGGCGGAAATCCACGGATATGACAAGGAAAAAGCCCTGTTTGCCGGTCTTTTGCACGACTGCGCCAAAGGACGGGAAGACGACTATCTGAAAGATCCGCTTGTAAGAAAGAGCTTTCACGAAACCGATGAACCCAAACCGCTCTGGCATACATATATCGGGCCGGCGGTGGCAAAACGGTTCTACGGCGTCGATGATGCAGACGTGTTGCGGGCTATAGTGCATCATACAACCGGGCATGAAACGATGAAACCATTGGACAAGATACTCTATATTGCCGACAAAACCGAACCCGGACGGTCGGACCCCGCAAACGCGGAATTGCTTGCCTTGGCCAAAACCGACCTGGAGGAAGCATTTTACCGCGTGATGGAAGCGTCCGTCGGGTATCTAAGAGAAAAGGGACAGCTGGTGCACCCGCATACCGAGAAGCTGTTCACACAATTACAAAAGGAGCGACAATTTGACGGAAAAAACAAATTTGATTCTCAAGACGCTTCACGATAAACTGGGAGTGGATATTATCACGATCGAATTTACCGATTCAACGGTGGCGGATACCTTTATTATTGCAACAGGCAATGTTCCTTCGCATACACAGGCCATGGCCGACGCAGTGGAACAGGCTTTAGCAGCCGAAGGGGAACGGGTAGTCGGCACGGAAGGCTATCGCGAAGGGAACTGGATTCTGCTCGATTACGGCGATGTAATCGTGCACTTGTTCCTGGCATCCGACCGGGCTTACTATGACCTGGAAACCCTATGGCAGGATCAAAAAATCACGACACACAAGGAGGAAACAGTATGAAATTTGTAGCAACAGAAAAAGCCGCAGCAGCAGTAGGTCCCTATTCGCAGGGAACAGCAGGAGAAGGAACCGTTGTATTTATCTCGGGTCAGCTTCCCATGAACATGGAAACCGGCGAACTGGAAACCGATATTGAAAAAGCAACCCTGGCTTGCCTTACAGCGGTAGAAGCCATTGTGGAAGAAGCGGGCGGCGCAAAAGAAAATCTCGCAAAACTGACGGTTCTCGTACGCGA
Source organism: Tissierellia bacterium (assembly GCA_012519495.1). GTDB lineage: Bacteria > Bacillota > Clostridia > Tissierellales > Peptoniphilaceae > JAAYQA01. Next base: position 9,985 of record JAAYQA010000083.1, on the reverse strand, counting down.
TATCGGACAGTTCTCGAAAATCAATGCCGTTTATGCCGACTTCTTCGGCGATCACAAACCGGCGCGTGCCCTGTTTGAAGTAAGCGCACTGCCCAAAGACGCCGTAATCGAAATCGAAGCTTACGCTATCATCTAACACAAAAGCATAAGAGTAGAAAAAAACGGAACGTATGTATGCGATCCGTTTTTTTTATGGGTGAAAATAAGAACCTTTTCGTAATATTTGCTATACTGATAGAAAGCCGAAATCATTCCGGAGGTAGGGGCATGTCCTTTTTTAAAAACAGGGAAAACCTGCTTGTCCTGTGTATTGTAGCGCTGGTTTTGTTTTTGTCTTTGCGAAATCAGAACCGGGTGGAAGAACCGGCCGTGGCCTTGGCTGCCTTGCCGGAAGAAGACATACAGGAGTCCACAGCAGAAATCTATGTGCATATAACCGGACGGGTGAAAGAACCCGGCGTATTTCGTCTGCCTTCGGGGGCCAGGCTGCAGGATGCAGTGGAAGCGGCGGGCGGTTTGTATCCTGATGCCGATACGGCACAGATCAATCTCAGCCTGAAATTGCAGGATGAAGACAAATTTCATATTCCCGCCATGGGAGAGACCGTGTCCGATCCGGGTACGGCAAGCGGCTTGATAACAGACGGTCTGATCGATATCAATCACGCGACGCAAAGCGAATTGGAAGAACTGCCGGGGATCGGTCCGGCACTGGCCGGCCGCATTATAGAATACCGAGAGAGCACTCCGTTTGCAAAGATCGAGGACATCCAAAATGTCCGCGGGATCGGGGACAAACTTTTTGAAGGCATGAAAGAACAAATTACAGTGAGGTAGGAAATGACACGCGAAGAGATTAAACTAACGCAATACGCAAAAACCAGCGGCTGAGCCGCCAAAGTCGGTCCGGACCGACTGGCTGAGGTACTCAGCCAAATGGTACCTGTAACAGACGACCGCCTTTTGGTCGGCCTGGATACATCCGATGATGCCGCCGTGTATCAGATTGACGATTCGCGCGCGATCGTCCAGACACTGGATTTTTTTACCCCCATTGTCGACGATCCGTATACCTTCGGGGCGATTGCTGCGGCAAATTCTTTGTCGGATGTGTATGCGATGGGTGGTGTACCGCTCACGGCCATGAATATCGTCTGCTTTCCCAATTGTCTGGAACCGTGGGTGCTGACAGAAATCCTGCGGGGCGGAGCAGATAAAATGAAAGAAGCGGAATGCCTGCTTGTGGGAGGCCATACCGTCGAAGACGATGAACCGAAATACGGTTTGTCGGTGCTCGGTATGGTGCATCCGGATAAAGTCTGGAAAAATTCCTCGGCAAAGCCGGGCGATGTTTTGGTCCTGACGAAACCGTTGGGGGCAGGGATTCTGAATACGGCTCTGAAAGGCGGTATCGTCACACCCCAGGACGAAGAATACACCCATGTCACCGAATGCATGGGGCACTTGAATAAGTACGCAGCGGAAAAACTGATGGATTTCACCGTCCATGCCGTCACCGACATTACCGGATTCGGCCTGCTGGGCCACGCTTTTGAAATGGCGGAAGGATCCTTCTGTACGCTGGAAATTGCTGCAAACCGGGTACCGGTCATAAAAAAGGCGAAAGAGTATGCCCAAATGGGTCTGGTACCTGCGGGCGCTTATGCAAACCGCAAATATGCAGGGGATGCCGTATACGCAGAGGGCGTATCAGATACGACAATGGATCTTCTCTATGATCCGCAAACCTCGGGCGGGCTTCTCATCAGTATGCCGCAAGACGATGCGCTGCGTTTTATCGACGCCATGAAAGAGGAGACTTTTCCGGCGGTGCAAATCGGACAGGTCACAGAGAAACAAACGGATTTCATAAAAGTACAGGGAGAAATATGAGCCAATTATACAGAAAATTACCCAAAACAGATCATGTGCTCGCCATGCCGGAGCTGGATGCATTACGGGAGAATACACCCTATCCGGTCTTTCTGGCAGCCGTGCGAAACGCGATTGATGCGCTGCGCGAACTCATCCGGGAGCATAACGACGAAAAGCTTTTAGATGCCGCTTTGCAGGAGCTCCCCGCATTGGTAGAAAAGCATAAGGAACTTTTGATTGCACCGCGCCTGAAAAAAGTGATCAATGCGACAGGTGTAGTGCTGCATACGAATCTGGGCCGCGCCGTGCTGGACGAAGGGGCGCTGGCAGCCTTGTCCGCGGTGTCATCCGGCTACTCCAATCTGGAATACGATCTGAAAAAAGGTGAACGCGGCAGCCGCTACGATCATCTGATCGAACGGGTGCGGATGATCACCGGTGCGGAAGATGCGATGGTCGTCAACAACAATGCCGCTGCGGTTATGCTGGTGCTTTCCACCGCGGCCAAGGGAAAAGAGGTAATCACCTCACGGGGCGAACTGATTGAAATCGGCGGTTCGTTTCGTATTCCGTCCGTGATGGAAGAAAGCGGCGCAATATTGCGGGAAGTGGGCACAACCAATAAAACGCATGGACAGGATTATCGCAATGCCTTAAACGAAGAAACGGCGGCCCTTTTACGCGTGCATACCAGCAATTACAAAGTGGTGGGATTCACCTCGGGCGTGGAAAGAGAAGAACTGGTCCGGATCCGTGACGACTGGGAGAAAGAAACCGGCGTGCGGCTGCCTTTGATTGAAGACCTCGGCTCCGGCGTTTTGGTGGATCTGTCCAAGTACGGCCTTCCGAAAGAACCCACCGTGCAGGAAGCGCTTGCGCAAGGGATGGACATTGTCACTTTTTCCGGCGACAAATTGCTGGGCGGACCCCAGGCGGGTATAATTGCAGGCCGGGCGGACTGGATTGCCCGCATGCGAAAAAACCAGCTCACACGCGCTCTGCGGGTCGACAAATTTACGATATCGGTACTGGAATACACGCTTTCTTTGTATCTGGATCCCGCTACGGCGATCCAGCGCATCCCGACATTGCGCATGCTGACAGAAGCAAAGGATTCGATCGACAAACGCGCAGAAGAACTGTGCGCCCTGCTAAACGCGATCGACGGCCTACAGGCGGATGTGGTGGATATCGACTCCAAGGTGGGAGGCGGTTCCCTGCCGGAGGCGGATCTTCCGTCCAGGGCGGTCCGGCTGCACGGGGTCGCCGCGCAGAAACTGGAGCGCGCTCTGCGAGAACAGCCGGTTCCGGTGGTGGTTCGACAGCAGGACGAATGTGTGCATATGGATGTGCGCACCATCGCACCGGGAGAACTCACCGTATTGTGTGATATGGTACGCAGCGCATGGGAGGCAATCCGATGAAGCATATCATAATCGGTACAGCCGGTCATATCGACCACGGAAAAACCACGCTGATCAAAGCGCTCACCGGACGCGAGACCGACCGGCTGGAAGAAGAGAAGAAAAGAGGCATATCCATCGAATTGGGATTTACCTATTTTGACCTGCCTTCGGGGATCCGGGCCGGTATTATTGATGTGCCCGGTCATGAACGTTTTATCAAGAATATGCTTGCCGGCGTGACCGGTATGGATATAGTCGTTTTGGTGGTGGGTGCCGATGAAGGCGTTATGGCACAAACCCGGGAACATCTGGAGATACTGGCTTATACGGGAATCAAACGCGGCGTGATCGCCCTGACAAAAACCGATCTCGTCGACCCGGAATGGCTGGAACTGGCAATCGAAGATGTACGCGATACCGTGCAGGACAGCTTTCTGGCCGACGCGCCGATATTTCCGGTATCGGGAAAAACCGGCGAAGGGATGGACGCGCTGATTGCCGCACTGGACCAACTGGCCAATCAGCTGCCCGACCGCGCAACCGACACCCTGCCGCGCTACGGGATCGACCGCGTGTTTACCATATCCGGTTTCGGCACGGTTGTCACCGGCACGCTGGTATCGGGTCAGTTGCAAACCGGCCAGGATGCGATGGTGTTCCCGGCCGGAAAAAAAGTGAAAATCCGCAATCTGCAGGTTCATGACAGCAATGTGGACACGGCCTTTGCCGGGCAGCGCGTGGCAATCAATCTGGCCAATATTACAAAAGAAGAGATCGACCGGGGGGATGTGCTGAGTCTGCCCGATGCGATGCTGGCATCCTCCATGCTGGATGTGCGTTTGGAGGCAACGGATTTGCCGTTTCCGATTGAAAACCGTACGCGTCTGCGCCTGTACGCGGGCACAAAAGAAGCGCTTTGCCGCGTGACCCTGTTGGATACCGAACAGTTAGAATCCAAACAAACGGCCTACTGCCAGCTGCGCTTGGAAGAGCCTGTCAGTGTGCAGCCGGGCGACCCGTTTATCGTTAGACTGTATTCCCCGCTCATCACCATTGGAGGCGGTGAGATTATCGATACCGATCCGGTGAAAAAACGAAAAGGGCGCACAGAAGACGCTGCTGCCGTACGCGCCATGGATACGGCCGATGCGGACGAAGCCCTGCTTCTTCGCTTGCAGGAAAAAGAAAAGACTTTTCCGGATGCCGTGCAGCTGGCCCGGATGGAAGGAGCTTTAGCGGAAACGGTGAAAAGCCGATTGCTGCAATTGCAAGAAGATGGACGCATCCGGCTCTTTGACACGACCGATGCCGTCACCCCGGTGTCCACAGGCTTCCTTGCAAACCTGCAAACACGGCTTTTGGATGAAGTGTCCGCCTATCATAAGGAATACCCGTTGCGCGCCGGCATGCCGAAAGAAGCCTTGCGTTCGCGTCTGCTTAATGAAGCAAGAAGCCGCGTGGCGGAAAGGATCCTGTCCGCATTGTTAGAAGAGGCCCCGGTGAGGGAAAATGCAGGACTTGTGGCAAAAGACGATTACACCCCGGTATTAACAGAAGAACAGCAAAAAGCCAAAGAGCGGATCCTCGCGCAGGCTAAAAAGGAATTTCTCCCCGTACGACCCGATGAACTGGGCCTGAACGCAAATTGGGTACCGGAACTTCTGTCGTATCTGATCCGAAACGGCGAACTCGTCCGTGCCGAAGAAGATCTTCTCGTTTCAGCAGAAACCTTTGAAAAAGGGATTGAAACCCTGACACAAATGCTGGATGCACAGGGAAAAATCACCGTAGCGGAAACCCGCGATGCGCTCGTAACCAATCGAAAAGTCGCACTGTCGCTCTTGTCTGCCATGGACGCACGGAAGATCACCCGCCGGGAAGGTGATGAAAGGGTTCGCGCATGAAGCAATTACTGCTGGCAATCCCCGACAATGAATACCGGGGGGAGCTGCACTATATATTTGAAGCCGATGGCTACGGCATACAGCAGGCCCGCCGGATCCGCGAGGTGATGGACGTCCTCACAAAACCGGTGGACCTGATCCTGTGCGATATGCAATATCCGGACGGAACCGGCCTCACCCTGATTGAAAAGGTCCGGGAAGTTTCCGCGGCACCGCTCATTGTGGTAACCGATGTGGCAGAGGATCTGCAAAAAGTTCTCGCATTAGAATACGGCGCAGACGATGTGATCGTCAAACCGTTCAATATTCTGGAATTAAAAGCGCGCATGCGTTCCTTGCTGCGCCGCGGCCAAAAACAGGAGCAGGACTCCAACTTCACCGTCACGGCCGGCGCCCTGACCCTGAACATCATCGGGCGGCAGGTCGAATACGCCGGCAAGGTGCTGGAGCTGACCGGCCGGGAATTTGACATCCTGCTCGTGCTTGCATCTGAACCCGAAGAGATCTTCAGCCGTTACAAACTGGCAGAGATTGTGTGGGGCGGCGACTTTGTGGGTGACATCCGCGGGGTTGATGTCCATGTAAAACGCATCCGGCGCAAGTTCTACGATGCCGGTATAAAAGAACCCCCACTGAAAACCAAATGGGGGGAAGGCTATTATTTCAGTCGGGAATAAATTGCAATCGTGCATCGAATCCCTTATAATATATAAGATTCCGTATAGGGGGGTAGATGGGTCCTGGTGGGTCCTCCGGTCTTCAAAACCGGCGCGAGGGGTTTGTAGCCTCTTGGGTGAGTTCGATTCTCACATACTCCCGCCACAAAATAAAAAAAGCGACAAACAAATAGTTTGTCGCAGAGACGGTAGACAAAGGTCCGTTCCGTCGGGCCGGGGATGCATTCGGCGGCACGCTCATCCAGCACTCAAACTGAGTGCTGGACTTGGCCAGGATATATCCGCCAAACGCATCCCCGTCCCTCCTTCTCTCTATGGAGAATGGCGATTTGTCTTCACTCTGAAGCGACAAACGATGGTTTGTCGCTTTTTGTATGCTTGGAAAGGAGTTTTCCGCTACCAAAGAGCTTCCATGCGGCTCCAGTAGGTTTTGGCGATTTCGTCGTAGGGGCCTTCGGTGAAGCGGCCGTGCCATTCGGTTGCAGAGCCGCCGCCTTTGAAATTGGGGTCGGACTTCAGTTCCTGCATCAGAAGGAGGACCGACTGCATCGGCTTTTCGGTTTTGGCGTAGAGACTTCCCTCCCGGTTCAGAAGAAAGAGAAGATCGACTTTGGTGTCAGGCACAAGATCCGACGGTTTCAGGGCGATCGGCAGATAACGCCAAAGTACTTTATAGCCGCGGAAGGAGCGGATCTCCTGTTTGAGTTCTTCGCGCAAAGAACGGGTGACGCGCTGTCTCAGCTCTTTGTTTTCTTCTTCCAGTGCCTGCAGATCGGACAGGCGTTGTTCGGCGCGGGCGAATCCTTCGATTAAGCCGGTATTGTAGCGCTCGGCCCAGACACCGGCGCGTTCTACCAGTTGCAGATACTCCTGCATGCACCGGCCGCCGGCCAGATAGGTAACCCGCAGATGGCCGCGGTCTTTTTGTGTTTTTACAATGCGAATAAAGCCCACTTCCGCGGTATTGGCCACATGGGTACCGCCGCAGTCGGTTGTATCCAGCGTGGGAATATGAATGCGCCGCACCGGCGCGCCTTTTCCTTTGACCGTATCTTTTTTGTCGCTGAAAGAGCGATGTATGGGAAGGGCGGCTGCGATCAGCCGATTGGCCAGCCGGCAAACCGTGTTGACCAATTCTTCCGCATTGTGCCGGCCAAGTGCGTCAAAGTCGACGGTGGAATGTGTCTCGCCGATCATAAAGCCGACGGTCTGCACAGAAAACATCCGCGCAAACAATCCGCTCAGTATATGTTGGGCGGTGTGCTGCTGCATATGATCATAACGCCTTTTCCAGTCCAGACTGATGTCAACGTCACCCAGGGGCATTTCTTCTTCAGTCTGATGCTGAATGCATCCGTCTTTTTCCCGCACGTGCAAAACGCGGATGCCGTCGATCGTTCCGTGGTCTTCGGGTTGTCCGCCGGACAGATGGGGATAAAACAGCGTGCGTTCAAGTTCGACATAATAGGCGTCTTCTTCTTTGAAGGAACGCGTCACTTCCGTATGCAGTTCTTTTAAGTAAGGCCATAAGAGATAGGATTTTTGCATATTCGCCTCCTTGGCTCATTATAGCATTTAAACGCACGAACTTGCACCTTTCGCGTATGCTATAATCAGTATCGGAGGAGTGTGTATGAAACGACCGGTACTGCTTGTGCTGACAGGCGCCGCAGCGGGCGCGTTCTTAGGATGGGTGACAGAGCTTCCCCTCCTGTTTTTTGTGCCGTGTATGCTTTGTTTCTTCCTTCTTCCACAAAAAAGTAAAAAATACGCACTGATTTTCCTGCTGGCATTCACCCTCGCTTTTTTGCAGGCAAACCGGCAAAAGCAAACCCCCTGGCAGGAAAAAGAAAGAAGCCGTCAAAGTGCTACCCTCCGGATTACGGAAGTCGGTCGCAAAACCGACTATACCCAAAACTATGGTGCCGTTATGGTCACAGAAGATTATAAAGAAGCTGTGCAATTGCAAACATCAGCCGATGCAAAGCCCCTGTTTATCGGAGATGTCATCCGGACAGGCGGGAGCTTCCGGCGACCGGACCGTACCCAAAACGACGGACTGTTCTCCTATGGGGATTATCTTTTGCGCCACGGGAAAAAGGGGCTGTTCCGGGCGGATTCGATAGAAAATATCGGTGTGTCGGATGCTTTACAGGACCGGGTCCGGAGAGATTTCTATGAAAAGCTGCATACAGCGGCGGATGCGCTTTTTCCTCCGCGGACGGCTTCGGTACTGACTTCTGTACTGGGAGGATCAAGCACCCTGTCTCCGGAAGAGGAAGAGGCTTACAGAGACCTCGGCGTGTCGCATTTATTTGCCGTTTCGGGTTTACATATCGGTCTTTTATTCGGCTTGCTTCTGGGCGTTTTAGGGCCGTTAACTGGCAAATATGCTGCGCGTATTCTCGCTTTGCTGCTGGTGGCTTTTTATATCTATCTGATCGGTTTTCCGGTATCGGCTGTCCGTGCCTTTATCATGGCGCTGGTACTCGTACTGGCGCGCTCCCTGCGGGCGTCGTATGATCCTTTGACCGCCTTGTTTTTTGCGGCAAGCGTAATTCTTTTACTCTTTCCCGGCAGTGTGGTTGATGCGGGCTTTCACTTGTCTTTTGCCGGTGTCTGGTCGGTTGTGTGGGTGCGCAAAGTCTTTTTGCAAAAAATGGGGCGGGAGCACAGCCTGCTTTTGTCATCGCTTGCGATACAGATGGGGATCCTGCCTGCGCTCCTTTTGCATTTTTGGCGGGCGCCTTTGGCCGGACTGTTGGCCAATCTGCTTTTGATTCCCTTGTTCAGTTTCTTTGTGGGTGCGGGCGCCTTTGCAATTGGCCTGTATTTCGTATTCGTTCCCTTGACAAGCCTCTTAGCCGGCGTAGCGCAAACCGCCGGTACAGCCTTTTTCACGCTGTCAGACAGCATCGGGTCGCTTACGATCCCCGTCCTGCAGTTCTTCTGGGTGGGACCGGTAACAGTGGCCTGGATCTATCTTCTATTTTATCTCTACCTGCGGCCGCAGACGCTGGACCGCATGCCCTATGCCTGGAAAAAAGCCGTGTTCTGCAGCGTGCTGTCCACCTTTTTGGTCGCTATGCTCTTGGCGCAAAAAAAAGAGTCGATCCTCTTTATCGATATCGGGCAGGGAGATGCTGCGCTGATTCAAACCGGTACCCGCGCGTATTTGATTGACACCGGCGGCGAGATACGGGACGATCAGCCGGACAGCCTGGAGCGTATTTTACTGCCTTCTCTGGCCAGAGAAGGGGTGCGAGTTATCAACGGAGTTTTTGTCAGCCATTTTGATGCGGACCATATAGAAAACCTGCGCGGTCTGGCGCAAAAAGTTCCGATTCAAGCCGTATATATACCTGACGGCCTGCGCACGGATCCTGCCTTTTTGGAATGGCATGCCTTTTTTTCTGAACAGAAGATCCCGTGTTATGCCTTAAAAACGGGGCAGAAATTTGCTTTGTCTGCGGATTCCCGGATCGAAGTCCTGCACGATGCCCGCTTCCATGAAACGAATGATTCCCTCGTTCTGCGGTATAATAAGGGGAATACCGGCGTATTGTTTCCGGGTGACCTGGAAGCATCCGGCGAACAGAAGCTGCAGGGGGATCTGTCGGCGGAAATCCTCAAGGCCGGCCACCACGGCAGTGCAAGCTCCACATCGGAAGGATTTCTTGCAAAAGTAAACCCGGAACGGGTACTTATTACCGCAGGCTACAACAATCCTTACGGACATCCGCATCCGGATGTGCTTAAGCAACTGAAAGCCAAAAAGATCCCCACCCACCGGACCGATCAGTCGGGGAATATCCGGATCCGCTTTTTTTCAAACGGTTATCAGATACAGTCCTATCCGACAGGAACCCCGGCAGGATGCATCCTTCTCTCATGCGGGGGATTTCTTCCGCTTGCGCTATGGACAAAAGATTTCAGCAGGAGGCACTATGCAACGCAACGCATTCCAAAACAGCTTACGTGACAAACAGGCAGAAGGCCTGTATTTGCTTTACGGTTCCGAACAGTATTTACTGGATTATGTCAAACGGTTTTTGAAAGAAGATTTCTTGCCGGAAGAATCGGTCATGCTGAATCTGACCACCCTGTCCGCGGAAACGGTAAC
>JAAYQA010000082.1 GCA_012519495.1 Tissierellia bacterium | reverse complement strand
CCGGCTCCGTTTTCGCCGATATAGCCGGTGATAGCGCCCCGCGGAATACCCAGTGTCAAAGGGCCCAGCTGGAAACCGGGATAGGATTTGGTGACCTCTCGCAATTCGAGTACATTATGCATTTTCTTCCTCCTGTAAAAGATCCAGCATTTCATGCAGTTCTTCGTTTGTGATTCCCGACAACGCGGCCAGCTCCAGCGCTTCACGGAAACGGGTTTCAATTTGTTTTAAATGCTCTTCGCGTAGCAGTATCGGATTTTGCGGTGCCACAAAGCTTCCTTTGCCTTGCACCGAATGGATAAAGCCTTCCTGTTCCAGATCGTCGTAGGCTCTTTTTGTCGTAATGACACTGATACGCAGCTCCTTTGCCAGCAGGCGAATGGAAGGCAGCTGTTCGCCTTCTTTCATCCGTCCGTCCAGGATCTCTTTTTTGATCTGCGTTTTTATCTGTTCATAAATCGGCTTGTCACTGGCGTTTTTTATGACAATATGCATATTTGCCCTCATTTCATCGATGGTCTGCAGTCCATAATGTAATTACTGTGTATATAGTACATGAACACTAAGACCATGTCAAGCCCCCATAAAAAAACAGCCCGGAGGCTGTTCTTTAATCTACATGCCCTTCGGCAATTTTCTGGGCTTTTTCTTCTTCGGTCATATAGGCCACGGCGGGGCCGACATAGGCCAGCACGATGGTCATAATCGGCATCAGCCAGTTGAATATCGCAAAGGGTGCGTACTGGATGGTTTTAATGCCCAGAGTGTCGCGGATAAAGGCACCGCAGGTATTCCACGGCACCAACGCGGAGGTAACCGTACCGCCGCCTTCCAGCGCGGCCGATAGCGTTTTGGGATGCAGATTTTTTTCGGTGTAGGCCTGATTGAACATGCGGCCCGGCACAACCAGCGAAATATACTGCTCGGGCATGGTTGCATTGCTGAAGATGGATGAGAGTACCGTAGCTGTTACGATCCCGCCCGCGGTTTTGACGCGTTTGAGGATGACATTCAGAAGCACGGTCAACAAGCCGATGTTTTCTGCAATACCGCCGAACATCATGGCAATGATCGTCAGACTGATGGAATACATCATGCCTTCCAGCCCGCCGGAGGTAAGTAAATCATCGAGCGCTTCCATACCGGTATTGCTGACATAGCCTGTGTAGCCCGCTGCCAGCAGATCCCCCAGATTAGCCGACTGAAACAAGGGCGCCAGAATGGCGGCGGACAAAATGCCGATGGTAATGCCCGGCATAGCCGGCATTTTCTTTGCGATCAGTACGATAACCAGTACCGGCGGCAGCAGCAGAAGCGGATGAATCGTAAACTGTGCGTGCAAACCCTCCTGGATGGCGGTGATGACCGACAGATCGGATGCCCCGCCACCGTATCCGGCTCCCATAATAAAAAAGAACACGAGACTGATGGCATAGGTGATCATGGTGGGGAGCATCATCATTTTCACGTGGGTGAACACATCGGTACCGGCCATGGCAGGCGCCAGATTGGTCGTGTCGGACAAGGGCGACATTTTATCCCCGAAGTAGGCACCCGATATAACGGCACCGGCCGTAATGGGCGCGGGGATGCCAAGTCCTGTGGCAATCCCCATCAGGGCGATCCCCATGGTTCCCATGGTCCCCCAGGATGTACCGGTCGCCAGCGAGGTAATGGATGTAATGATGAGCGCGGCCGGCAAAAAAATGCGGGGCGACAAAATGCGCAGTCCGTAGCTGATCATGGTGGGTACCACGCCGGATACAATCCACACGCCGATCAGAATGCCGATGATGGCGAGAATGACAACCGACTGCAGGGCCTGGGTAATCCCGTTGATCATAAACCCTTCAATCGCTTTCCACTTGTAGCCGATACGCAGGGCCACCAGGGCGGCGATAATCACGCCGACAAACATCGGCATATGCGGATCGACCTCAAATGTGTTGATACCTACAAACATAATGATAATCAGCAGCGCAAATACGAGAATGGCTTCCCATAAATGTGCCTGACGTATATTGCTTTCCATACTTTCCTCCTTTAGCATAGTAAAAAACCTTACGCTTAGCTCTATTTATACATGAATGAGTTCGAAATTTCAATGTTTCTGCACGAATTAAACCGGATTGAAAGAAATGTGAGCCTTTTCATTTTCTGTGGCAAGCTATTGACCTTTGCCTGTTAGCTGTGTTACGATGATCGCGACTTTATAGAAAGGGGGAGCAGAACATGACCTGTATTCGCTTACGAAAAGATAAGACCGTTTATTGCAGCCCCCAAATAGGCATATAGGGGGCAGACTCCCCTTGTACAGTCGGCACACCTGTAGAAGGTGTGTTTTTTTGTGCCTATCGGAGGGCTTATGTTAAAGACATTTAAGAAATTGGACTGGTTTTTTAAGCAGGAGAAAAAATCCTATATACTGGCGGTCATCATTGTACTGCTCAACTATGGATTTATCCTGATCCCGCCTTATATGGTCGGGCATTTGGCGGATCGCATCATGCAGGAGCGGATCGATCTGCCCTATCTGTATCGCGCAATCGGGTTTTTGCTGATCGTGATTGTGGCGGGTTATATAGCGAGTTATTTCTGGAGCTATTATCTGTTTCGGGGAGCGGCTCGCATCGGGTACCGGACGCGCTTGCGCCTGATGCGCAAGTTTTTGGTGCAGTCCCCGATCTTTTACGAAAATAATTCCACCGGGAGTCTGATGGGAAAATCCACCAACGATGTCAATGCGCTGCGCGACTTTGCGGGATTCGGCGTGATGGCTGCGCTGGATGCGGTTGCCTATCCGATCGCCCTGATCGGGGTGATGCTGTTTACGACATCGCCCGTACTGACGATCGTATCGGTTCTGCCGCTGCCCCTGCTCATTTTGTTTTCGCGCTATGTAGGGCGCAAGCTCTACGCGGAGTTTGACAAAGCACAGCAGATGTTTGATGAAATGAACGATTCGGTTTTGGAGAATGTATCCGGTGTGCGCGTGGTACGGGCGTATAATCGGGAAGAAAACGAAAAGCGCCGCTTCCACGAAAGAGCAGACAATCTGTACCGCCAGAATATGAAAGTGTCGGTGCTAAACGCCCTGTTTACACCGGCCGTCCGGATTGTACCCGGTATCAGCTATATCATTGCGCTGGTGATCGGTGCGGTGCTGATCGGCCGGGGGCAATTGACCATTGGGCAGCTTATTTCTTTTACCGTGTATCTTTCCATGATGGTGTGGCCCATGTTTGCCCTGGGCGAATATATCAATGTATCGGAAATGGCCAATGCGTCGGCTGACCGGATCCGGGAAGTCATGGTCTATAAAGAAGAAGTGGAACATGATCCGGACCGGCCGGTGTATCCGGGTGGCGGTGCAATCTCTTATCGTGAGGTCTCGTTCTCGTATCCGAAAGCGGAGCAGGCAGCGCTCAAAGAGATCCGTTTTCATTTGCCGCACGGAAAAACGCTGGGTATTGTCGGGAAGATCGGAAGCGGAAAGTCCACGCTCGTCAAGCAACTGCTGCACTTGTACCCGATACAGGAACAGGGCATTTTCCTTGGAGAAAAACCGCTGGAGGAGTGGCAGACAAAAAGCGTGCGCGAAAAAATCGGCTACGTGCCGCAGAATCATGTTTTGTTTTCCCGTACGGTGGCGGAAAATATTGCGTTTGGGAAAAACGGCGCCACACCTGAAGATATCCTGCGGGCAGCCCGTTCCTCGGATTTTTTGAAAGACCTGGCCTTTTTGTCGGAGGGGATGGAAACCATGGCCGGAGAAAAGGGGATCGCCCTGTCCGGCGGCCAGAAGCAACGCATATCCATTGCGCGGGCCATGATCAAAGAACCGGAGATCCTGATTCTGGACGACAGTCTTTCCGCGGTGGATGCAAATACCGAAGCAAAGATCCTGCAAAATATCCGCGCAGAACGACAGGGAAAAACCACTTTGATTGTGGCGCATCGATTGTCGGCGGTATTGCATGCGGATCTCATCCTGGTAATGGATGCAGGCCGGATCACAGAAAGCGGCACGCATGCGGAGCTGTATGCGAAAGGCGGCTGGTATCGCGAACAATTTGATTATCAGAAACTGGAGGGCGGCCATGAACAAACCGCTTAATAGAAGAAAGATGCTTTTCGGTTATACGGGCCGCGTCTGGAAAGTATTCGCAGCAGGGCTATTGTTTACCGCGGTGGCGGTTTTTGCCGATCTATTGGGTCCGTATCTGATCGGAATCATTTTGGATGGCGAACTGATTGAAGGGGTGGGTGTGAAAAACCCCGTCCGCTATGTGTATCTTTTGGCCTTGTACGGCGGGGCGGTGCTTGCATCGGGCGCTTTGCGCTTTGTCGCGATGTATTTTTTCCAAAACACCGCCAATCGGATCTCCATGCTGATGCAGGAGGATTTGTTTGCGCGTGTGCAGCGCTTCCCTGTGGCGTACTTTGACAGTTTGCCGGCGGGAAAAGTGGTGTCCCGTATCACAACCGATACCAAAGATGTACGCGTATTGTATCAGGTGGTTCTGGCGCAGCTTTTGAATGCGGGCATCTATATGCTCGGCGTATACGGGGCGCTTTTGTTCCTGGATCGGAATCTGTTTTTGATGGCATTGGCTCCTTTGCCGGTACTGGCGGTTGTTGTATGGGATTATCGGAAAAAATCGTCCCGTTTCAACAAAGCGTATCGCGAAGGAATCAGTGAGCTGAATGCCAATCTGAACGAGAATCTGCAAGGTATGGAGATTATCCAGGCTTTTAATCGCGAAGAGGATATCTACGAAGAGTTTGACACCGTCAACACGTGTATTTACACCGAAGATATGAATATCGTGAAGCTGGAGTCCTACAGCTCGTTTAATATTACCGGAACCCTGCAGTATCTGAGCATCGCAGCCATACTGTTTTATTTCGGCTACGGCTCCATAACAGGTGCCTATCCTGTGACGATCGGCTTGGCTTATATTTTTGTGGATTATATGATGAAGATTTTCAATCAGGCACAAAATGCGTTTCAGCGCCTGGGGGAACTGGAACGGGCCAATTCGGCCGCGGACAATATTGTGAATATGCTGAACCGGGAAACGGTGACAGAAGGAGAGAGCGAAATACAGGCGAAAGAGGCTTCGGTATCTTTTCAGGCAGTGGACTTTGCCTATGTAGAAAACGAAAAAGTTCTGACCGATATCTCGTTTGATGTAAAACAGGGGGAAACCGCTGCTTTTGTCGGGCATACGGGTTCCGGGAAGTCGACCATTATGAATTTGCTGTTCCGTTATTATTCGCCGCAAAAAGGACGCATTGCAATCGGCGGGGAAGACATGGCGGACAAAACCCTCTTTACGACACGGGACTCCATGGCCATTGTCCTGCAGGATCCTCTTTTGTCCTCGGGAACGGTGCTCGACAATATCACGCTGTACGATGACAGCATACCGGAAGCGCGCGCCAGACAGGCGCTGATAGAGGTCGGCGCAGAGAGCTTACTGCAAAATCTTCCCGACGGGATGCACACCAAACTCAATGAGCGGGGGAGTTCGTTGTCGGCCGGGGAACGCCAGTTGATCTCATTTGCGCGCGCCCTTGTGCGCGACCCCAAGATACTGGTTTTAGATGAAGCCACGGCCAATATCGACTCGCAAACCGAACACCTGATCCAGGAAGGCATGAAGGTCCTGGCCGAAGGACGCACTACGCTGATTATCGCGCACCGGCTTTCTACCATTAAGCATGCGGATCGGATTATTGTCCTGGAAAATGGCAGAATGAAAGAGCAGGGCACACACGAAGAACTGATTGCACAACACGGCCTGTACTACGACATGTATCACGCCCAGTCCAACGGAACCAAAGGGGTCGCATAAAGAGAGGCTTTTGCGGCCTCTCTTT
>JAAYQA010000081.1 GCA_012519495.1 Tissierellia bacterium | reverse complement strand
TTTTTGCCAGTGCAAACATTTCATCCAGCCCCACTCCCAGGGTGGCAGCCATGATCTCCAAAAACCGCCCGGTGCCTGCAGAACACTTGTCGTTCATCATAAAATCCAGCACCTGCCCGTTTTTCATCGTGATAATTTTTGTGTCCTGCCCGCCAATGTCAATGACCGTTGCGTCCTGACCGAACAGAAAACTGGCGCCTTTGGCGTGACAGGTGATCTCTGTCAGCACGCGGTCGGCAAAGTCGACCGATACGCGGCCGTAACCGGTCGCGGTGTAAACGGCATCGTCTGGGTCGTAGCCGTTTTTGTGCATATCCTCCCGGATCTGCTGGGCCGTTTGGCGGCTGTCCCAGCCGGTGGGGATTGCGTCCGTCCAAAGCACGCTCGTTTTCTCTGCATTCAATACAGCCGTTTTTGTGGCGGTTGATCCGATATCCAGTCCTATGTATACCATCGCATCTCCTTCTTTCCACTTAAGTATAGCGGAATGAGGCGCCTACTTGGATTCGTTCTTTCCATGACCTCATGTATTTCATCTATTACAGGCTACGAATAAATCGAAAGCCTTTTTGCTTGCTTTCAGCAAAACCAAGTGATACATTGTGGGAAACAGAAGCGATAAGAACATGCATATAGGAGGTGTCCGATGAGAAAAGTACCTATGCTTGTATTGCTATGGGTTTTGGTATTTGCCCTTTCCGCCTGTAACGGAACCGCCCGATCGGGAGAGACAGAAATAATAACCACAGAAAATCCGGAAGAAGTGACAGAAGAAATCACTGAAGACACAACAGAAGATGAAACGGAACCGGAATCCGAAGCGGAACAAAGCGAAAAGCCGGAAGAAACAGAACCCCCGGCAGATCCTACGGAAACAACAGAAAATATAGCCGATAAAACGGAAACGACAGCGGAAACCGCCCCGGCTCTTTCAGTTGAATGGGCAGAGAAGGTAAACGAATCGGTTCCGGAATTTGAGGAGTATATTGCGCCCGATGCAATGTCGGAATCCAAAATTGCCTTTTTGCCGAATGAAACCCTGCAAAATTTTCAGGTCCTGGAACTCGAATTTGTGGAAGCAGACGAAGACGGCAATATCCTTTTTTCTTCGCAGGAAGTTTATCTTGCGGGGGATCTTTCCCCACAGCGCCCGCTGTTTGCGAATCTGTCCTTTTTGGGCACAATTCCCAATTACGGGATCTCTTTTACCGACGAAGCCGGTATTGCACACCATTACACCATTGGTGAAAGCGGAAAAGACGGCTCTTTGTTTTTAAGTCCTTTTACTCCGCAGTAAACCTTTTTGACAATCCCTGTTAAACGAAGATAGCGGCACCCCGACTGCAAGCGGGGTACCGCTATCTTTTTTGTGCTATGACGGCAAAATCCGTGCCGTCTGTATCGTAAGGTGTTCCGGTCAAATCTGCGAAGTACTCCACTTCAGAAAACGGCGCCAGCTCGGTTCGGATGCTTTTTTGCGTAAAGAGCGTGTTCCAGACATACCAGCTTTTTGTCTCTGTATCGGTGCGGATATCGTATTGTTCCAACAGGTTTTTTGTTTCGGGATAGTACAGCGAGGTTTTGCTGACGGTGTGCTTGTCTTTGGTGAAAAAGTCTCCCATATCAGGGGTTTGTACCCCTTCAAAAAAGTGCAGGCGGTAGTTTTGGTGCAATACATCCAGCACAAATGCCCCACCGGGTTTTAAGGCACGGTAAATGCGTTGGATCAGGATTGCGCGGTCTTTCGGGGAAAGAACGCCGTAGTCAAAGTAGATGAGGGTGATCAGATCATAGGCGTTTTCTTCCGCCAGGTCCAGATAATTGCCGACGCGATAGTCGACATGCGGATTTTGCGCCTGCGCGTAGGTAATGCTCCGGGAAGAAAGGTCGATCCCTGTGACCTGCAAGCCTGCCTGCTGCCATTCGTTGGTATACAGACCCGGGCCGCAGCCGAGGTCGAGCACGGATTTTACCGCGGGATATTGCTCTGCCAGCCACCGGACCGTACGGCGGATCGTGGCGGGTTTGCGGGACGCGCGGTCGGTTTCGGGATCCAGATGCGCGCGCAGCATGGATTCGGAAATATGCGGATCCGCCCAAAACGGATGCGGCCCTGTATGATGCGGCGGTACGGGCTGTAGTGGGGCTTCCCATTTGCTGCCCTCATAGCGGCGCTCCCCTATGGTATAGGTTTCCGATTCTCCGGTGTCTGAAAAGCCTAAGCGTTGGTAGAAACCCGCGGCGCGCTTGTTTTCTGTAAACATCCAAAGATAAGCGCGGGTGTAACCGCGGCTTGCCAGCCAGCTTCGTGCAAACTGCATCAGTTTCTTTCCGATGCCTGTGCCCCAGTATTCCTGTAGCAGATACAGCGTGCGGATTTCTGCAACCCCGTCCGGATCCTCCGGGTTCGGGCCGAACTGCACCGTACCGACAATCGCCTCATCCACAACCGCCACCCAGCTGCGCTCCGGATTCAGTGCAATATGCGGGCGAATGGCTTGGTCGGTGAGCGCGTCTTTCGGGATCAGGTCTTTGTAGGCGGCGCGCCAGCCCGCATAATAGACGCGCAAAACGGCGTCTTTTTCATTCGGTCTTGCTTGTCGGATGGTGAAATGCATGCAGGCTCCTTTTATAAACGATTCTCCAGGATCATTAGCCCGAACAAGAGAAATACGCTCAGCACATTGGCAACCGGTGCCAACAAAAAGAACACCACCGGATGCAGTTTCGGAAATTTGTATTTGATGCCCAGATCATGACCGTGGCGATGGCGGCCGTTACCGGCAGGATCAGAAGAAAATAGCCGGCAGTCGGATCAAACTGCCCGTACAAAACCATCAGGCCAATGGAGATAATCACATTGAGTATATAATAACCGATAATACGAAGAATCCAGATTCCCATAATATGCCCTGCTTTACTTGGATTTGTGTCTATCCATAGATACCCAATACAAGTACAAAGCAGGGTGTCCCGTGGCAGGGCTTCAGTTTTTCTTATGGATTGTATATTTCCAGAAAAGCCAGTACGGTCCCGTTCAGTTCCAGTAGAGTTTCAGGCGCTTTACGCGTATTCAGCCCGCCGTTGACCCAATTGGTGAGGATCGGTGAAAGCAAGGACATATCCGTTAAACCCATATGCCCGACACCGGCTATATGTTCCGTTACATATTTGGGGTCGTCGCTTTCATACAAGCGTTCGTTCATCGCATAGGTTGCAATATCGCCCCATTTGCCGTACAAAGCATCCGAATACACATGCAGCAAAGGCAACGGATACGCCTCTTCGGTGAAAACATATTCGTCGCCCGCTATGCCGGTAATATCCTGCGCAAAGGGCGCTTCCAATACGACCACCGCGTTTATGTCCGCCGGTTTGAGCCGACCCATTCCCAAAGCGGCCGAACCACCCAGCGAATGACCGGATACAACGATTCGTTCGGTGTCGATACAGCCTTCGTAGCGATTGTCCGCTTCTGCATCCAGCAGTTTATCCAGCACGAAAGATAGATCTTCCATCCGGATGAGAGACCAGCTGCGCAAGTCATCCCAATTGGTGGCCAGGTCTTTGTCCCCTGGGTTTGCCATCACACTTTGGATAAAGGTTCTGTCAGCATACACCGTTTCGCCGTCGGATAATGTGCTTTTAAAAGAATGATGGGGATGGTCCAGACTGAAGACAATATAGCCGCGGGAGGCCAGTTCCAGAAACAGCGTTTCATTGGAGAACCCCACGCCAAACGCGCCATGGGAAAACAGGAGCAGCGGGTGCTCCTGTTCCTTTGCCCCTTCGGGATACCAGACATGGACGGGGATCTCTCTTTCATTGTTCCCCGTATGCATCTCGGGATAGGCCGAAGCATGGCGGTAGTAGACCGTATCTGTCTGCACGCTTTTTTCTCCACTTGGCGCGGGTGCCGCCTGCATCGGGAAGAGAAAGCGAAAAGCGATAAACAACACCAGCACAACAAGCGCCAGAATGAGCAGGGCTTTTTTCCCCGTTCCCTGCGTTCTCCCGATTAGAATGACAAATAAAACCAAAACCACAAGGGCAATCAGTATCAAAACAATCTGCAATTGCAACCCCTCCTTTTCTTACATCCTGTACCCGGCTCCGCTAACCGGCCGCTTCTTCCAGGCAGGCGATAATCGGAGCGATGTATTTTTTATCGGAAATATCATAGGAAGAAGACAGCATGGCGCCTGCCTCTTCCTGTCCTTTTTTACTTTGCATCATTTTTGCGAAAACTTTCATAATAAGATAGGTTGCCGGCGTCATTTTTTCATAATTGATCCCGCCCGGACAGTAGAAAACCTGCACCAGTTTGTGCTCTTCTTCCGTAAACAGATTCTGCATGGCTGTTTTGACATCGGGATTGTCGATAGGGCTTGCCCCCACACAAAAGGCAATATACTTTTTGTTCGGTTGCTTCCGCATCTGCTCTTTTAGCCACGGCAATTTCGTGATGGTACCCGCTTTTGCCCAACCGCCAAACACAATCGCATCAAATTTCTGTAAATCCCGATTCTTTCCTTCCGCAAACGAAACGCAGTCTGCGCCCGTCTCTTCAGCGATCCACTTCGCGTAGCGTTCGGTAAATCCGGTCTGGGAGTTATACATAACAATAGTTTTCATCCTCCGCCCTCCTGCCTTTCATTATGTCACGCTTTTTGAAGCAAGGTCAAACTGCGAATGTTTTATACAACAAAAAGAACCGCTGTATTTAGCGGTTCCTTGGGCCTCTTAGCGTTTGGCAGCAAAACTTAACCTGCATTTTTCTTACTTTTTACATATTCTCTCTGATTGTACAGATACATCAGCAAAAAGGCACTGAACACAACGGCGGCGCCGATGATCGTATTTTTTGTGGGATACTGGTTCAAAACGAAGATGCCGAGCAAGGTGGTAATAATAACGTTAAAGTAGTCGAAGATGGAGATTTTTGCCGGCGGGGCGTATTTGTAGGCAAAGGTGATGCCGTATTGCCCGACCATGGCACCGATCCCCAATAAAAACATACACAGCCACTGCCACGGGGTCATAGGATGATAATTAAACAGCAGATTCGGTAACAGTGCCACACAGGAGAAGGCTGAGAAGAACAGCACGATCAAAGAACCGTCGGTTCCCTGTTTGGCCATATGGCGGATGGTGGTGTACGCAGCGCCCGCCGCAAGGCCCCCCAATACACCGATGAGTGTGGGAAACAGCTGCGCCATGGCACTGACATCCGGCCGGGAAAGGATCAGCACACCGGCAAATGCGATCAGGATGCTGGCGATCTGAATTTTGTTTACCTTTTCCCGTAAAAAGAGCGCCGCAAAAATGATGGTGAAAAAGGGAGAGAGTTTGTTCAGTACCGATGCATTGGCAATGGGAATGCGGTCGACCGCGTAGAAATTAGCCAATACACCGATCAGGCCAAACAGGGAGCGGACAAGCAGCCAGAAGCCTTCACTCTTTGTGCGAATCCACTTCTTGCGTCCGCGGTTCTCCCGCAGCACGACAAACAGCGCAACAACAAACACGACGGCGTTGCGAAAGAAGGTCTTCTGCATGGACGGCAGATCGCCCGCCAGCCGGATAAAAAGGTTCATCGTGGCAAAGCCGGTGCCGGATAAGAGCATCAGGGTGACGGCGATCAGATAATTGCGGTTGTTTTGTTCGGACATGGATGCTTCTCCTACAATGTATTGTATACAGTATAACCGATATTGGGTTGTTATGTCGGGCCAGGCAGCGCGTTTTCCGCTATAAAAAAGGAGTCATCGGGTTTTCGATGACTCCTTTTGTGCTACTCGCATTTGCAAAGCACTGCCTTAGCAGACTTCGGTTGCGTCGCCTTCGATATAGCCGGCTTTGGCCAGAGCGGATACCGCATCGGCCCGTTTTGCTTCGTTGACCATAACGATGGGGCCGGTGCATCCCATACCGGATTCTGCGTAAATGCCTTCTTTCCAAAGCGCTTTTACCGCGTCTTCCAGTTCCAAAATGTCGATCCCTGCGATGGTTTCGGTGACGGTTTCAGCCGCCGGTGCCGTGACTTCTTCTTCCGCTTCTTTTGCCTTGTCTTTGGTGAGCTCTGCGATGAGATCATCCAGGCCGGCTTTTTTCGCTGCTGCCACTTCTTCTCTTGCCAGCTGCGGCAGTTTGCCGCGCGCGACCAATCCGCCATAGCTGATGGCATTGGCAATCACCGGTGCACCGCTGGCGCGGGAGATAATCAGCACGATACGGTCGTAGTCGGCGCCGACGCCGGGGCCGTAGCCGTAGCCGGTGGCTTCATAGCCGCCGCCGGTCATAAACGACGAGAACATCTTCATCAGCACATTGCCGGTCAAGGTGTCCTGCACCATAACATCGGGCACGCCCTGCAGAAGGTCGTTGCCGCGCATTACCGCACCGCCGTCCGCGCGATTGGACTCGGCAAAATGCAGTGGATAGCCGTTTTTCTGCAGATCTTTCAGCACGCGTTCCACCTGGCGGATATTGTCTACATTCAACAGGCCGAGTGTGGGCTCTGCAATCCCCATAGACTTGGCCGTAGCAATACCGTACAGTGCGTTTAATACCATTCCCTCGGTACGATTGGTGGCAGAGGTGCCCGTAGTGGTAGCCACAATCATGTCTTTTCCTGCCGCAGGCGTGGTGACCCGGCCCACGGTGGATACGCCGATGGGAAAGCTGTAGTGCATGGTGACGCAGGCATCCAGACGCCCGTCATCCAGCATTTCTTCCATGCGTTTGTAGCCTTCGTCTTCGTTTGCCACAACTTCCTGTGTCAGTTTGCTGTCGACTTCAGATCCGATGAGGACAACTTCGATGCTGGCATCTTTTTGTTGCGCAAGTTCCGCGCCTTTTACGACTTCTTCCACGCCGTGTTCGGAACCCAGGATCGTTACGCCGACGCGGGTTTTCTTACCAAAATTGCCGGTTTCCAATGCATCCGCTAATTCATTGAATACATTGCTGACCATGGTTTGAACATCCGTCATGGAATCACTCCCCTTCGGTTTCCGCAAAGCTGGCCGCCAATTTGCGCATGGCATCCGCAACGGTTTTACGGACTTCTTCTTC
>JAAYQA010000080.1 GCA_012519495.1 Tissierellia bacterium | reverse complement strand
TATTCTTTGTGTACTATATTTTTGCTTGCAAACAGAAAGCCATACAATTGTGTATACTGTTTTATAGAACGGTAGACCGTATCATAGAATATAAGGAGGCGATTCGTTGTTTATCGGAAGTCATTTATCGATCAGCCGCGGGTACGAACAGGCGGGGAAGGAAGCATTACGCATCGGTGCAAATACGTTTCAGTATTTCACGCGCAATCCGCGCGGGGGCCGGGCCAGAAAACTGGATCAGACCGATATGGACAAACTGCGGGCGCTCATGGAAGAAAACCGCTTCGGTCCGTTGTTGGGACACGCTCCCTACACGCTGAACCCGGCATCAGACAAAGAGACCGTGCGGGCTTTTGCCGAGATCGCCATGCGGGAAGATCTGGCGAGGATGGATCTTCTGCCCGGCAACTATTACAATTTCCATCCCGGTTCGCATGTGGGGCAAGGGGTGGAAAAAGGGCTGGATTACATCATTGGGCTTTTGAATCTTGTTTTGCCTGCGGTGCAAGGGACAAAGGTGCTTCTTGAGACCATGGCGGGCAAAGGGACAGAGATCGGCGGCAATTTTGAAGAGATCGCTGCGATTTTGCAGCAGGTCAATCAGCCGGAAAAGATGGGTGTCTGTCTGGACACATGCCATATTCATGAAGCCGGATACGATATTGTGAAGGATCTGGACGGTGTGCTGGATGCGTTTGACCGGATCATCGGGCTGGACAAACTATTTGCGATTCATCTGAATGACAGTAAAAATCCGAAGGGAGCCAAAAAGGACCGCCACGAAAAAATCGGCGAAGGGACTTTGGGGCTGTCTACCATAGAAAAAATCATCAATCACGAAAAAATGCAGTCGCTGCCGTTTTATCTGGAAACACCCAATGAACCGGAAGGCTATGCCGAAGAGATTGCGCTTTTGCGGGGGCTGCGAAATACCTTACAAACGGACAAATAAATCGTACGGCGTTTGGCCGAGGTGGTATAATGAATGGTATCTTGTGTGCGAGGGGGCCAAACGGTGAAAAACAAGCGAAGAAACCGGATCATCCGCCTGTTGCAGCTCGTCCTTTTGGCCGTTGTCGTGTGGCAGCTGGTACAGGTAGGCCGGTATTATCTGGATTTACACCAAAGCCGCACGGCCTATTCCGCTTTGGAAGAAGAGATCCAACGGGTTCAGACGCAAGAGGCTACAGAAACTGTATTGCAAGACCCTGCGCAAGAGGAACCAGCGCCCGCACCCATACAGACCGACGCAGTGGATCCGTCTGCTGCCATGCGTCTGTTAAAGGAAAAAAACGAGGATGCCGTAGGCTTTATCCGCATACCCGAGGCGGACATCGCCTATCCGATCGTACAGGGCACAGACAACGACGAATACCTGTATCAATCGTTTGAAGGCGAATACAGCATTGCCGGTACCGTTTTTATGGATTGGGAGAATCATCGGGATTTTTCCGATCCCAATACCATTCTGTACGGGCATCATATGAAAGACGGGTCCATGTTTCATAATCTGAGCGCATTCAGGCAAGCGGCGTTTCAGGATACGCGTATCGAAATAGAACTAATCGGCGAACACGGTATCGCCCGCTATCTGGTGTATTCCGTGTACAATGTGCCGCAGGATGCACCCTATCGCCGGATCCATTTTACCGATGCGGCCGATGTAGCGGCGTTCATCCAGGAAACACACAAACAATCAGAGATCCTTTTTGATGCGGATCCCACCGGAGCAAAGCAAATCATTACCCTGTCAACATGCACACCGAATCAGGAAGAATACCGCATTGCGGTGCATGCGCTTTTACTTGCGGAATAAGAGAATACGAGGAGCCTATGTTGGAATATCTGTTGATCGTACTGGTAAAGACGTTTGAAGTATCGCTGGGCACGCTGCGCATCAAATTGATTACAAGAGGACAGCGTGTGACCGGTGCAATGGTTGCATTTGTAGAAATTATTATATGGTTATTGGTTGTGGGGCGGGTCCTTTCGGATATGGATGATCCCGGGAAGATTCTTGCCTATGCACTGGGTTATGCAACCGGCAATTTTATGGGCGTACTGGTAGAAGAATGGATCGGTTTGGGTTCCACGAAAGTTGAGGTTGTCATCAGCCGGAAAAACGCGGCCGATGTAGTGCATCAGATCCGCGAACTCGGCTTTGGTGTCACTGTGATCGATGCGGAGGGACGGGACGAGTCCCGCAATATGCTCATCATCATTATCCCCAGACGCTGCGTCCCCAAAATACGACGTATTCTGATGGAAGCAGAGGCTTTTGTAACGATTACGGATATAAAACCGGTCTACCGGGGTATCGGCGGACTGAAGAAATAACAACTTCGTGAAAGCGAAGTTGTTATTTTATTTCTGTTGACAGGAGGCGATTTATCCGTTAATATATCGATAGACGATATAACGAGGCACGAAGTAACGGAGGACGATATGAATACCATCGTATTAACCGAAGCGTTTTATTACATTCTGTTGTCGCTGCTTCAACCGCAGCATGGCTATGGGATTATGCAGCAGGTGGAAGAACTTACGAAAGGGCGGGTCGTGCTGGCGGCAGGTACCCTGTACGGTGCTTTGTCTTCGTTGCAGGAGAAAGACTGGATACAGCCCCATGAGAGAAAGGGAGGCGACCGCAGAAAAGAATATGTAATCACAACGAAAGGGATCCAAATCCTGCAGGGGGAAATGGACCGACTGCGCGAACTTCTCGAAAACGGAGAAAAAAAGATAGGAGGCAAGTCATGAAAACACGGAAGATGCGCGTCTTTCCGGCATGGAGTTTTCAGCAGGAAGAGAACTGGCTGAACGACATGGCGCAGCAGGGCTGGCTCCTGGAAGCCGTCAGTCCCTTTGTCTACGACTTCACAGCGGTCGAGCCGGGTTCGTATCAGATACGGCTGCAATTGCTTACAGAAGCAAAAGAGTCCGAAAAAAGCAGGGACTATCTTCAATTTGTCGAAGATACAGGGGCCCAACAGATTGCCGCCTACGGCCGCTGGGTGTATTTTAAGAAGAAGACGGACGGTAAAGAGTTTCAGCTTTTTTCCGATATTCCGTCACGCAAAAAACATCTTCGCAATGTACAGTTTTTTCTTCTCCCCATCCTGCTGATTATGAGTTTGAATGTCTTTAATCCGTCGATTTTGAGAGAAAACAGCCCGTTCCACATCATCATCTGGGCGTTCAGTCTGATTATGGGATTTTTACTGCTTTACGGTTTGATTCGCCTGGAATGCAAAATTCGGGAGATGGAGAAGGAGATAGAGTATACCGAATAAACACCTGTAAACAGGTACGTAAAAAGCCGCGTCGATCGACGCGGCTTTTATGTCGGGTTTACCGTTCATACACCCATTCGCCGTCCATCATGGTTTTTTCGACTTGGATGTTTTTAATGTCCGGGGGATCGATCGTAAAAATGTCCCGGTCCAATACGATGAGATCGGCGACATATCCCGCCTCCAGCCGGCCTTTGAAACTTTCCGTGCCTTCCTGCCATGCTGAGCCGATGGTATAGGCATCGACCGCCTGTTCGACCGTGCAGCGTTCTTCGGGATTGTAGCCTCCATGCGGTTCACCGTTCAGACGGGCGTGGGTAACGGCCTCTTGCAAGCCGAAAAACGGGTTGCAGTCTTCTACCGGTGAATCGGACCCGAACGAAACGGGAATGCCCCGTCGGATCATACTGCCGTAGGCGTAGGATGTTTTGGCCTTTTCCCGCCCAACCCGGTCTTCTATGATCTGCAGATCATAATCCAGAAAGTTCGGCTGATGCAGGACGCTGATCCCGTACTGTTGGATTTCATCGATCAGCTCCGGGGTCGTGATC
>JAAYQA010000079.1 GCA_012519495.1 Tissierellia bacterium | reverse complement strand
GCGTTTTTGATTATCTCGGCAGTTGGGATCTTCATCGGCGTATTGATGGACGGCGGCGCCAACCTGATCAACATTACCGATGCACCTTTGTTTACCGCGCATCCCGGTGGGCAGCCTTTCATCCCGATCTTTTTCATCACGGTTGCCTGCGGGATTCTCTCGGGCTTCCACGGTTCACAATCCTGCCTGATTGCCCGTACGGTAGAACATGAAAAAGAAGGCCGCATGACCTTCTACAACATGATGCTGGTTGAAGGTTTTATCGCCATGTGCTGGGCCGGCGGCGCCATGATTCTCTTTAACCGCGGCGTACCGACCGATACCGGTGCTACCCTGATGGTCGGGGAAGTATCCCGGGCATTCTTGGGCAATATCGGCGCGATCCTGGCGATTGTCGGCGTTATTGTTCTCCCGATCACATCCGGCGACACGGCGTTCCGTTCGCTGCGTCTGATGGTGGCAGAGCAGTTTAATATCGACCAACGCCCGGCGAAAAACCGCGTGATGCTGTCGGCAGCTCTGTTTGTACCGGCGATCATCATCCTGATAATTGCAAAAATCAATCCGACCGGATTCAATATCCTGTGGAGATACTTTGCATGGACGAACCAAACCATTGCGATCTTTGCCTTAGCCATGATTGCGATCTATCTGCATATCAGAAGCAAGAACTTCCTTGTCGGTCTGATCCCCGGGATGTTCTACACCTTTATCATCACAAGCTATATTATTCATGCGCCGATCGGACTGGGTCTGGAACAGCGCATCGGCATGAATCCCGACAGCTATATGCTTTCGTATATTATTGCTGCCGTGCTGACCCTTCTGTATGCCTGGTTCACGGTCCGCAGAGCGAAAAATCACAAAGAGGAACTTTTGCACAAACGTGCTTAGGTAAAATGACAAGCTACAAAAAGTTGCGACTTGCACAAAGTCGCTTCTTTTTGTAAAGGCTTCGATTAAAAACACGGATATGGGGTAAGTTTCGTGTAAGTAAAGGATGATGCATATGAAACTTACACACGACTATTTACAGCTTCCCGGCTTGTTTTATTCAGAACTTCAACCCGTACCCGTACAAAACCCGAAAATGCTGGTTTACAATGATGCGCTGGCCGAAGAACTTGGCCTGTCCGATGACAAGGACGCGCAACTTTTGTACTTTTCCGGCAACGCCGTTCCAAAAGAAGCCCGGCCTCTCGCACAGGCGTACAGCGGCCATCAATTTGGTTACTATACCCGCCTGGGTGACGGCCGGGCCGTTCTTATCGGTGAGATCGAAAAAGACGGCGCTTTGTATGATCTGCAGCTGAAAGGAGCGGGAAGAACGCCGTATTCCCGCGGCGGTGACGGGCGGGCTGCCGTTGCCCCCATGCTCAGAGAGTATCTGCTGTCAGAAGCCATGCACGCATTGGGTATTCCCACGACAAGGAGCCTGGCGGTGGTAAAGACGGGAGAAACCGTTCTGCGACAGATCCCGCAGGAAGGGGCGGTTCTGACCCGCGTGGCCAAAAGCCATCTACGCGTGGGAACTTTTCAGTATGCGCAGGAAAAAGGCGGCAACGAAGCCGTGCGCACCCTGGCCGACTATGCGATACGAAGACACAAAATCCCTGCAGGAGACAATCCCTTGCTGTCTTTGTTTCAGTACGTGGCAGACAAACAGGCGGAACTGATTGCCGCCTGGATGCGGATCGGTTTTATACACGGGGTAATGAATACCGACAATGTCAGTATCGCGGGCGAAACGATCGACTACGGCCCATGTGCCTTTATGGATACCTATGACGAAAACACGGTGTTCAGTTCGATCGACCGGCAGGGGCGTTACGCGTATAAGAATCAGCCGCGGATCGGGCAATGGAATCTGGCGCGTTTTGCGGAAGCCTTACTCGGTACACAGGACGAGGCAGAGGCGCAATTGCCTGCTTATGAAAAAATCCTGACACAGTACGAAAAGCGGTACAAAGAGGCGTACTATACCGGCATGGCGGCCAAGATCGGGATTGCGGATCCGGATGCATCGGACCGAAAACGCGTGGATGATTTGCTTGCCGCTATGAAAAAAAGCGGCGCCGACTACACCAATACCTTCGTCGCTCTGACCCGCGGGGAGACCTGTACCGCTACACAGCTGTCGGAATGGACGGAAGATTGGAAGAAGAGGCTCACTGCAATCGGCGAAACGAAAGAGGCGGTTTTCGCACGGATGCGGGCAAACAATCCCGTGGTGATCCCGCGGAACTATGCTGTGGAATTGGCACTGGCAGCGGCGGAAAAAGGGGATATGGCTCCGTTTCATAAACTGCTGGCACAGCTTACGGACCCGTTTTGTTACGATCAGCCGACAGATCCTCTTTACACCATGCCGATGCCTGCACAGGAACGTCAGCGGTATCAGACCTATTGCGGTACCTAAAGTATAGACGTATGTGATACGATGGGAGCGGGGGTGGAGCTTGTGAACGAAAAAGCACTTCTGACTTGGTTTCATGAAAAAAAGGTATCGCAAACCGTCCTGGATACGATCCGGGAACGGTATGGTACAATAACGTCATATATTGCATCCGGTGAACGTATGGGCATAAAAGAAGACGCCCTTTTGCAAAAGCCGCCCTCTGCGGATGAAGCCGAGACCCTGCTGGCGGATTTAGCGGCACGGGGGATTCGGATTCTGATCCGCGGAGAAGAAGGCTATCCGGCACCGCTTGCCGCCATACCGGATTCTCCTTTGCTCTTATATGCAAAAGGACAATACGACATACAGGATGAGCTGGCGATCGGTGTGGTGGGTTCCAGAAAGTGCACCGCGTACGGTGCCTGGGCCTGTGAGATGCTCGTGCGGGAACTCGCACAGTATCAGATCACGATCGTATCCGGCCTGGCTCTGGGGATCGACCGCGTTGCGCATGATGCAGCGCTCAAATACCACACGCGTACGATCGGCGTGATCGGAAACGGCATCGACAAAATCTACCCTGCCTCCCACAAGGGTCTATATGCCGAGGTGGAAGAAAAGGGGTTGATTCTTTCGGAATTTCCCACATGGGCCCAATCGCTGCCGTATCATTTTCCTTTCCGCAACCGCATCATTGCGGGATTGTCTTTGGGTCTTCTCGTGGTGGAGGCAAAAGAAAAAAGCGGTACGATGAGCACCGCCGGCCACGCGCTGGCACAGGGAAAAGACGTGTTTTGCGTGCCGGGGAATCTGAACAGTATCTATTCGGCCGGCTGCAATCTCCTGATCCAGGACGGTGCTACCCTGGTTCGTTCAGCGGATGATATACTGGAACAGATTGCGATTTTGAGCCTGCAAAGAAAGACGGCCAAAAAGCAGGAAGAACACGCGCTGTCGGAAGAAGAAAAACAGATACTGACGGCGGTTCGCACCGGACCGCAAACACCGGATGATTTGGTCCGGATGACGGGAATTCCCGTACAGGAAATTCATACATTCATTACCTTACTCGAAATGCGGGGCTTGCTTCGTACGGCGAGTGGGCTGTGTCATCTGACACAATAGAAAGGATGATCCAATGGGTAAGCAATTGGTCATTGTCGAGTCGCCGACAAAAGCGAAGACCATCGCAAAAATGCTGGGCCGAAACTATAAAGTGATGGCCTCTGTAGGGCATCTTCGGGATTTGCCGAAAAGCACCCTCGGTATTGATACCGAAAACCATTTTGAGCCAAAATATATTACGATACGAGGCAAGGGCCCCATCGTCGACGAGCTGAAAAAAACTATGAAACGGACCGACGGTGTGATACTCGCGACAGACCCCGACCGGGAAGGGGAGGCTATTTCCTGGCATATTTCGCATTTATTGAAGCTCGACCCGTCGGATGAAATCCGCGTGGAATTTACCGAGATCACAAAAGGGGCGGTCAAAGAAGCCATCAAAAAACCGCGCGCCATCAAAGAGAATCTGGTGGAGGCGCAGCAGGCACGCCGTGTACTGGACCGCCTGGTCGGCTATAAGATCAGCCCGCTATTGTGGCAAAAAGTGCACCGCGGCTTGTCGGCCGGCCGCGTACAGTCGGTGGCCGTCAAACTGATCTGTGACAGAGAACGCGAGATCGACGCATTCGAACCTGTGGAATACTGGAGCGTGGTCGCCCAACATGAAGAAGAGGGCATTGCCTTTGAGTCGACCCTGGAACGGGTGGCAGGCGAGAAAAAGAAACTGGAATTAAAAAACAAGGAACAAACCGATGCGGTTTTGCAGAAACTGGATAAAAAGAAATTCGTCGTCCGCAGCCGGGAGGAACAAACGAGAAACCGCGCGCCGTATGTCCCCTTTACAACCAGTACCCTGCAACAGGAAGCGTCGCGCAAACTGCGCTTTTCCACAAGAAAAACCATGCAGATTGCCCAGCAACTTTACGAAGGGATCGATCTGGGGGAGCAGGGCACGGAAGGGATTATCAGCTACATGCGCACGGACTCGATTCGCATATCCGATCTCATTGTAGCGGAGGCCAAGGAGTTTATAACCCATACCTACGGCAAGGAATATTCCAACGGCGGCAAAAACTATACGGGCAAACGAAAGGGTTCGCAGGACGCGCACGAAGCCATACGACCCACCAGTGTGCACCGGACTCCCAAGTCGGTGGAAAGCAAGCTGACCAAAGACCAGTTCAAGCTCTATGAACTGATCTGGGAACGCCTGGTGGCTTCGCAGATGGCCAACAGTGTGTATCTGAGCACGCAAGTCGTACTGGACAATAACGGCTATGAATTCCGTGCCACGGGCAATCGCATGAAATTTGACGGTTTCCAGCGGGTGTATCCCCTGGATACAAAAGAAAACGAACTCCCGATGCTGGAGCCGAAACAACGGATTCAGGCGTCGAAGATAGACGGAAATCAGCATTTTACCAAACCGCCGGCGCGCTATACGGTGGCTTCGCTGATTAAACAAATGGAACGCCTGGGTATCGGGCGTCCGTCGACCTATTCGCCGACACTGTCCACCATACAGACCCGGCGTTATGTGACCCTGCAGCAAAAGGTCTTTCAGCCGACGGAATTGGGCTATATCGTGAACGATATACTCACGGAATACTTCCCCACCATAGTAGACCCCGGCTTTACAGCGGATCTGGAAACGGATCTGGACAAGGTGGCCGAGGGGGACGCCAAGTGGAATGAGATTATCGAGGCTTTTTACGCACGCTTTAAGGTGCAATTGGAAAAGGCCGAAGAAGAAGTCAAAAAGATCCAGGTCGAAGACGAAAAAACCGATGAAATCTGCCCCAAATGCGGCAAGCCGATTGTAATCAAGCGCGGTCGCTACGGGAAATTCAAGGCTTGTACCGGTTTTCCCGACTGCAACTTTACCCGGGCCATCGTAAAAGAGATCGGTGTGGATTGCCCGCGCTGCAATAGCCCGATGGTGGAACGCGTATCCAAACGCGGGCGGGTGTTTTACGGCTGCTCGTCGTTTCCCAAATGCAATTACGCTACCTGGGACAAACCGACCGGAGAGGTGTGTCCGGAATGTAAAGAACAGCTTTTGGTGGAAAAAGTATCCAAAAAAGGCACGCGCATTGTCTGCAACGACAAAGGATGCAGCTACAATAAAAAATAGGGGAAAAGCAAAAGCCGCATGGACACAATGTTCATGCGGCTTTTTGGCGAAAAGAACCGTTTATATTTGTTTTCGATAGAAAAAAACGGAAACGCGATAGGAAATGAGTTGCACGATACAGCTGATCAGTATGCCGCAGATAATCAAAGCTTTTGTATGTGACTGCATAAAAGCAATTACCCCGGAAAATGCGGATACAAAAGACGGGATGAACACCAATAGCATTACGGCTATAAACGGCAGCAAGGATCATGTTTTGGCTTTTGTATAACCCATTTTGAAGAACAGAGGGATTTGTATTCCTGTTATGGCGGAAAACACAAGAAATGACAGGCTGACGCCAAGAAAAATATCCGATGTCGCGATTTCCGTGTTGTGATACAGGGAAATGGCTAAATGCAGGACAATAACCGCCAGAATAGAAAGAAGATAGTTCAGAAGCAGGAACATGTAACGCCCCAGTACAATATCATGCAAACTGACGGAAACGGATCCGTATAAACGGTCCAGATTGTTTTTTTCCTGTATGGCAAAAATATTTACGGACATTAACGCTATAAACCAGGCGCCTGTAATGCACAAGGTAATAACAGACGAACCCATAAAGGCGAATAGCAATACAATAGCCAGCAACGAAAGATACGATACCGACTGGGATTTCATTGTGAATAGATCCAATTTAATCATGCTCGTAAAACCCGTCATTTCTTCCCGCCTCCTTGACTGAAACGAATAACGATATCGTCTATAGTGACCGTATCAAAAACGCAATTTTTATATTGTGCCGTTTCGTTTGCAGGTACAAGACCTTCAAAGCCCCGATCGGTTTTGCGCAGCCCGATAATGTTTTTTTCCCATTCTGCGTTTAATTCACGTGCTCTGCCTTTTATCAGCCGGTAGCTGTCCAAGAGTGGTTCCTGTGTAAATCAGACTGCCTTTGTTCACAAAGGTAATATAATCTGCCACACGCTCCAAATCTGCGGTTATGTGAGTCGAGAACAGGACGCTTCTTTCACCGTCTTTAATATACTCCTGTAAGATGCCTAAAAACTCGTCCCGGGTTACGGGGTCAAGACCGCTTGTCGGTTCATCCAACAGCAGGAGTTTTGCGTCATGCGAAAAAGCGCAGGCGAGCATTAACTTCATTTGCATACCCCTTGACAATTCTCGTATCTTTTTATTGTTGGGTAGAGCAAAACGCTGTACCATCTGATGAAACACATCCTGTTTCCAATGGTCATAAAAGAGAGAAACCGCTTTTGCCGTATCTTTTACCGTCTAGGTGTCTACATAAAAAGAGGTATCAAATACAACCCCGATATCCTGTTTTATTTCCCTCTCGTTTTGCATAGGATCCTTACCGAAAACGAGGATTTCTCCTGAGTCCTTTTCAATCATGTTCAGAATAAGTTGAATGGTGGTTGTCTTTCCCGCTCCGTTCGGGCCGACAAGTTCCATGATATAGCCTCGGGGTAAAGAAAAGCTGATGTTTTTTAATTGGAAGCCGGGATAGTTTTTACCGACTCCCTTTAATTCTAAAAGATTAGTCATTTTTCACCTCCAACAAAAGCCGTAAAAGACCGATCAGTTCTTCCGCGGACATGGACGCTTTGTCTGCCGCCTGTATGGCATGGTTCAGATTGCTTTCCACTTCTTTGATAAGCTGTTCGCGTATAAGACTGGAACTGCTCGACATAACAAAGAACCCTTTGCCTTGCCGGCTTGTGATAAAGCCCTCCTGTTCAAGTTCGTTATATGCTCTGGTGGTCGTCAATACACGGATTTTCAAGTCTCTTGCCAACTGTCGTAAGGAGGGAAGCATTTCATTTTCTTCTAATTCACCGGATAGGATTTGCGCCTTTACCTGTTCTTTAATCTGCTCATAAATAGGCGCATCGGAACGGTTCAGTATGATTACCTCCAAAGTATCACCTCCAACTGTAATGTTAAACGCATGTACAGTATAAACAGAAGTAACAGAAGTAACAGAAGT
>JAAYQA010000078.1 GCA_012519495.1 Tissierellia bacterium | reverse complement strand
TGTGCTTCTTCTTCGTGGTCGTGGTCGTCGTGGTCGTCATGATCATGCGAGTGACCTTCCATCAACGCGACTCTTTCAGCGGCTTCCACTATCTGCAGGTCTTTGTTTTCCAGGCCGTCCAGCAAATCATCGACCCAATGTTCAAAACCTGCACCGTTGTAAATAAACAGATCTGCCCGCTCGACTTTGTTCCGGTCGGTTGTAGACATTTCCCAGCCGTGCGGGTCGACACCGGAACCGATCAGCGTTTCCACTTCCACCCGATCGCCGCCGATCCGTTCGGTAAAGTCTGCGATAGGATAAAACGAGGCCACCACTTGCAAGCGGTCGCCTTCTTTTGCGGTTTCGTTCGCATTGGACTGGCTGCATCCGGTGATAAACACAAGAAGCAGCAACAGGCCCAATCCGATTTTTTTCATTCTTCTTCTCCTATTCTGACGGATTTGCTTCCGTCAATTCCAGTTCCCGCCGAAATTTTTCCATAATCTTTTTTTCGATACGGGAGACTGTCATTTGGGAAATATTCAGCTCTTTGGCGATGGACACCTGGGTTTTCTTTTCAAAATACCGGTGTTTCAATATGAGCTTTTCCATTTCGTTTAACGATTCCATTCCTTTCTGAATGAAATCCACGGTTTCAATCTTGGTGAAATACGCTTCTTCTTCGCCGATCAGATCGGATATGGTTACGTCGGTATCGTCGTTTTGTGTGCCTAATTGGGCATCCAGTGACTGCGGGGAATACACTTTGCTTGCTTCAATCACTTCCAGCACTTCTTCTTCGGTGGTATCCAGATAGTCGGCAATGTCTGTGATCGTGGGCACGCGCTGAAGTTCCTGTGCCAGTGAAACCCGGGCATTGTTGACCCGTTTGCTCATTTCCTGTATGCGCCGGGGCACGCGAATAACCCAGCCCTTATCCCGGAAATGCTTTTTGATTTCTCCGATAATAGTGGGTGTGGCGTAGGAGGAGAATTCGAAGCCTTTTTCAATATCGAAGCGATCCACGGCAAGAATCAGCCCGATGGAAGCTACCTGAAAAAGGTCGTCGTATTCGATGCCTTTATTGATATATTTTTTGGCGAGGATTTCGGCAATATACAGATGGTCCTCAATCAGTTTGTTGCGGATGGCAATATCTTTGGTTTTGGCATACTCGCGAAACAGCCGGTTAACTTCTTCTTTTTCCCGTGTTCTCCGTTCCTTTTCAGCTGCCCTGTCCGCTTCGCGGTTTTCCGGCATGGTTTACTCCTTTGCCTTTATCATGTGGATGCCTTGTTCTGTTTCCTGCACAACATCCATCAGTGACGACATGATCAGATAACCCAGTTTTCCCTGCTCGCTGGAAGGACTGGAAAACCCGTCTACATCGATCGTCAGTGCGTTTTCTTCCACCCCGAAGCGCAAAGAAATATCTTCCAGCCGATCCATAACATTATTGCAGGCTTCCGACACACACACGCGAATATCTTCCACTTCTTCTATATCAAATCCTAAACTGGATGCCAGGGACGATGCTGTCAGACGCACCACCGATATATACATCGGTTCTGCCGGGATCCGCAAGTGTACGGTATGGTTCATTGTTGCGCCCCGATATGAAAGACTTCGTCCAGGTCTGTAATCACAAACAGTTTCTGGATATTGGGTTTTAAATTCTCCAGATAGATTTCATTTCCGTCCTGTTTCATTTTGTTATACAGGCTGATAAACGCGCCCAGCCCGGTCGAGTCGATATAAGCAAGATCCGCGCCGTCGATATAAATATCGGACTTTTCGTCGGACCAGGCTGCCAGCATTTCGTCGCGAAACACATTGGAAGAAAAGATATCCAGATCTCCCTTGGCTGTTACACGCCACGCGCCGGTTTCCGTGTCATAATGCTTTTGAATGGTTAAGTTCATGCCCGTTTCCTTTCCGTTCCATAAAACTTACAATGAATGGGTACCCTACTATTATTGTACGTTAGGTGTCAAGTCCTATAATTCGTCTACATCTTCCACATATTTTGCCACCGCGGCGATCCGGTCATTTTCGTCTTGCATATCTTTCAGCTTGACACCGGATGTCCGTTTGCCCATGGATGAAATGCTCCCTGCGCTGATGCGGATCACATCGCCCGATACGGAAATCATCATGATTTCGTCATTGGCCTGCACGATTTTTGCGCTGACAACAGGGCCGGTCTTTTCGGTTACTTTGTAGGTGTAGACGCCTTTGCCGCCGCGTTTTTGTTCCGTATACTGACTGATCGGCGTTCGTTTGCCATAGCCCAGTTCCGAAACGATCAATAGCGTACGATGATCTTCGACAATATCCATGGACACGACTTCATCACCTCTGCCGAGATTCATGCCGCGCACGCCGCGGGCATTACGTCCCATCGCGCGTACACCGTCTACAGAAGTAAGAATCGAATAACCGTTTTTGGACACCAGTATGATCTGGTCTTCTTTTTGGCAAACCCGTACAGAAATCAGCTCATCTTTATCATCCAGACGGATGGCGATGAGTCCTTTTTGCCGGATCGTCTGATACAATTCCAGTTTGCTCTTCTTGAGTATGCCCTTTCTGGTGGAGAAGATAAGGAAAGAGTCTTTGTCGAGCTTTTCTTCAATCCGGAATGCGGCACTGACTTCTTCCCCCGGCATTAAGGAGAGCAGATTCACAATATTCTGCCCGCGCGCCGTGCGCTTGCCTTCGGGAATTTCGTATGCTTTCATTTTGTAGACTTTTCCCTTGTTGGTAAACAAAACCAGATCGTCGTGGGTCGAAGCCACAAACAGGGTTTCCACAAAATCATCGGTACGGGAAGAAATACCCAGGATGCCTTTTCCGCCCCGGTGCTGCAGTTTATAGGCGGAGGTCGGGGTTCGTTTGATATAGCCGTCTTTTGTCAGCGTAATCAGAACATCTTCTTTTTCGATTAATTCTTCGATGTCGATCTCGTGCGCGGCGGGTTTGATTTTTGTGCGGCGCTTGTCACCGTGTACGCGTTTGATTTCTTCCAGCTCTTCTTTGATAACGCCCAGAAGCTTGTCTTCGTCGGCTAAAAGCGAACGGTAATACGCAATCTGTTCAGTCAGTTCCCGGTATTCCGCTTCCAGTTTGCCTTTTTCCAATCCCGTCAGGCGGCGCAGACGCATGTCCAAAATAGCTTTGGTTTGTTCTTCCGTCAGTTGAAAACGCGCAATCAATTGCTCACTGGCTTCTTTATCGTCTTTTGCCGCACGGATAATTTGGATGACTTCGTCGATATTGTCGATCGCAATCAGCAGGCCTTCGATAATATGCGCGCGTGCTTCAGCCCGTTTCAGATCAAAGCGGGTTCTTCTTGTGACCACTTCCACCTGATGATCGATATAATGTGCGATCAGCTGCGGCAGGGAGAGCACCCTTGGTTCTCCGTCGACAAGCGCCAGATTGATAATGCCGAAGGTTTGCTGCATCTGCGTATATTTGTAGAGATTGTTCAGCAGTATATTGGGATTGGCATCACGTTTGACTTCGATGACGATGCGAATTCCTTCCCGGCTGGATTCGTCGCGCAAATCGGAAATGCCGTCGATCCGTTTTTCTTTTACCAGTTCCGCCATTTTTTCGATCAGGCGCGATTTGTTAACCTGATAGGGGATTTCTGTCACGATAATCGAATAGCGTCCCTTGTGTTCTTCTATATTGGCAACAGCCCGCATTATCACCCGGCCGCGCCCGGTTTCATAGGCGTCGATGATCCCCTGTTTTCCCATAATATGGGCGCCCGTAGGGAAATCGGGGCCTTTGATAAACTTCATGAGGTCCTGGACGGTAATGTCCGGATTGTCGATAAAAGCAATGCAGCCGTCGATGGTTTCGTTCAGATTGTGGGGAGCCATATTGGTGGCCATACCCACGGCAATCCCGGAGGATCCGTTCACCAAAAGATTCGGGAAACGCGCTGGCAGGACCGTCGGTTCCTGTTCTCTTTCGTCGAAATTGGGCTGAAAATCTACGGTTTCTTTATTGATATCCCGTAGCATTTCCTGGGTGAGCTTGGTCATGCGCAGCTCGGTATAACGCATGGCCGCCGCGCCGTCTCCGTCGATGGAGCCGTAGTTTCCCTGGCCGTCGATCAAAGGATACCGCGTGTTGAAGTCCTGTGCCAGACGTACGGCGGCATCATAAATGGCCGTGTCGCCGTGGGGGTGATACTTACCGAGTACATCCCCGACCAGGCGGGCGGATTTACGATAAGGTTTGTCGGGGGCGAGCCCCAGCTCGTTCATTCCCCAAAGGATTCTTCTGTGTACGGGCTTCAGGCCGTCCCTGACATCGGGTAAGGCCCGGGCCACAATAACACTCATTGCGTAGTCGAGATACGACTTTTTCATTTCCCTCTCGATCGCAATAGGCATAATATCGGTGTGTTCTTGCATATTCTCTCCTACGCGTCTATGTTTTCAGCGAATCGGGCATTTTTCTCAATAAATTCGCGGCGGGGTTCAACTTTTTCACCCATGAGCATGGTGAAAATTTCATCGGTTAATACTTCTTCGTCCACTTCCACCTGCATCAGCACGCGGTGGTCGGGATTCATGGTGGTTTCCCACAATTGTTCCGCATTCATTTCCCCGAGACCTTTGTAGCGCTGAATATGCACGCTGCCCGCTTCGTATTGTTTCATAATGGCTTCCAACTCTTCTTCGGTATAGGCGTATTCCAATACTTTGCTGCCTTTTATAATGCCGTACAAAGGCGGCTGCGCAATAAAAATATGCCCCGCATCGATCAGCTCTTTCATATAGCGATAGAAGAAGGTGAGAAGAAGCGTGCGGATATGGGCTCCGTCGACATCGGCGTCGGTCATGATGACGATTTTTCCGTAGCGCAGATTGGTCAGATCAAATTCCGGTCCGATCCCGGTGCCGAATGCGGTGATCATATCTTTTATCGCATCATAGGCAAGTACCCGGTCCAGCCTAGCTTTTTCCACATTCATGACCTTTCCTCGAAGAGGTAGAATCGCCTGGAACGATTTGTCGCGTCCCAATTTGGCCGAACCGCCGGCCGACAAACCCTCGACAAGGAAGATTTCATTTTTTTCGGGATCCCGTTCCTGGCAATCTGCCAGTTTTCCCGGCAAGGTGGAGTTCTCCAGCAAATTGCTGCGCCGGGACATATCGCGCGCCCGCCGGGCCGCCTCTCTGGCCCGAGAAGCCGAGAGTGCTTTATCGATAATGATTTTTGCGGTTTGCGGATTTTTTTCTAAATACATATAGAATTCTTCGTACAGAATATTATCCACAATGCCGCGCATTTCCGAATTGCCCAGTTTGCTTTTGGTTTGTCCCTCAAATTGCGGATTAGGGAGTTTAACCGATATGATGGCGGTCAGGCCTTCTCTGGTATCTTCACCGGCTAAATTGGCTTCTTTTTCTTTTAAAAAGCCGAATTTTCTTGCGTATTCATTTAAGGACCGTGTCAGGGCCGATCGGAATCCGCTGACATGATAACCGCCTTCTGTCGTATGGATATTATTGGCAAACGGCAGGATCAGTTCGGTATAGCCATCGGTATACTGCATGGCAATTTCCACATCGTTTTTACCTTTGACCTGATGAAACAGCAT
Organism: Tissierellia bacterium; assembly: GCA_012519495.1. Classification (GTDB taxonomy): domain Bacteria; phylum Bacillota; class Clostridia; order Tissierellales; family Peptoniphilaceae; genus JAAYQA01. Next base: position 32,603 of record JAAYQA010000078.1, on the reverse strand, counting down.
GACTTCTTCGTGAATAGCATTTTTGTTTTTGTTCAAATGCGCAACAAAAGATGCAATGCCTCCTTCAAAGAAAAAGACCTCGCTTTCACCGGATCGCTCGTCTTTCAATGATATTGTGATACCGGCATTCAAAAAGGCCATTTCCCGAAAGCGGGTTTTCAGCACATCATAATCGTATTCGACTTCTTCAAAGATCGTGGCATCCGGTTTGAAATGAATATATGTCCCGGTTTCTTTGGCTTTTCCGATTTTTTTAATATCGGTTTTGGTTATGCCGCGGCTGAACTCCTGCTGGTATTCAAAGCCGTTTCTTTTTACGCGGGCGGTGAGTTTTTCGGATAGGGCATTCACTACAGAAACCCCGACCCCGTGCAGACCGCCGGATACTTTATAGGCATTATTATTGAATTTTCCGCCGGCATGCAGATTGGTCAATACGGTTTCCAGTGTGGACTTCCCGGTTTGCGGATGAGTTTCCACCGGGATCCCGCTGCCGTTGTCTGTCACCGATATGGAATTGTCTTCGTGAATGACAATATCGATCCGGTCACAAACACCGGCCAATGCTTCGTCTACTGAGTTGTCCACCACTTCGTATACCAGATGGTGCAAACCCTTCGTACCGGTCGAACCGATATACATACCCGGACGTAAGCGAACCGGGTCAAGTCCTTCCAGTACCTGTATATCATCTGCCGTATAATGCCTGTTATTCTTCCTGTTCTTTTCTTCCATACTTACCTCTTTCTATTCATACGGCCGTTTTCCAAATGCCAGACGGCTTCGTTATTTCCATGGGGTATATCCACAGTCGTGGTCATGAGCTGATGCTCTTCGGTAATGGAGGCGATCATCTTCTGGCGTTCGGTATCCAGTTCGGAATACACATCATCCAGCAATAAAACCGGTTGCACGCCTTCTTTTTGTTTGATTTTTGCCTCGGCCAGTTTCAGCGACAAAACCGCCGTTCGCTGTTGTCCCTGCGAACCGAATAAACGCAGCGGATGTTCGTTGATAAACAATGCGAGATCATCGCGGTGCGGCCCGCGTCCGGTACTTTTCAACCGGCGGTCTTTTTCGAGATTGTCCGAAAGCGCCTGTAAGAAATCCTTTACGGGTTCTTCTTTTCCTTCGATATCGGACTGGTAAAAAACGCGAAGATCTTCTTTTTCATCGGTAAGCGCCGCATGGACCGGGGCCGCTTCTTTTCGTACTTTTTGTACCATTTCGTCTCTTTTGGCCATAATATAGCACCCCGCCTTGATCAGCTGGGCATCGATCGCATTGAGCTGACGCATAAAATGCGCGGTACCCGCACTTTTCAGCAAGGTGTTTCGTTGTAACAAAGCTTTATGATACGCACTGAGTGCATTTTTATAGGGAACGGACACATCCGAAAGCAATGCATCGATAAACCGTCTGCGATACTGCGGACTGTCTTTTGCAATACGCAAGTCTTCCGGGGTAAAGTAGCTTATAGGAAATACCCGGTCCAGCTCCCGCAACGAACGGATTTTTTCCCCGTTCACACGAATCTCTTTTGCCCGGTCGCGTCTAAGAATAACCTGGATCTCGTAGGTGCGTATGCCTTCTTCCAAAGAAACCGCAACCGATGCCGTGTCCTTTTCATAGTGAATCAGGTCTTTTTCTGTGGCATTGCGAAGAAATCCGCCGGTCAGACAAAAAACCACTGCTTCGAGAATATTGGTTTTCCCTGCCGCATTGTTTCCGTAGAGAACATTGTGTGTAGCGGCCGGTGAGAAGGCAAGATCCAGGTGATTCCTGTATTGATACAAGCGAATATGCGTAATCTTCATACTCGTTTAATTTGGAAGACGTCTCCCTGCACCTCGACGATGTCTTTATCGTGCAACTTTCTGCCCCGCCGCAGCTCTTCTTCTTGATTGACTGATACCAGCCCCTCCTGGATGAGATACTTGCTTTCTCCTCCGGTACCGGTTATACCGGCCAGTTTGAGCGCCTGATCCAGTCGGATGCTTTCTGTTGTGATCTCTACGGTATTCATCGGGCTTCCTGCCCCAGGCGTACCGGTAAAACCAGATACGTGTAGTCTTCTTCTTCCGAAACAGGACGGATCAACAGCGGTTTAAGCGGCGTGCTGAAAGAGAGGGTTACGGTATCTGCCGCAATTTCTTTCACACCTTCCAGCAGATAACGCGCATTGAAAGCAATCTCCAATGGCTCTCCTTCCAGTTTTCCTTCCACATTTTCAAAGACATGTCCCATTTCCGTATTGGAGGTAATGGCACAGGCATTATCCGACAAATAGAGTTTGATCAGATTGGCCCGGTCTTCCCCGGCCAAAAGGGAGGCGCGTTCTAGTGCATCGTACAGGTCTTTCTTGCCGGTTTCGAATACGACACTGCTGTCTGCCTGCAAAAGCGTTTCATACTGGATAAACTGCCCTTCCAAAAGCCGCGTATTGACAATGGTATCCCCGAAGGAAAAGGACATATTGCCTTTGTCGGCAAACAAAGAGACGATCTGATCATCGTCGGTGATTTTATTGATTTCCGACAGCGTTCTTCCGGGAATAATATAGCTGCCGCGGTGTTCGGTCGGTAGATTCATTTTGCGCAGCGCAATCCGAAAACCGTCCAGTGCCACCAAATGAACCCCGTCTTCCTTCATATCAAACAAAACGCCCCGCAATACCGGTTTGGTATCGTCCTGACTCGTGGCAAACAGGGTTTGCCGGATGGCGGTGCGCCATTCTTTGCCGGGGATAGAAAGCAGCGGTTCTCCGGTAACCGGTGTCAGCTCGGGGTATTCCTCCGGCTGATACCCTACCAGCTGGAATTGCGAGTTTTTGCAGCGAATCTCGGTTTGGGTGCCTTCTGTTTCCAAATAAACCAGATCCTGCGGCAGTTTTCTCGTAATATTCCCTATCATATTGCCGGATAAGACGGCTTTTCCTTCTTGCCCTATTTCACAGGGTACTTCTGTACGGATCCCTAATTCCAAATCAGTGGAGGATAAATGGAGCATTCCGTCCTTCGCTTCAAATAATATCCCATCCAGGATTTGTACGGTATTACGGGGAGAGATAGCTCGTTGGGCAATTTGTATATGCTTTTGCAGCTCTTTTTGTGCGATGGTCAGTTTCATACGTTCCTCCTTCAATGTTTGGATTTTGCCTATAATAATAACAAGATAAAACAGTAGTAATAGTAGTAGGGGCTGTGGAAAAGTGGATAGCCCGTTTTTCCTTTATAAAATCCTTGTTTATTCTGTGTATGGAATTGTGGAAAAGATGCTTTATTTCCACACTATTTCGTAAGATATCCACGCAGATTGCGGATATGGCGGGCAAAGCTTTCGTCTTCTTCCATATCTTTCTTTATTTTGTCGATGCCGTAAATGATCGTGGAATGGTCTTTTTCAAAACGGCCGGCAATTTTTATCAGGGAAAGATCGGTCAGCTCCCGGGAGAGATACATGGAGATTTGCCGGGGATAGGCAATATTGCGGCTCCGGTTTTTGGAATAGATATCCTGGGGTGTAATCTGATATTCCCGCGCCACATATTCCACAATGCGCTCCACCGTAATGGGTTCTTTGGGTCTGAGTCCCAGGGTGCGTTCCAAAGCATTTTGTGCGGAGGCCAAGGTAACCGGGGTCTGTGTGATTTTTGCCTGGGCAATTACTTTGGTTAAGGCCCCTTCCAATTCCCGGACATTGGATTTTATATTGGTCGCAATATACTGCAGTACGTCCTCCGGGATCGGGATGGCATAGGCTGTCAGCTTTTCTTGCAGGATAGCCAGACGGGTTTCATAATCCGGTTCGCCGATATCTGTGATCAGCCCCATTTCAAAACGGGAACGCAGCCGGTCTTCCAATGTACGGATTTCATGCGGCGGTTTGTCGGAACTCATGATAATCTGCTTATTGGCATTGTACAGATCATTAAAGGTATGGAAAAATTCTTCCTGGGTAGCTTCTTTCCCCGCGATGAACTGGATATCATCCATAATCAATACGTCGAGACTGCGGTATTTTCTGCGGAATTCTTCGTTTTTGTTTTCCTGTATGGAAGCAACCAGTTCGTTGGTAAACTGTTCACTCGGAACATAGACGACCTTATAGTTCGGAAAATTCTGCTGTATGGCGTCCGCACAGGCCTTCATCAGATGGGTTTTTCCCAATCCGACGCCCCCGTACAGAAAAAGCGGATTATAGACGGCTCCCGGCCGATCCGCCACAGCCAGTGAACCGGCATAGGCTAATTCGTTGCTTTTTCCGCGTACGAAATTCGAAAAGGTATAGCGCGCCGGATCTTTTTGTGCTTTGTCACGCTCTTTTTTTGGCGGGGCTACGGTTTTCTTCTCTTTATATTGCGCATAGGCCGGATCATCGGGTTCTGTTACCAGTAAGCGAACCCGGGCACCGGTTTCTTCGGTCAAAAGTTCCCCGATCCGTTCTTTATAGCGTCCGTCGATGATATTTTTGATAAAGGCATTGGGTGCAGACAAGACAAAAAGCCCATCCTGAAAAGCAAGGGGCGTCAATTGGGTTATCCACGTATTATAAAAAATTGTGGATAACTCTTTTTTTAATTTTGTGTCGATTCGGTCCCAAAGGGAGTCAAGCGTCAAAAAATGCACCTCCAAAGGGCATTTCTGCGAAAAATATGAAAGATTCGCCCTTTTTATAAACAGAAATATCCACAGTTTGTGGATAACTTTGTGTCCACACACCAATCCCGCTCCTTTTGCGGAATCAAACTGGCATTTGGGTAAAATCCACAGTTCATACACAGCTTTGTCCACATAAAGAGGAGAACGGCAAGGCTTTGTGGATATTTGCGATTTTTATTGAAACACTACCATTAAGTATACCAAAACAGAACCGACGGAACAAGTTATCCACAATCTGTGCGAAAAGTGCGCGGTTATGCGAAGAACAGGGCTTTTTGGTTTGACAATCATTGTGTATAAAACTATAATGATGGATAGTCCATTTATTAATGAGATTTAGACAACGGAGGTGTTATGCCATGAAACGTACCTTTCAGCCGAGTCGTCGCAAACGCAGCAAATTGCATGGTTTCCGTAAAAGAATGCAAACCAGAAGCGGTCGCGCGGTTCTTAGTAGAAGAAGAAAAAAAGGCAGAAAAAGACTTTCCGCCTAAGAAAGGATCATAGGGAATGGAAAAGAATTTGCGGCTGCGCAGCAATCAGGACTTTAAGAAAGTCTATGCCAGGGGAAAATCATACAGAAATCGGAATTTTATCCTGATTGTGCGGCCCAATACCCTATCCCGTCCAAGGGTCGGCTTTTCCATTACCAAAAAAACCGGAAACAGCGTAACAAGAAATCGTTTAAAGAGGCGATTGCGGGAAATTGTCCGACTAAACCGAAAAGCGCTGAAAAAACCGTTGGACATGATTGTGATTCCAAGAAAAAACACACTCGATTTAAGCTATCAACAACTGGAATCGTCCTTGCTTCATGTCCTGCGTTTAAGTATGCAAGGAAAGAAAAAACCGAAATGAATCGGATCATGATTCGCGTGATCAAAGCATATCAAAAGCATATATCCGGCTATCTGGGGCAAAACAAATGCAGATTCTATCCCACCTGCTCGTCGTATGCGATGCAGGCGTATCAAAAGTACGGCTTTTTTAAGGCAACCGGATTGTCTTTATATCGGATTTTGCGGTGCAATCCATTCGGTAAAGGCGGATACGATCCGCTCAAATAACACGGAGGAAGCAATTTGAGTTTATTGCGTAATATACTGGGCAGCCTGATTCGGGTCGTCTTCCAGTTCGTATCGTCGGTCCTTCCGCAGGAACCGGCGTCGATCTCGTATCTGGCGATTTCGATCATCATAACCACGATTATATTTAAGCTTGCCATGCTGCCTATAACGTTAAAGCAGATTCGTTCGCAGCGGGAAATGCAAAAAATGCAGCCGCTGATGCAGGAATTGCAGCGGAAATACAAAAACAATCCGGAAATAATGAATAAGAAGCTCCAGGAACTCTATAAGGAGCATAACTATAATCCGGCGGGCGGATGCCTACCCCTGCTGATCCAGTTTCCTATCATCATTGCCTTTTTCGGCGTTATGCGGGAACCGGGTTTGTATATTTTTGATAATCCGGCGATGGCGGCAGATATTGCCAAGAACTTTTTCTGGATTCCCAATATCGAATTTCCCGACCAGATCCTATGGGGTCTGCCTTTGATCAACGCGGCGTCGCAGTATCTGGTGGCACGCTTGTCGATGCAGAATACCCAGCAAGGAGAGCAGGCGCAGGCACAGGCGCAAACACAGACGATGATGCTGTATGCGATGCCGATTATGATGTTCTTTTTTGCCAGAACCATATCCGCAGGGGTTATTATTTACTGGATAACCTCAAATATAATCGAACTTCTTCTGCGAACCGTATTCAAGCGCGTTTATGAAGTCAGAGAGGAAGGAACCGAATGAAATCGGTGATAAAAACGGCCCGCACGGTCGAAGAAGCTGTGCAGGCGGCTTTACAGGAATTGCGAGCAAACCGGGATGAAGCGACGATCGATGTTTTGGAAGAACCGGCCCGCGGTCTTTTTGGCCTGTTCGGTTCAAAAGATGCGGTGGTGCGCGTCTCGGTAGAAGATAATGTAAAAGAAGAGATCCTGCGCGATTTGCGTTTACCGTATGTCAGCAAGGAAGAAACGACGGAACGCAGACAGCCGAAAAAAGAAAAAGCGAAAGAAACAAAAAAAGAAACAAAAAGAGATCGCACAAAAGAGGAACCTAAACGGGAACCTGTAAAAACGGCAGAAAAAAAAGTAGAGCGGGATGAAAAAAAGACGGAACGCAAAACGGAAGAAACACCTGTTCCGACACCGGAGAGTAAGCAAAAACCGGAAATAAAAGAAGCAGACAAAGAAAAAGAGATTCCGCCGTTTGCAGAAGAAACAAAAGAAGTTAAGCAGGAACAAAACCGGGAAATTCCGAAAGAAAAAACCGCGGTGGGAAAACCCGTACCGGTACGACTGGATATTGAAACCGAAGAAGCCGTTGTAGAGATTGAGGCAGAAGGCGAACCGTCGGTGATCCTGCTTCGCCAGATGCTGGAAGCGATGGACCTGCAACCTGTGATCAAGGCGGAAAAACAGGGTCAGATCCTGCATTTGCATGTTTCGGATATCCCCGACAACAAAGCAGGTCTGGTGATCGGTCGCCGCGGCGAAACCTTGGATGCCATGCAGTATCTCATTACCCTGGCATCGCATAAAAAAGACACCGGATATCGCAAAGTCGTTGTGGATATCAACGAATATCGCAAAAAAAGAGATGATTCCTTGCGACAGCTTGCGGTCCGCTCGGCGGAAAAGGTGATGCGGTCCAATCGGAATATGCGTCTGGAACCGATGAATCCGTATGAACGACGCATTATCCACTCGGAATTACAAAAAATGGACGGTGTGCATACGGTGTCGGAAGGACAGGAACCCTATCGCCGTATTGTCATTCGCGTCAACAGAAATCGATAAACACAAAAATACCCGGCGGTTGGTCCGGGTATTTTCTGCTATGGAGGCAAAATGGAACACACGATTGCAGCGGTAGCAACATCTATGGGCATGGGCGGGATCGGCATGGTGCGCTTGTCGGGAGAAAAAGCGATCGAAACGGCGCAAAAGGCGTTTTCTCCTGCTAAAAAAGACGAGCCGCTTGTGCATCGGCTGATGCGCTACGGGCATATACTGGATGCAGACGGTTCGGTTATCGATGAAGTGATGATCAGCTTTATGCAGGCGCCGAACACCTATACAAAAGAAGATATGGCGGAAGTGTATACTCATGGCGGTCGAATGGCGCTGACGCGGGTCTACGAACGCGTTTTGTCCTTGGGCGCCCAACCCGCCGAGCCCGGGGAATTTACCAAACGGGCGTTTTTGAACGGCAGGATCGATCTGACGCGCGCAGAAGCCGTACAGGATGTCGTATCGGCAAAGACGCGGGCTGCTTTTGAACAAAGCCAGAAGGCGCTGTCCGGCGGCTTGTTGCGCAAGGTGCGTCCGCTGTATGAGGAAACTCTGGCCATACTGACGATTGCAGAGGCGGCGATCAGCTTTTCGGAAGATACCGACGAGATGCCCGCGGACCTGCCGGAACGTATCCGCTCGCTGCTTGGAGGGGTGGATGCATTGCTCCAAACGAGATCCTACGGGAAGATCCTGAAAGAAGGGATCCGCACCCTGATCGCAGGCAAACCCAATGTCGGAAAGTCGTCTCTTTTTAATGCGCTGATGCAGGAAAACCGGGCTTTGGTAACAGATATTCCGGGCACAACCCGCGACACCATAGAAGAAGTCATCGAATTGCAAGGGATTGCTTTATCGATGGTGGATACGGCGGGCATTCGAAAAACCGAGGATCTGGTGGAATCCTTGGGGGTTGACCGCGCGCTGGATCAGATGGAAACGGCCGATTTGATCCTCTGGGTTATCGATGCTTCCCGCCCGTTTGAAGAAGAAGACCGGAATATCCGCAGTCTCTTACAGGGAAAAACGGCGATTCTGGTTATAAACAAAGGCGACCTGGCCGATGATGCGGCGGTAGACCGTTTGCGAAAAGCCGCCGGAGACCTCCCCCATGTTGTGATTTCCGCCAAGCACGGGGCGGGTTTGCACGATCTGACAGATGCGATTTTTTCGTTGTTTTCTTTGGGAGAAATCAGCGAGAAAACCGATGTGCTTTTAACCAACAGCCGGCATATGCAGGCATTGGAGCAGGCCAAAGCGCATTTGGAACAAGCGGAGCAGGATCTTGCGGCGGGCATCCCTTTGGATTGTGTCGAGGTGGATTTGCGGCTTGCCTGGACACGGATCGGGGAGATCATTGGCGAGACCGTGCACGAAGATGTGCTGGACTCTATCTTCTCCCGTTTTTGTATTGGAAAGTAGGTTCGGATGATACCGACATTTACCCATAAAGCATACGATGTTGTCGTTATCGGCGCGGGGCATGCCGGCTGTGAAGCGGCGTTTGCCACAGCGCGCCTCGGTTTGACAACCCTTTTAACAACCATCAGTATGGAGAGCATTGCGGATTTGCCCTGTAATCCCAATATCGGGGGCACCGGAAAAGGCCATCTGGTACGCGAAGTGGATGCGCTGGGCGGCGAAATGGCCTTGGTGATCGACCAAAGCTATCTGCAGTCGCGGATGCTCAATACATCCAAAGGACCCGCCATACACAGTCTGCGCGTGCAGGCGGACAAAACCCTGTATCATAAGGAAATGAAAAAACGGCTGGAAGAGCAAAAGAATCTGACACTAAGAGAAACCGAAGCCGTGGAGATATGCATGGAAGAAGGCCGCATTTCCGGAGTGCGTATGCGAACGGGAATGATCGTGCCGGCCAAAGCCGTCATTCTGGCAACCGGCACCTATTTGCGCGGGTTGATCCTAAGCGGTGAACTGCGCTATTCGTCCGGTCCGCATGGGGCTATGCCCTCTCTTTTACTGTCGGAAAGCCTGGAGAAGATCGGGGTGTCGCTCAGGCGCTTTAAAACCGGTACCCCCGCCCGCGTGCATCGCGATTCGATCGATTATTCGAATATGGAAGTGCAACGCGGCGATGAAGAATTCGTTCCGTTTTCTTTTATGAACTTTGACAATCCGCCCATAATTGAGCAAAAAGACTGCTATTTGACTTATACCACGCCCGAAACCAAACAGATCATCCTGGATAATCTGCATCGTTCCACGATGTATTCCGGCGAAGACGTATTGGGCACAGGCCCCCGCTACTGCCCGTCGATCGAAGACAAAATCGTTAAATTCCCCGACCGGGACATTCACCAGGTCTTTTTGGAACCGGAAGGATTTGATACCGCGGAGATGTATGTGCAAGGGGTCAGTTCCACTTTGCCGGTCGAGGTGCAGCAGTCCCTGTATGAGAGTATACTGGGTCTGGAGAATGTGGAGATCATGCGCTCGGCGTACGGGATCGAATACGATTGTATCGACCCGACCATCCTCTACCCTACTCTGGAGCATATGGAAATACCCGGCCTGTATTTTGCCGGACAGATCAACGGTTCTTCGGGTTATGAAGAAGCGGCCGCGCAGGGGCTGATGGCGGGGATCAACGCCGCCCGGAAGATCCAGGGAAAAGAACCCTTTGTGCTGGACCGTTCCGATGCGTATATCGGCGTGTTGATTGATGATTTGGTTACCAAGGGAACCAATGAGCCGTATCGGATGATGACGGCGCGCGCCGAATACCGTCTGAGCCTGCGCCAGGACAATGCCGATTTCCGCCTGACGGAAAAGGGCTATGCAATCGGCCTGGTGACAAAAGAAAGGCTTGCACGGATGCAGGAACGAAAAGACGCGCTGGAAAAAGAAATCAGGCGTCTGAAAAACGTAACGGTGCACCCGACGAAAGAGAACAATACCCTTTTAAGCAACTTAGGCTCCTCCCCTTTGTCGCAGGCGACAACGCTGGCCCAACTGTTCAAACGGCCGGAGATCGCCTATGCAAACAGCAAAGAACTGGATCCCGAACGGCCGGAACTCCCCCGCCATACCGTGCTGCAGGCGGAAACGGAGATCAAGTATGAGGGGTATATCAAAAAGCAAAAAGAACAGATTGCCCAGTTCAAAAAGCTGGAAGGAAAATCCCTGGAGAGGATTACCGGCTACGATACCATCCGCGGTTTAAGCCGGGAAGCGGTCGATAAATTAAACCGCATCCGCCCGCGGACCGTCGGACAGGCATCTCGTATATCGGGGGTTTCGCCGTCGGATATCAATGTCATTCTGATCCATCTGGAAGTGGAAAGAAGGAAGCGGCGTGCATAAACTACAGGCGTTGGCCAAAGAAGCGGACTTGACGATCACCAACGAGCAGGCCCGCCAATTCCTTGTGTATCGTTCGCTTTTACTGGAATGGAACGAAAAAATGAATCTGACAGGGATAACCGATCCCGAGGCGATCAATATCAAGCATTTTATTGACTCTTTACTGGTTTTGCACAAGGATTGGATCCCGCAGGGTGCGCAGGTGGTGGATGTGGGCTCCGGTGCGGGTTTTCCCGGTTTGCCGCTGGCCATTGTCCGGGAGGATTTACAACTGACCTATGCGGACAGCCTAAAGAAGCGACTGGGATTTTTAGATGAAGTAATACGAAAGATAGATATCAAACAAAACAAAACGGTGCATGGCAGAGCAGAAGATCTGGGACGAAACAAAATATACCGGGAGCAGTTCATCGTGCCTGTTGCGCGGCCAGTAGCCTCTATGGATGTGCTCCTGGAGTATACTCTCCCCTTTGTTAAGCCGGGCGGGTGCATGATTGCCTGGAAAGGACCCAATGCCACAGAAGAGATTACGGCAGCCGAAGCTGCTGCGGAAAAATTGGGTGCTGCAATCGGTGAAGTATACAAAATAGAAGTTCTGGGAATGGAACGCCTCCTGGTGCGGGTGGATAAAAGAAAGCCCACACCGGCGCGCTACCCCCGTCGCCCTGCTGCGATCCAGAAGAAACCGCTATAGACAAGGAGACTGTATGAATGCTGAAATCATAGCAACCGGTACGGAACTATTGCTGGGAAATATCGTCAATACCAATAGTCAGTATATCGCACAGGAGCTGAGTCTCCTGGGACTGGGTGTGTATCGGATCACAGAAGTCGGCGATAATCCGAAACGGCTGAAACAAGCCCTTAAAGAGAGTCTGTCACGATCGGACATTGTGTTTACCACCGGAGGACTGGGACCGACCAAGGATGATCTGTCCAAGGAAATTGCAGTGGATGTCATGCAAATGGAGTCGGTTCTGCATGAACCGACCCACACGCGCCTGCGCATGCAGTTTAACGGGGAAGAAGATCGCGTGCAGAACAATATAAAGCAGGCGTACTTCCCGCCGGAAGCGATCGTACTTAATAATGAAAAAGGAACCGCACCGGGATGTATTCTGCCTTCTGCGGATAAAATGATCGTGTTGCTACCCGGTCCGCCGCATGAAATGCGGGCCGTATTTGCACAGTTTGTAAACTGGTGGGAAAAAAACCGGGCGGACAGTACGATTCGCTCCAGAGTCCTGCGACTGGCGGGTATCGGCGAATCGGATGCAGCCGCCCGTTTGGGTGACTTACTGGACAGAGAAAACCCCTCTCTGGCACCCCTTGCAAAACCCTATGAAGTGACATTGCGAATAACCGGGCGCGGAAAAACCCCGGAGGAAGTCGATACCGCAATTGCCGCCCTGCAACAGGAAGTGCGCGCGATTTTGAGCGATTATGTCTATGGTGCAGACGAAGACACTTTGGAAGGTACAATTGTCGACTCGCTGATAGAGAAAGACTATACCATTGCCACGGCAGAAAGTCTAACAGGCGGTTTACTGGCAGCTACACTTGTCAATGTACCGGGCGTATCCGATGCACTGCTGGCCGGATTTGTCACATACAGCGAAGAAGAAAAAATACGGCGCTTACATGTTTCACGTGAAACAATTGCACAACATACCGCGGTCAGCCCGCAGGTATGCGAAGAAATGCTGGATGGACTGCGGGAGATTTCCGGTGCAGATGTGTGTGTCGTAACAACCGGCTATGCCGGCCCGGAAGGCAATGATGTCGGCTTGGTGTATATCGGCGTAATGATTGGAAATGAAAAAGCGGTCATCCGGCACAATTTCCACGGAGACCGGCAGCAAATACGAAACCGCACCACAAGAAATGCGCTGGCAGAGCTATGGCGTAGATTGCGGTAGTAAGATGGATAGTAGATAAAAAGCGAAGGTTTCGACCTTCGCTTTTTTGTTTCACGTGAAACATTTTGTTTTTCAGCGATGTTTCACGTGAAACATTCGCAAAGAAGTAAGTTCTTTTTGTATTTCATTCCGATTATAGGCTATACTATGAAAGAGAAGGATTGAAGGAAAGGAGTTGGCGCCATGGGAAGAACGATCGCTGTGTTTAATCAGAAAGGCGGCGTAGGAAAAACAACGACCGTGGTAAATGCGGCGGCGGCTTTGGGATTATTAAAAAAGAAAGTTTTAGTCGTAGACATGGACCCACAGGGCAATACGACGAGCGCATTCGGAAAAAAAGATCCGGAAGACAGGCCAACGACCTATGAATGGCTGATCGGCGAAGCGGAATTGGAAGATACCGCCGTTGATACGGAGCCGAATGTACGCCTGGTACCGGCCAATGCAAATCTGGCCGGTTTGGAAATTGAACTGGCTATGGAACCGGACCGGGAATCGGTATTGTGGGAACGCCTGGGAGAGCAAGCCGATTATGATTTTGTGTTTTTGGATTGCCCGCCGAGTCTGGGATTGCTGAGTCTGAATGCGCTGACTGCAGCAGACAGTGTTCTGATTCCGATACAAACGGAATACTACGCATTGGAAGGCGTCAGCCAGCTGATGCGCACCATACAGCTGGTGCAAAAGGATCTTAATACCGATCTGGAAGTGGAAGGCGTGCTTCTTACGATGTATGACCGGCGCAATAATCTGGCGCTGGATGTAGTGGAAGAAGTAAAAAAACATTTCGGCAAGAAGGTATACAAAACCGCCATTCCGCGCAATATTCGCCTGGCAGAAGCACCTTCTTATGGTGAATCCGCCATGCAGTTTGATAAAAGTTCAAAAGGCGCACAAGCGTATGCAGCGCTGGCAAAAGAGATGATAAAAAGGAGGAAAAGCTGATGGCGAAACGGAGAGGACTGGGCCGTGGGCTGGAAGCTTTACTATCGGATGAATCGGGTCAAACGGAAGAAAGCGTTGCAAACGGTATTGTTCAACTAAAAACAAACGAAATCCTTCCGCGATCCGATCAACCGCGGCAGGTGTTTGAAGAAGAAAAAATCGCGGAATTAGCGGATTCCATCAAGCGATACGGGGTTTTACAACCTCTGGTTGTTACAAAAATGGAAACCGGCTACACCTTGATTGCCGGCGAACGCCGTCTGCGCGCGGCAAAAGCCGCCGGTTTGGAAGAAGTCCCCGCCATTGTGCGGGAAGCCACACCGCAGGAAGTCGCAGAAATCTCTTTGGTTGAGAATATCCAGCGCGAAGATCTCGATCCGGTGGAAGAAGCGCGTGCCTACAAGGAACTCATGGCACAATACGGCTATACGCAACAGCAGCTGGCCGGACGCATCGGAAAGTCGCGCTCTTATATTGCCAATGCAGTGCGCTTACTGCAATTGGACGAGATCAGCCTTTCCCACTTGATCCAAGGAGAGATTACCTCGGCGCAGGCGCGTACGCTTTTGTCGATCCAACACCCGTATCAACGGCAGAAAATGCTCGATAAACTATTGCAAAAAAAGACGAATGTCCGGCAAATGGAAAAGGCCGCCCGGCGGACAAAGAAAAAGGATATCTATGAAGAAGAGGCTGAAAACCGCCTCATGCTGAGCTTAGGCACCAAAGTGCAGATCATTCCGAAGAAAAAAGGCGGAAAGATCGAAGTGGAATATTACAATGCAGAAGACCTCGAACGGCTTCTGGAACTATTGGAAGGAGAAGGACATGCTGATTGATCAAAAACTGACCGAATATCTGGAGAACGCAAAACGACCGGAGCCGCTCCCCGGCGGAGGTTCTGTATCCGCGTATGTAGGCGCCTTGGGTGCAGCGCTCAATATTATGGTATATGAGCTTTCTGTCGGCAAGAAGAGCTATGAGGCTTTGCCGGAAGAAACCCGCAAAGAAATTGTGGAGGGTGTCGATTCTCTGAATAAAATTATCGAAGACCTCAAACCATTGGTAGACGAAGACTCAAAATCCTTTGACGCGGTACTTGACGCCTATAAGCTGCCCAAAGAGACAGAAGAAGAAAAGGCGGCGCGTTCCGAAGCGATTCAAAAAGGATTCATCCATGCATTAAAGGTGCCATTGCGCATTGCCGAGCTTTGTGTGGAGGCGCTCGATCTGGTCGAGACCTTTGCGAAAAACGGAAATATTCACGCCATCACCGACGTCGGTTGCGGCGTCTTGATGCTGGCCACCGGGGCGGAAGGTGCTTTGTTCAATGTGTATATCAATCTGAAGAGCATTAAAGACGAACAGGCACGCGCGGAGTATAATAAGGAAGCGGATGCGCTTTTGAAAACCGCCCGCGAACTGCGCGACGGCTATTTGCATATCGTATACGAGCGTTTGGAAAACGAGTAATTGAAAGGCGGAAAGACCAATGCCATGCGTATTTTGGACCAAATGCGCATGGCCTATACGCCGCATAGCTACGAAAATTCCGGAGAACCGAAAAGCGGCGTAGCCGTGGCGGAAGAATTGGGCGTCTCTGCCGGACGCATATTCAAAACCCTGGTTACCCATGCGGGGGCAGACTATTATGTTTTTGTCATCCCTGCGGATAAGGAACTGGATCTGAAAAAAGCCGCCCGCGCCTGCGGTGCCAAAAAAATTGAAATGCTGCCGCTAAAAGAGCTTTTTTTACGCACGGGCTATCACAAAGGCGGCTGCTCGCCTTTGGGTATGAAAAAAGACTTTCCGACTTTTATCGACCGGCTTGCGGAAGAAGAGGAGACGGTTTTTGTGAGCGCCGGGAAGGTGGGCCAGCAGATCGAGATCCGACCGGCGGATTTGCGGACAGCGGTGGGGGGCGAATACGCAAATCTTCACGAAGAATAAAAAGCTTTGGTGCAATAGCCGATTACACAAATATTGTAACAATATACTAACAGACCGACAAGAAACTGCAGATATATATGCAGTTTTTTTGTGCTCTATCACATTGTTACAGGGCGATCATAAGTTATTTATCACTATGGGGGATTATTGGGACTAAAAACTATCGATATACTTCATGAAAGGGTGACAACGAATTCTCGGCGTACTACTATAATCATGCACGATAAACATACTGAAAACGATGACATCGTTTCAGAACACATGAGGAGGAACCTATGCACAAGAAAATAGGGGTTTTACTTCTGGCTGTCGTTATGCTGCTTTCATTCACGGCCTGTGGCGGTGAAGATGCGGCTGCAGCCGACGAAACGCTGACGATCGCCTCAAGCGGCGATGCCATCGCATTGGACCCGGTAGCCACCAACGACAATCAATCCAGTAATGTAATGGTACAGTTATATGAAGGTCTGGTTTCTCTGGCAGAAGACGGATCGACCGTACCGAATCTGGCCGAAAGCGTAGAACAGCCGGATGATGTTACGTATGTATTCAAATTAAAAGAAGGCGTGAAATTCCATAATGGGGAAGAATTAAAAGCATCGGACGTAGTCTTTTCTTTAAAAAGAGCGTGCGAAGCACCCAATGTGCGCCACCTGTTTAACACCATTGATCCGGAAACGATCAAAGCCAACGACGATTATACCGTAGAATTCAAACTGATTCGTCCGTATACCGGTATTCTGGCGGCGCTTTGCCATCCGGGCGGTTTCATCGTAAATGAAAAAGCCGTGACCGAAGGCGGCGACTCCTATGCACAAAACCCGGTAGGAACGGGTGCGGTGAAGTTTGTATCCTGGAGAAAAGCCGACAGTATCGTCCTGGAGCGATTTGAAGACTATCACGGCGAGAAAACTGCGTACAAAACCTTAACCTACCGTATTATTCCGGAAGCTACCAACCGTCTGATCGAACTGGAATCGGGTGGCGTGGATGTAGCTTACGATATCGCACCGAATGACTTGGAGAAGGTTGAAGGAAACGATAAGCTTGCCTTATTATGAAGTTTTGACTATGGAACAACCTATCTCGGATTCAATACACAAAAAGCACCGTTTGACAATGAAAAAGTGCGCGAAGCGGTAAGCTATGCCATCGATATGGACGCGATCATCAAAGCCGTCTGGCACGGCGTAGGACGTACGGCAAGCAGCCCGATGCCTCCGACACTGACCTACTCGGTAGCCGATGATATGCAACCGAAAACCCGCGATATCGAAAGAGCCAAAGAACTGTTGAAAGAAGCCGGTTTCGAGAACGGATTTGAAACCACGATTTCGACAAATGACCGTAAACAACGGATCGATATGGCAACCATTATTAAAGAACAATTGTCTGAAGTAGGGATTGACGTTTCGATCAATGTATTGGAATGGTCGGCCTTCAACGATCTGATCAAAAACGGGCAGCAGGATATGTTTGAAATTGCCTGGATTGCGGACTCACCGGATCCCGACACCTTCCTGTTCCCCTGCTTCCATTCTTCGGCGAAAGGCGAAGGCGGAAACTACATTTATCTGGAAGACGCTGAACTCGACGGTATTTTGGAGCAAGCCAGAGAGCTGGAAGACGGACCCGAACGCGCCGAGCTTTACAAACAGGCACAGGAAAGAATCATTGACATTACAGCCTGGGTTCCGCAGTATAACGGAGAATTGTTCGTAGGAACCAGCGCGAACATCGAGAACCTTGAACTATCACCATTTGGTTGGTACAACCTTCGTGAAGTAACAAAATCGGCAGCACAGTAGGGTGCGAGGGGAGCGCTGCTCCCCTCTTGCTTTGAAGGGAAAGGGATAGAATGACAAAATACGTTATCAAGCGGATATTGTTTCTGATTCCGATTATGCTGGGAGTCAGTTTTATCGTATTCGCACTCTTATACATAACACCGGGGGATCCGGCCAGAAACGCACTGGGCCCGTCCGCACCGGAAGAAGCCGTTGTACAATTGCGTGAGGAAATGGGTCTGGACGATCCGTTTCTTGTGCAGTATGGCAGATATCTGAAAAATATTGCCACCAAAGGCGACTTAGGCTCTTCCTATATCAGTAAATTACCGGTTTCACAGGAGATCCTCAGCCGCGCAGGCACAACAATCCGGCTTGCCTTTTTCGCGATCCTCTTTGCCGTGCTTTTGGGTGTGCCGATCGGGATTATTTCTGCGATCAAACAGTATTCCATTTTCGACAATATCACCATGATTTTTGCCTTGATCGGAATATCCATGCCGGTATTCTGGCTGGGACTTCTTTTGATCATGCTGTTTTCTGTGCAATTGGGCTGGCTTCCGGCTTCCGGATTCAGCACACCGGCGCAGATGATTCTGCCGTCGATCGCATTGGGCGCCCAATCGGTTTCCGTTATCACGCGCATGACGCGTTCGTCGATGCTGGAAGTCATCCGAAAAGACTATATCAAAACCGCGCGTGCAAAAGGACAACGGGAAAATGTGGTTATCTGGCGCCACGCGCTGGGCAACGCACTGATTCCTATCATCACGATTACCGGGATCCAGTTCGGGCAATTGATGGGCGGTGCGCTCATGACCGAAGTTATATTTTCGATCCCCGGTATCGGCCGCTTAATGGTGGATTCGATCAAGATGCGCGACGCCCCGATGGTGCTGGGCTGTGTACTGTTTGTCGCAGTCGCTTTCGCTATCGTAAACCTCGTCGTCGACCTGTTGTATACTTTCGTCGACCCGCGTATTAAGACGAAGTATGTGTAGGAGGCAAGGAATATGGAAATGACACAACAGTCCAATACAACCAAACGTGGACGTTTTCGCAATTTGCAGGATATGTGGATTCGCATGCGACGCAACAAGCTCGCCATGGTGGGTCTTTTTATCCTGATCGTACTCGTATTGGTGGCGATTTTCGCCGATCAGATTGCCCCCTACGGTTTTGCCGAATAGGATCTGGCCAGCCAGTTTCAGCCGCCTTCTGCCGAACACTGGTTTGGTACCGATGATTTGGGCAGAGATATTTTCAGCCGCGTCGTATACGGTTCCCGGATTTCCCTGAAGGTCGGTTTTATATCGGTCGGGATTGCGCTTGTAATCGGAACCCTGATCGGTGCCGTAACCGGTTATTACGGCGGGCGGATCGATATTGCGCTCATGCGCTTTATCGACGTACTGCAGTCGATCCCGGACATACTTTTGGCTATCGCCATACTGGCGGCTCTGGGGCCGGGCCTGGCAAATCTGATGATCGCCGTCGGGATCGCGGCCATACCCGGCTATGCACGGATCGTCCGCTCCTCGGTTTTGTCGATTCGCGACATGGAATTTGTCGAAGCTGCCAAAGCCAACGGCTCATCCGACTTTCGCATTATCCTGAAGCATATCATTCCGAACTGTATGGCGCCGATTATTGTGCAGGCGACATTGGGTGTGGCTTATGCCATTATCAACGCAGCCGGCCTCAGCTTTATCGGACTCGGTCTGGAGCCTCCCACACCGGAATGGGGCGCGATGCTCTCAGGCGGACGCGACTATATCCGGGATCATTGGTATATGACTATCTTCCCGGGCTTAGCGATCGTCACCACCATTTTCGCCTTGAATGTGCTGGGAGACGGCCTGCGTGACGCACTCGATCCGAAGTTAAAGAGGTAGAAGATGAGCAAATTACTGGAGATAAAGAATTTAAGTGTACAATACGAAACGGATTCCGGCTTGGTGCATGCGGTCAATCACCTGGATCTTTCGGTGGGGCGCGGGGAAACCTTAGGCTTTGTCGGAGAAACCGGTGCCGGTAAAACCACCACGGCGCTGGCCATTATGAAGCTGATTGCCCAGCCGCCCGGAAAAGTTTCCTCGGGAGAAATTATCCTGGACGGACAGGATCTCTTTAAGGTAAAAGAACGCGATATGTTTAATATCCGCGGCAATAAAGTGTCCATGATTTTCCAGGATCCGATGACTTCCCTCAACCCGATTATGACCGTCGGCGACCAGATCGAAGAAGTTCTGTCGCTGCATAACAAGATGACCAAAGAAGAGCTGAAAGCGGAAGCGGAACGCATGCTGGAGCTCGTCGGGATCCGAAAAGAACGCATCAACGACTACCCGCATCAGTTCTCGGGCGGGATGAAACAGCGCGTGGTAATTGCGATGGCTTTGGCCTGCAATCCGGAGCTGATCATTGCGGATGAACCGACAACCGCCTTGGATGTAACCATACAGGCCCAGGTTCTGGAACTGATCAAGGATCTGAAAAAACAATTCAACACATCGATGATCCTGATTACGCACGATCTGGGTGTGGTGGCAGAATCCTGTGATAATGTGTCGGTCATTTATGCCGGTACGATTATCGAGCATGCGTCGGTCAAAGACCTGTACAGCGAAACGCTGCATCCTTATACCGTCGGCTTGTTTAATTCGATTCCCAGTCTGGATGAAGACACCGACCGATTACAGGTGATCCCCGGTTCCCCGCCGGATCCTTCCAATCTGCCGAGTGGCTGCAAATTCCATCCGCGCTGCACGCACTGCATGGATATTTGCAAAGAAACATTCCCGGAATTTGTGGAGGCGCGGCCCGGACATTTTGTCGCCTGCCATCTGTATACAAAAGGATCCGTTCCAAAGGAGGGTGCCCATGGAGAATAAAGCAGATTTCCTGCGCGTACGGAATCTAAAAAAATACTTCCCGACAAAAAAAGGCATGCTGCATGCAGTGGATGATGTCAGTTTCAATATCGGTCGGGGTGAGACACTGGGGCTGGTCGGCGAATCCGGCTGCGGAAAGTCGACGGTCGGACGCGCGATCATTCGTTTGCATGAACCAACCGACGGAACCATTCATCTGGACGATAAAGATGTAATGGCGTATCGGGGAAGTGCGGAACTGAAAAAAATGCGCCAGGAAATGCAGATTGTATTCCAGGATCCGTATTCCTCGCTGAATCCCCGCATGAATACCTTTGACCTGATCGCGGACCCTTTGCGCGTTAATCACATCGCGAAAAACGAAAAAGAGATGGAAGAACGCGTCTACGATATGATGAAAACGGTCGGTCTGGAAGATCGTCTGGCGGGATCCTACCCGCACGAACTGGACGGCGGCCGCCGCCAGAGAATCGGCATTGCGCGGGCACTGATCCTGGAACCCAAATTCATCGTCATGGACGAGCCGGTTTCCGCCCTGGATGTATCCATCCAGGCACAGATTCTCAATCTGATGGATACTCTGCAGGACAAGATGCATCTGACCTATCTGTTCATTTCGCACGACCTGAGCGTGGTCCGGCATATATCCGACCGGATTGCTGTTATGTATCTGGGGAAAATTGTGGAACTGACAGACTATGTCAGCATCTTTGAAAATCCGTTGCACCCCTATACGCAAGCGCTGCTTTCGGCGATCCCGATTCCGAAATACGGCCTGGAGCGCCACCGGATCTTTTTGGAAGGGGACGTACCCAGCCCGATCGATCCGAAAGAAGATTGCCGCTTTGCCGGCCGGTGCATGCACGCGATGGATGTATGCCGGCAGGTGACCCCGCAATTAGTCGAAATTGCAGACGGCCATTTTGTAGCCTGTCATCTGTATGACAACGGACTGGAAGCAGGGCGCACGATTCTTTCCACCGGCAAGGACAAACAGAAAAGCCGGGAAGAAAAAACCACCCAGGAACACTATGAAGAACAAACTACCGAAGAAGTATTGGTAGAAAAAGAAAGAAAAGAGTCGGAAGGAGAACTCCCGAAGACCGACCAACTGTAGTGAACAAAATAAGAGCAGCGGACTTTGTGTCCGCTGCTCTTATTTTAGAAACAGCTCGTCTGCCCGATGGCAGGCAACCCAATGATTGGGACGAAGCTCTCTTTGTTCGGGGGTGATTTCCCGACAGCGCGGTTCGGCATAGGAACAACGGTCCACAAACCGGCATCCCTCCTTGGGGTCGATCGGGCTGGGGACATCGCCTTCCAATTTGATGCGCCGGCGTTCGTGCTGTACAACCGGATCCGGTACAGGGATCGCAGACAACAGCGCGCGTGTATACGGATGCAGCGGCGTATGGTACAGGTCTTCCGAAGGGGCCACTTCCATCATTTTTCCTAGATACATCACGCATACGCGGTCGGATATATAGCGTACCATGGAAAGGTCATGGGCGATAAACAACAGCGTAATATCGCGTTCGCGCTGAATCTCCTTTAACAGATTGACGATCTGTGCCTGGATGGATACATCCAAAGCGGAGATCGGTTCGTCGCAGATGATAAAATCGGGTTCCAATGCCATGGCCCGCGCCACGCCGATCCTTTGTCTTTGGCCGCCGGAGAATTCATGCGGAAAGCGGTTTGCATGTTCTTCGCTCAGACCGACCAGACGGAGCAGATCCGCCACCTTTTGTTCTCTTTCTGCCCGATGGGGATACAGGCCATAGATCGAAAAAGGCTCGGAGATAATATCGGTAACCGTCATGCGCGGATTCAACGACGCATACGGGTCCTGAAAGATCATCTGCATTTTTTTTCGCAGTTCATGCATTTCACGCGAACCGGCGGAAAACACATCGGTGCCTTTAAACAGGACGCGGCCGCCGGTGGGTTCATAGAGCCGGAGCATCGTACGCCCGGCGGTCGACTTCCCACAGCCGGATTCGCCGACCAGCCCCACCGTTTCGCCCTGATGAATGGAAAAGGAAAGTCCGTCCACGGCCTTCAGATTGCCTTTGCCGACACGAAAATATTTCTTTAAATCTTCGACTTGTATCAGGACATCTTTCATCCTTTTGCCTCCTTTTGTTGCATGGCCATCGGATGATGCAGCCAACAGCGGCTCTTATGCGTCGGACTGTGACTCTCCAGCTCCGGCATATGCTCTTTGCAGATGCGCATGGCTGAGTCACAGCGGTCATAAAACGAACAACCCTTGGGCGGGATATACAGGTCCGGCGGCGAACCCGCAATCGAATACAGCGATTCGCTGCGGTTCATATCCAAACGGGGTACGGCTTTCAGCAGATTCTTCGTATAGGGATGGCTCGGCGATTTAAAGATCTCCAGCACCGTGCCTTCTTCCAGAATCTGGCCCGCATACATAACAACCACGCGTTCCGCCATATCGGCAACGACGCCCAGATCGTGCGTGATCAGAATAATGGAGGTTTGCTTTTCTTCCTTGATCTTTTTCATCAGATCCAGAATCTGTGCTTGTACCGTGACATCCAGTGCGGTGGTCGGCTCGTCCGCAATGAGCAAAGCCGGCTCGGATACCATCGCAATGGCAATCATAACGCGCTGACGCATTCCGCCGG
Organism: Tissierellia bacterium; assembly: GCA_012519495.1. Taxonomy (GTDB): domain Bacteria; phylum Bacillota; class Clostridia; order Tissierellales; family Peptoniphilaceae; genus JAAYQA01. The sequence goes on along the minus strand of JAAYQA010000078.1, from coordinate 9,612 downwards.
AAAACTCGTGGGGGTATTGATTGGCGCGCTTTTCGGCTTGGGGTACACTGACCAGCTTCAGGGTTTCCACAGCGATCTTATGCGCCTGCTGCCCGGAAAGCGAACGGTGTTTGCGAAGTCCTTCCACAATTTGGGCGCCGACTTTCATCGTGGGATTCAACGAGGTCATCGGATCCTGAAACACCATGGAGATCCGGTTTCCGCGGATGGATTCGATCTCTTTTTTGTTTTTTTTCAGAAGATTATCCCCGTTAAAGAGGATCTCTCCGTTTTTGTAAATCGCAGGAGGCTGTGGCAAAAGCTGCACAATGGAATTGGCTGTTACGCTCTTTCCACAACCGGATTCGCCCACGACGGCGAGCGTTTCCCCACGCCGGACCGTAAACGAAATATTGCGAACCGCTTCCACTTCCCCGAAAAAGGTCTGGAAGGAAACGGATAGGTTTTTGACTTCAAGAATATTGTCCATACGGCCTACTTTCGTAATCGGGGGTCTAACGCGTCGCGCATGCCATCGCCCAGCACATTGAAGGAGAACATGATCAGAGAAATCACGATCGCCGGAATAATCAGCTGATATTCCAGATTCAACGTGCTTCCCAGGGAGTTTAAGCCCTCACTGACCAACACACCCAAAGAGGGGGTGGGCGGCTGCAGCCCCAGAGACATAAAGCTCAGGGTGGCTTCGGCAAAGATCGCGCGCGGAATGGTAAGGGTCACATTGACGAGGATCGGACCGAGGGTATTGGGGATAATATGATTCTTGAGAATAAACAGGTCCTTGCCTCCCATCGATCGCGAGGCCATGACATAGTCATTCTCTTTGAGCTGCAATACCTGCCCGCGTACCAGTATAGCCATGGGCACCCATCCGGTGATCGTCATGGCCAGAACCATTGTCATCAGACTGACACCCTGCTGATTACTGAAGGTTACGGACATGAGTATGACGATCAGCATATAGGGAATCGAGTACACAACTTCGGCAACCCGCATCATGATCGTATCGACACGGCGGCTGGCCATGCCGGCAATCCCACCGTAGCTGACGCCGATCACAAAGTCGATTAAAGCGGCAAGCAAGCCGATAATCAGAGAATAGCGCGTCCCGACCCAAACGCGGGTTAGCATATCGCGCCCCAGATTGTCCGTACCGAACAAGAATTCACTGCCCGGCTGGACATTGATGGCATCGTAGTTCTGCTCGAAATACGATATGCCGGTGGTCGTGGGGACAATGATGGCGGCCAGACCCATGAGAAGAATGAGTACCAGACCGGTCATCGCGAGTTTGTTTTGGAACAAGCGGCGCCATACATCCGCCCAGTAGGAAATGGACGGCCGGCGGATCTCTTCTGCCGCATCTTCTTCTTTTTGCGCAGGGAGAAATAGTTCCTGTGGGTATTGTTCCATTAGGCAGCCTCCCCGGTCAGTTTGATGCGCGGATCAATCAGGATATACAGAATATCCACGATCAACAGCATCGATATCAGCACCACCGCGTAGAATATGGTAATTCCCATGATCAGCGTGTAGTCGCGGTTGATTACGGAGTCCACAAAGAAACGGCCGATGCCCGGAACCCCGAATATTTTTTCCACGACGAAGGAGCCGACCAGCAGATTGGAGATCGTTGTGCCCATCTGCGAAACAATCGGTAAAATGGCATTGCGCACGGCATGCCCCATAATGACGGCAAACTGGCTGATCCCCTTGGATTTTGCGGTTTTAATATAATCCTGGCCCAATACTTCCAGCATGGAAGAACGCATCAAGCGGGCAGTAGCAGCCAGCGGCATAACCGACAGAGCCACCGCAGGCAAAACCGAATGGGCAAAGGTGCCCCAGCCGCCAATCGGGAAGAATTCGCTCCCTTTGGCTACGTACTGAATCAGCAGGGTGGCTAAGATAAAAGAGGGAACCGATATACCGATTATCGCAAGTATCATCGAGATATAGTCGGGAAGCCGGTTTTGAAACAAGGCGGCTATCGCGCCCAGGGCAGGGCCGAAAAGAATCGCTATAATAAAAGCCTGTATACCGATTTGGAAAGACACCGGCGCGCCGCGTGATACCATGTCGTTAACGGTTTCAACCCGGGATTTCATCGATGCGCCCAAATCACCACGCAGGATATTCTTCAGGTAGATCCCGTACTGCTCGGTTACGGGCTTGTCCAGACCGTACTTGGCGAGAAGATTCTCGTAGACGACCGCAGGCATTTTCCCTTCTTTGCGAAAGGGGTCCCCGGGGATCGCTTTCATAAGAAAAAAAGTAACCGTGATAATAACCCATACGGTAACAATGGCGAGAAAAACCCGCCGAATAATAAATTTTGCCATATGTTTAGCCTTTCATAAAAAGAGTTCCGACGGGCAAGCCCGCCGAAACTCCTTTTTTTCTACCAGTTAGTCAGTAATCGTTGCGTAGGTAACCGTCGGAAAGTTCAGGAGCGTCTTGTACACACCTTCTACGTTCGGTTTTACAAGGTACGGTAGGGTGTAGAAGTACACCGGAACAACCGGCATGTCTTCGTTCAGCATATTTTCTGCTTCACGCATTTTTTCAAAGCGGAACGCCTGATCCGGGGAGGCTTTGATCGAATCGATCAGCGCATCATATTCCGGATTGTTGTAATTGGCGTCGTTGAAGCTACTTTCACTATGCCACAGATCCAGCATCGTCATGGGGTCAGCGTAGTCGCCGATCCAACCGGCACGGGAAATCTGATAGTCACCGGCTTTTTCACGGTCCAATTTAACCTGGAAGTCTACGTTTTCCAGCCCGATGTTGATCCCTAAATTGGTTCTCCACATTTCCTGTACGGCTTGTGCAATCAGACGGTGCGTTTCACTCGTATTGTACAAGAGCGCCATATCGTTGAAAACATCTACCGTTACGCCTTCTTCTGCTAAACCTTCTTCCAGAAGTGCTTTGGCACCGGCCGCATCAAAGGCAATCGAATTTTCCATTTTGTTGCGGTATTCTTCGCCGTTTTCATCCATGAAACCGAAGGGAACAATACCTTCAGCCGGAATCTCTCCGCCTTTGGAGATCTTTTGGGTGATCGTTTCACGATCCAGAGCCATCGCAAACGCTCTTCTTACTTTGGGATTGTTGAAGGGGGAGACTTCTGCGTTCAGATTGTAATAATACGTCCCCGCCTGCGGTCCGAGTACCAACTCCGGATTCTGGTTGTCTACCATCTCACCGATTACGACCGGCGGAATGCTGACGAGCATATCATATTCGCCGCCGTCATACTTCTGATAAGCGGTGTTGTCATCGTCGATGACATCCAGATCGATCCCTTCAATCGTAATTTGTGCTGCGTCATAATACTCGGGATTTTTCTTTAACAGGATTTTCGCATTGTGTTCCCACGATTCCAAAGTGAACGGCCCGTTGGATACATACGTATCCGCGTTGTTGGCCCATTCCGGATTCGCTTCCACCACGGCTTTGTTTACCGGGAAGTAGGTGTAGAATGCGGTGAGTTCGGTAAAGAAACCGGTCGGATTCACTAATTTGACTTCCAACGTGTGATCATCCAGTGCTTTAACGCCGACATCATCCACTGTGGCAACTGTACCGTCGCCGTTTACATCTTCGCCGGTGAAGAGTTCTTCCATACCTTCAATGTAGAAAACCTGATAGGCATAGTCAGCTGCCAGATCCGGATCCGCTACGCGTTTCCAGGCGAATTCGAAGTCATGAGCCGTAACGGGATCGCCGTTGGACCATTTCACATCATCCCGAACGGTAAAGGTATAGGTGAGACCGTCATCCGAGATGACCGGCTCGTCTGCGGCCATACCGGGTACGATATTTCCGTCTTTGTCATAGGTCATCAGGCCTTCAAAGGAGTGCTGGAGAATCCAGGACTCGTGTGTGCCTTGGGCCAGAGCCGGATCCAGCGATCCCGGTTCAGACGGATTGTTGGAGCGCAGGTATCGTCCTTCGCCTGCGGGTGCATCCGCGGCATCGTCCGGCGCGTCTGCTTCGTTGTCATCGGTTTCTGTGGCCGTTGCATCGCCTTCGGTTTGTCCGGCGTCGGTGGCAGCTTCTGTAGCGTCATCGCCACCGCCTCCGCATGCGGCCAGTAACATGATCATGGCCAGCACGAGCGTTAGCCATTTCATTGTACTCTTTTTCATTCGTATCCCCCTTTATATTGGCTTAATGCCAAGAATTATCTTGATTATAGTTTTATTCTAATTAATTGTCAATGCAAAGGACGGATTCATTAAAGAAAAATGAGAACAGAATAACAAAATATGAGCGCAAACAAAAACGACCCGGCAGGTGCGGCGGGCCGTTTCATCCAAATAGGCGCTATAAAATAAAAGGAGTTCTATTATGTCCACAATATGATTTCTCTTAGTCCGTACAGCCTAAGGTATGGCTGACTGTGCGGCTGATCTCTTGCAAAACCGGCAGGATTTCGTTCAGCATCCGATCCTGCGGCATTTGTTCCTCGCGGTCAAAGACGCTGATGGCCGCTATGATTTCTCCGCGCCAGTCATAGACGGGAACGGCGATACACCGATTCCCCTCTTCGCATTCACAGTCATCGACCGCGTAGCCCTGTGCCCGGATCTGCACCAGTTCCGCTTCCAGGGAGGCATGGCTGGTGTGGGTTTTTTCTGTGAGGGATTCCAGCGGATTCGGCCCCAGATAATCCGGCAAGGCATCCGGAGAAACTCGGGATAAAAAGAGTTTTCCCGATCCGGTTGCATGCATGGGCGCATCGATACCGATCCGGCGCAGACTTAAACTGCGGCGCGGATTGTCGATAAAATCCAAATAGAGAGAGGCCTGTTCTTTTACGACCGATAAACTGGCGCCGACTTCGAATCGATTGGCCAGCGCATACAGATGCGGGCGCACGATGTTTTTCAGACTCGTAATGGGATCGATCCAGTCGGCAAGGCGGCGCACTTTCCAGGTGATGGCATACCGCAGGGTGTCTTCTTCCTGATACACATACTGCATGGAAACCAGTGTTTGCAAATAGCGCAGCAAGGTGGGCTGCGCCATACCGACGGCTGCGGCAAGGTCCTGCAGGCGCACCGGTACCCGTGCGTCCGCCAGATATTCCAGCACATGCAAGGCCTTCTCGGTTGATTGACTTCCTGTCTTTTTTGCGGATTTCGTCTTATCCATAAACTCCCCTTCGCTTTCTGTTATCATTATACCAAAAGAAACAAACGAAACACAGTTTCATATAATGAAATTACATTCCGAAAATAGTTGACCCGTATCTTGTTTTCGCTTATACTGAAGGCGAAAAGATTATGCGTTGCAGCGAAACGATTTCATGGGCAAAAACAAGAAGGGAGAATCCAATGATCCAACAACTCAAACCGTTCATAAACGGAGTTTTTCAGGAATCCGAAACAGAAACCTACACGGATGTTTTCAATCCGTCCACCGGAGAAGTTATTGCGCGGGCGCCCCAGTGCACAAAAGAAGAAGTAGAGCGGGCCATTGCATCGGCCGAGGCGGCCTATCCCGCCTGGCGCGATACGCCGGCGCATAAGCGGGCACAATTGTTTTTCCGCCTACGCCATTTATTGATGGAGCATTTGGAAGAGCTGACAGAACTTGTAGCCAGAGAAAACGGAAAGAACTGGAAAGAAGCCGAAGGCGATGTCGCCAAAGCGATCGAAATGACAGAAATTGCGACATCGATCCCCCAATTGCTCCTGGGTGAAGCGCTGATGAATGTATCGGAAGGCTACGACACCACCCTCTACCGGGAGCCGATGGGCGTATTTGCCGGCATCTCTCCCTGGAATTTTCCCGCCATGATCTCGATGGGATGGATGGCGCCTTTGTGCATAGCCTGCGGAAATACCATGGTCATTAAAGCAGCCAGTCCCACCCCGATGACATCCAATCGGATGGCCGCCTTGTATAAGGAAGCCGGTTTTCCCGACGGCGTGCTGAATGTAATAACCACCTCCCGCAACGAAGCGGAAATCCTGCTGTCACATCCCGCGATCCGGGGGGTCAGCTTTGTGGGATCAACCGAGGTAGCCAAACATATTTACGCCACGGCCGCCTCCCATGGCAAGCGGGTACAGGCACTGGGGGAAGCAAAAAACCACGCGCTCGTTCTCAATGACGCACCGATCGTACAAACGGCGGCCGCTGTGATGAACTCCGCCTTCGGCTGTGCCGGCGAACGTTGCATGGCCTTGCCGGTACTGGTCGTACAAGAAGAGATCGCCGAACCCCTGCTTGCAGAACTGAAACGACAGATCCAAGGGAAAAAAGTCGGCGCAGCCTACGACAAAGAAACGGATCTGGGACCGGTCGTAACAGCGAAACACAAAGCGTTTATCCTGGATAAGATCGAAAAAGGATTGGAAGAAGGCGCAACGATCGCTTTGGATGGCAGAGAAGTAAAAGTAGACGGGTACGCGGACGGCTTTTATATCGGGCACACCATACTCGATCATGTAACGACCGATATGGCTGTCGGAGAAGAGGAAATCTTCGGGCCGGTCTTGAGCATCAAACGCGTCAAGGATTTTGAAGAGGGACTCGCCGTCATGAACGCCAATCCGTTTGCGAACGGTTCGGTTATTTTCACCCAAAGCGGCTACTATGCAAGGGAATTTGCCAAACGAACCGATGGCGGCATGGTTGGTATCAATGTGGGAATCCCGGTACCGGTAGGCATCTTCCCGTTCTCGGGTCATAAGAACAGTTTCTTCGGCGACCTGCATGCACACGGGAAAGACGCGATCCGCTTTTATACCGAAAGCAAAACCGTCACCGCACGCTGGTTCAGCGAAGAAGAAACCGCCCATGTAGACTCCTGGGACGGATCCCGAACCAACTAATACAGAAGGAGAAGAGCAATGAGTGAGCGCAGTTACAATCTCATATCCTGGTGTGCACAGGGCCATCTGAAACCGCTGCAGATCGAACGGGCCGAAGGTTTGTATTTTTATGATGCGCAGGGCAAACGCTATGCGGATATGTCTTCCCAATTGGTAAACCTGAATATCGGACACGGGAACCAAAAAGTAGCGGAAGCGGTCTATGCGCAAATGCAAAAGCTGCCCTATCTGGCGCCGAATCTGGGCGTCGATACCCGCTCGGAAGCCGCCCGGCGCATTGTGGAAAAAGCCCCGGCCAATATGGCCAAGGTTTTCTTTGTCAACGCCGGAGCCGAAGCCAATGAAAACGCGATTAAAATCGCCCGCATGTTTACCGGACGAACCAAAATCTTCTCCGGTTACCGCTCCTATCACGGCGCTTCCTATGGCGCGGCAAATCTCACCGGTGAATCCCGGCGGTTTGCCAGCGAACCGGGCATCCCGGGCTTTGTCAAATTCTGGAATCCGCATGTGTATCAGGATATCCTGCCCGGAGAAACCGAAGCCGAGCTGACAAAACGCCTGCTCAAAGGCCTGCGGGCACAGATCGAAGCCGAGCAGCCGGAGAAAATCGCCGCCCTCTTTTTGGAAAGCATTGTCGGCTCCAACGGCATACTCATCCCGCCCGAAGGCTATATGCAGGGCGTGCGGGCGCTTTGCTCCGAATACGGCATCATGATGGTATGCGACGAAGTAATGACCGGCTTCGGCCGAACCGGCACCTGGTTTGCTGTCGAACACTTTGCGATCCAACCGGATATTATGACCATTGCCAAAGGTTCCACCTGCGGCTATGTGCCATTGGGCGGCGTGATCGTCAGTCAGGAAATCGCCGACTTCTTTGATGAAAACAAGCTCTGGTGCGGGCTGACCTACAGCGGCCATCCGGTAGGCTGTGCTGCGGTAAATGCCGTTTTAACCATTTACGAAGAAGAACATCTGATCGAAGCCTCCCAAGAACAAGGCGTCTATCTGCTCGAAAAGCTGAAAGAACTGCAGGAGAAACATGCCGTCATCGGCAATGTACGCGGCAAGGGCCTGTTTTGCGGCGTGGAATTCGTAAAAGACAGGCAGAACAAAACACCCATCGCAGCCAACGGAAAAGACCCCGACGGATTTATGAAAAACCTGCTGCAGGGCCTTTTACAAAAAGGTTTCTACACCTACCATCACGACAATGTCCTCATCATCGCCCCGCCATTTATCATTACAAAAGAACAGATCGATGAAAACGTGGCAATATTGGATGAGGTCTTGTGCGAAATGGCAAGCAAGGAAGGATAAAAAGCACAACAAAAAAATGCCGGGGTGAACACAACACCCCGGCTTTTTTGTTTTGGAAAAGCTACATACTACTGTTTTAGTCATCACTTGCCCGGCTGTCCACCTCGGCCCAGACGGTGAGGGCGGCGATGACGATTTGGATGGTGTCGCCCTGGCCGAATTCCGGGACGGAAAGACCGGGGACGCAAAGGCCGCCCGGTACGACTTCGATCTCGCCTGTGCCGACGGGAATGGCAGAAAGGACGGCTTCTTTGTCGATAGAGTCGGGATCGGTGCAGCCGATTTTTGCGTGTACATGCATTTGCAGCGGGTCGCCCTGGAGGACTTCTTCCAGCCCGCACAGGCAACTGCGGGAGGTGGCGTCCTGTATGGCGCGGATGGCGGCTTTGGTTTGATTGCCGCCGTGCAGATCCGCGCCTGTACCGAATTCGATGATATAGCGTTTTTTCACAGGGTTACTCTCTTTCGCGCCGCTCTCTGTCCCAACGAAGGGCGCCCCGTTTGGTTTTTACCAGTTCGTCGACGCGGTCGATATGCCAGGCTTTCAGCTGGCGAACCAGGGCTTTCATACGATAGGCGGGATCGTCTTTTTTGGGGAATACCAAAAGGGTGATTTCCCGGTCGTGACTGATGTCGGACAGGAGTTTTGCACTGCGTTGTAATTCGTCGGTAAACACCGCCAGCGGCATGCGGGGCAGGCTGCGGACGGAATCCTTTACGTGTTCTGCGTCGATATCGGATTCGTCGAAGGCGGTAAAGATGCGTTCAAACAGGCCGACCGTCCGTTCTTCGTCCGGTAAGGAGCCTTCCCGGGATTCAAAGGTCGGGTCGATCCAGACCATGCCGTAGAAGTCTTTGGGGTAGCGCTTGGCGTACATGGCTGCCATCGGAATCTGATCGCCGACGGCTGCAGCAAAAAAGGGAATGGCTTTGTATTGATTTTTCAGAAAATCGTACTGGGTTTTCATGGAATCCACATCATCGATACGATAGGGTCGGACATGGGCGACTACAAAACCTTTTTCAGCCAATGCCTGGGCGGTATCGTCGTATTCACCGGGTTCGTCGTCACCAATAAACACCAGAACACCGGGTGGCGGTTTGGGGGCTTCCGGTACCCACTTAGCCAGTAAGAGGGACTCTTCACCCATGGGAACAGGTGTGTCGGTTCGCATAACTATCGTCTCCTTTTTGTTGTGTTTCTTACTCTTTATTTACCCATTTTCCAAGGCGTATTGCGTTTTCCTTCCATTAAAAAACACCCGCCGGGCAGCGGGTGTTCTAGATTAAAGACAAATCAACTGGCTATAAGGGTCGAAAAACGGATCTCCTCCGCCGGCGGCTCCGCTTGCGGGAGCTTGTCCGGGCACGGCGGAAATTACAGCCGCGACAGTGGCGGGTGCATGCCACAAGAACGCGGCTGTGGAGCAATTTC
>JAAYQA010000077.1 GCA_012519495.1 Tissierellia bacterium | reverse complement strand
GCGTGGAAGTAATGTAATCATCTTCGTTCAGCGCGGCACAAGCGCCTGTGGCCACCGCTTCTTCGCCGATATACAAGTGTACGAAGCCGGGGATCACGCCCATGGCAAATTGACTTTGCGCCTCGTACTCAAAGTGGCGAATGGTAAGCATGGTCTTTAACATGCTCCGCAGTTGATCATCTGACAGTTTCATATATGCCTCCTTTTAAATTGTTGTACCGCCGTCTACGGCCAGTACCTGTCCTGTTATCTCCTTTGCCAGATCGCTGACTAAAAACAGCACCGCATTGGCAATATCCTGCTCCGTTTGGGGTACGCCGAACGGAACGATGTCTTTAATGGCGTTATCAAAGGTATCGTCTCGTTTTCTTGTTTCTTCCGATGCATCCGTCATCATGTCCAAAATTTCTTCCCACATTTTCGTGCGGATAATACCCGGTGCCACAGCGTTTACATTTATATGGTATTTTGCCGCCTGAATGGCCGCATTCTTGGTCAAGGCCACCGCCGCGTATTTACTGGCGCTGTAATGCTCCAACATCCCCATGGCGGAAATGCCCGCGATAGAGGAAATCGTAACGATTTTTCCTTCCTCCTGGACAATCATCTGTTTCAGTGCCGCACGCACTACATTGGCCAGTCCCATGGCGTTCACTTCGTACACTTTATGGGCTTCTTCCCCGGCAATGTCCATCATGGCCCGGGTTTCGATGATGCCCGCATTGTTTACGACAATATCAATCTTGTTATCGGCAAACTGCAGAGCCTGTTTGAAAAATTCCTGCACGGTTTCATCTTTTGCCACATCCAGAAAGTGGTAAGCGCCTTTTACACCCAAGGCTTCGATCTCTTTTACTACTGCCAGACCTTCCTCTTCCTTCCGATTACCGATAAATACGTCGGCGCCGGCTTTAGCCAGTGTCAGGGCGATAGCCTGACCCAAGCCGCGCCCGCCACCTGCCACAACGGCGGCTCTCCCTTTCAAATCAATTTGTATGCTCATATCCAACTCCTTTCTCCGTACCATCTTCAATTTTTTGAAATACATTTTACGGTTTCTCTTGTGTTCCTGCACGATCCGCCCGCATTCCGTGCATTTCTGCAGAAAGCATGGTTATTAGGACAGGATGAAATCGTTTCGGTTTATCTTGTTAACCTCTCCGCGAATACACATTGCATAGGCATTTCCCCTTTCTATTTTCATGGTAACATCGTTTGCAGTTTTTTTCAATTTCACTGATAATATATTATAGTTAACATTATGCGTATCCCCTGTTTCTTGCAAATATATTTCATATTATTGAAATTTTCATAAATAAATAAATTTCGCGCTGTCCATGAAAAACACGCGCTCGCGCGCGTGTTCGTTATCATACCTGGTCTTCCAAGTTATAGGGCATGGTATCCAGTTCATGCACCACCCGTATGTGCCGTTCCGTTAATCTCGTCCAATACATGAGGCAATCCTCGTCGCTAAGCTTCCACCAGGTATGCGGTGTGTGCGCCCGCACATAGATGGCATCCCCCGGTTCCAGCACATGGGGCTCTCCATCCAGCACAAACATGACGCTTCCTTCCACAATCACACCGAATTCATCGACATCATGCCCGTGGGATTCTTCCTTTTCCGTTCCCGTGGCTACCAGTCGCAAGCCGGTCATTTCCTGCGGATTTTTTGCATCTGTAATAAAACGGGCTTCGCAATGATAGTCTCGGCTGTATAACAGCTCTCCCTCCCCGGATTTAATCACCGGTTTAAATTCCAAGCTGGAACTGATCAGCTCTACAACGCTGACGCCGATGGCAGTGCAAATGAGAATCAAATTGTCAAAGGTCGGACTGGTAAGGTCTCGTTCCAGATTGCTTAAATAGCCAATGGATAATCCGGTACGCTTAGCTACCTGTTCCAAAGACAGGTTTTCCGTTTTCCGCTGCGCCCGTATTCGTTTTCCGATCATACTGTATCCTCCCGTTGCGTAATGCAAATGATTTAATCGATAAAATGCATGATACCATTTTCCATCACTTTTGCCCTTTTGTTGGAGTTCGTCTTTTTCGCGTCCATCCTCGGATATTTTTATCCGATGGGCTCTTCTTTTTCAATCAGTTTAGCAAAGGAGGGAAAATACGTCAATTCCAAAGGCTTCTCTTTATTATGCATGGTTTTTTCATAGACTTTTTCCCTTGCATTCGCTGGTCGAATCCTAAACCATCCACTAATAAAGTCATATCTATGGTAGAATAAGCGAATAGAAAGGAGCAAAATATGCTAACCAACGTTTTCATCGTACTGGCGGCTACCTTGGCGTCATTAATTGCTATGCCCGTTGACGGCGGCTTTCGTATTTCCCTAGGTGTAGTCGTGCTGTTTGCCGGCATTCATCTTTTTCATGTCAAGCGCCCCATTCTTTGGGCCGCCATTGGAGGACTTTCCATTTCTCTGTTTCGTATGTTAGTAGCAAGTTTTTCCGGCCCCATGAGTGGAAT
>JAAYQA010000076.1 GCA_012519495.1 Tissierellia bacterium | reverse complement strand
GAAGCAAGAGAAAAAAACCAACGCCATACAATACAAAGGCCAAAAGCATCTGCAAACCCAAAGAAGGCTCCGCCATTTGCCTCCGGATGGCAAACTGAAACACCCGATACACCCCATACATCGCCGTAAGCCCGAGCGCCATCCGGCCAAATATCTCTTTTTCCTCTTCCACTACTCCCTCTCCTTCCAAAAGAACGGGGTCAGGCTTAAATAAATTAAATAATCCAGATTTTCTCTATCATTTTTCTTTATCTCTTTATTGCCTTGCATCAAGATTTAATCTGATTAAGCCTGACCCCGTTTATCCTGCTGCCTGTACTTCCCTACCTGCTACTTTTCTGGCTGATACTCCATCAAATAGCGATACGAGAATCCTTTTAGAAAAGCAGCCTTCTCCTTGTGCCGGCCTGCGTGTTCAAAACCGACGCCTTCGTATATCGGTATCACTTTTTCATTTCCTTCCACTACATCCAACGTATACTGCCTATAGCCGCCCACACGAAGCAACACCTCCAGCATTTTGCCTGCCAGATGATGTCCCCTTGCCCTTTCCCGGACGGCCACAAAACTTACATGCGCCTGTCCGGTACGAAAGCGCTTCGGCTGATAGAATTCACTCCGCATGGCATAAGCGGCAATCGTACCGCGCAGCAGGCCAAATGCCCTGCATATCCTCTTTCTTGCCCTGCCGTATAGTATAATCCATCCTTTTCTCCCGTTTGCTACTTTTTCTTGTTCGACGCATCAAATCCCGCGCCGATCGCTACACCGATCCCCACCCAGAGGGCCAGATTCTCCATTGCTATCCCCATCGCCACACCGAAAAGTATGCCGATGACAATTCCTGCGGGTTTCTTTTTCATAGGATTTCCTTTCTCCTCTTTGTGCGTTTTGTGCGTCTTCTCTGCCCTTTTATCGATACCCGTTTTGGATCGGTTCACACGGTAGCAGACATAGGAAAAACCGGCTTATGACAGCCGGTCTTTATTTATGCAGGTAGATAAACGATCAGCAATCTTTTGCAAAGGTCTTCACCATGCGGATAATTATCTCCGAAATGGCTTCCAGTGACTGTACGGGAACATATTCATACCGTCCGTGGAAATTATGTCCGCCGGTGCAGATATTCGGACAGGGAATTCCCATAAAGGACAATACAGAGCCATCGGTACCCCCGCGCATCGGATTATAGAAAGCTTTCACTCCCAATGATTCCATTGCCTTTTCAATCGCTTCGACGATCTCGAAACACGGCTCGATCACTTCTTTGGTATTGCGATAGGTGTCCCGGAATTCAACCTGTACCATTTCCTCTCCATGTATCCGGTTCAGATAGGCAGCCATTGTCCGGAATCGCTCTTTTCTTTCCGCAAAACGTTCCCCGTCATGATCGCGGAGGTAGAACTTCATCCGAGTTTTTTCTACTTCTCCTTCAAACTCAATCAAATGGTAATAGCCTTCATACTGCTCTGTATGAGCCGGTGTCTCTGCTGCGGGCAGCATGTTCAGAAATTCCTGTGCAATAAGCATGGAATTTTTCATTTGGTTTTTTGATATCCCCGGATGGATATTCAGACCTTCGATATAGACGATAGCATCCGCCGCGTTAAAACACTCATACGTAATTTCGCCCAAAGCACCTCCATCCAGGGTATAGGCAAATTGCGGATTGAACCGGGTCTTGTCTACATGTTTGGCACCGTAACAACCGACCTCCTCATCCGATGGAAAGAAAAACTGCAACTCCCCATGCGAAACGGACGGATGGTCATGGAAATACTGTATCATGTCCATAATGCAGGCTAATCCGGCTTTATCGTCTGCGCCTAAAAGTGTCGTCCCATCGGTTACAACAAGATCCTGCCCGACATAGTTAAGCAAATGAGGAAATTGTGCCACTTCCATTACAATGTTTTCCGTCTCATTCAAAACAATATCTTTGCCGTCATAGTTCTTGACGATTCTAGGTTTCACATTGGCACCGGAAAACTCGGGCGTCGTGTCGATATGCGCTGAAAAACCGATCGAAGGCGCCTGGCAATCCGGAGGATTGGCCGGCATAGTGCCATAGACACTGGCATCATCTCCAATATGGACCTCTCTTACTCCCAATTCTTCCAATTCTTTTGCCAATACCTTTGACAGGTCGCGTTGTTTTTCCGTACTGGGAAAAGACTGCGGGGCATAGTCGGATTGGGTATCGATTTTCACATACGTAATAAAACGATCTAATACGGTAGGCATGTCTTTCTCCTTCTTCTGTTAGCCGATTATTCTGCCTGTTCTTTATAGACTTTTTCCAGCGGAACCGCACCACGTTTTTTTGTCAGCGCCGATACAAGGAAGATCACAAGAAAAGACAAGGGGACCGTAATGATGGCACTTTTGATTCCCAAGGGAGATTGCAATACGATCTCCCAAATGATCGTCCCGATTCCGCCCGCCAATATCCCCGACAAGCCCCCGATTTTGGTTACGTTCTTAGAAAAGAGTGCGCAAACCAAAGCCGGAGTGATCGACGCGCCATACATCGAATACGCGTACATCTGCAAGGAGAGAATATCCGGAAAGAAGCGACCCAGTATATACGCCAGCACCGCAACAGCCAGGGAGGAGACGCGCAGAAACCACAGTTTTTGTGCATCCTTTGCTTCGCGGTTAATAAAGCGATGCCAAATATCATACGTTATATTGGATGCTATGGACAGAATATACGAGTCTCCGGTTGTAACGATAAAAGACATCGCCGCTGCCAGAACAATCCCGCCTAATAGCGGAGGCAGAAACCCGACCGCTAACTGAAATACGACGGTATCCGGTTGGTCCATTTGCGGGATTAAGAAGATCCCCGTAGTCACCAGCAAAATGATCAGCGCACAAACTACCACTTCCGATGCCACCAGTCCGAGGCCAGCCTTCCGCGCGGTCTTTACATCCTTCGCTGTTCCGAAACGCTGAATCATGTTTTGATCCCCTAAAACCAGGAAAAAGACCGGGAAGATATACCCGATGCTCTGGATCAGATTCAAATTTCCGCTGAAGGTATTTTTGCCCTCTGGGACATTCTGCAGCATGCCAAAGAAACCGCCATCGATCTGAGCGGAAAGGATAGGGATCGCGATCAGAAATCCACCCACAAACAAAATAGCGCTTAAGGCATCCGTATAGGCAACGGATACCATCCCACCGGTTACGGCTAACGCAACCATTATCATGCCACATACAATGACTGCGAGTTCGAAATCAATACCGGTGATGATATTGATCAGATGCCCCGCCGCCTTAAACTGAGACGCCAGAATCCCGAGATAACCCAAAACAATACAAAGCGTTGCGATCACTCTGGCTGCAGTACCATAACGGATTTCAAACAATTCGGGGATCGTGTAGGTGGTAGCCTGGCGGACACGCCCCGACACAAGATAGAGCAAAAACATACCGATAGGAGCACCGATGAAAACCAGGATGCCGAACAGCGGACCGTTTTGCCAAATCAGATTAGCCGATCCGGTAATTCCTCCGGCACCACACCAGGTAGCCAGTAACGTCCCAATTACCACAATAGTAGGAAGGCTCCTTCCTGCCATTGCAAAGTCATCTGAGCTTTTGACCCGTTTTTTCGTTAAGTACAGCCCTACGCCCAAAACCACAAGTCAGTACAAAAGAACCATTAAGATGTATAACGGATTCTCGCTGAACATTTTTACCACCCTTTCTACGATACATATGGATCGTCTAACTGCTATAGTCAAATATGACTATAGTCATGTTTATTGTAAAACACGCACTTTTGGAAGTCAACACGCTAATGTATCAATAACTCCTCCGCACAAAAAAACCACCGTGTCAGGTGGTCGTTGTCTTGTAGATTACAAGATCGTACGGATCAGATAGTCCATATACTTGCTACCTTGCTCCAGTATGTCAAACGTTGCTTCCATCATACACCATTCGTAAATAAGCCCCCGAAGGTTTCTCACCAGCAGCTGGGAATAAAACTCCGGTTCCATCGCCTGATTGAACTGACCGGTCTGCTGCCCCTCAGCAATAATTGCTGTCAAAATCGCATACAAAGGCCGTTTTAAGTCGGTGGAATCGATATGGTTTTCTAGCTGATACTGATAAGCAATGCGCGTGAGATCATATCCGATATCATTCTTAGTGACAGCCAAAACCTTTCTTACCATAGAAAGGAGTTGATCCTGTGCCGGTTCGTTTTTATCCAGCTCTTCATAAAAATCCGTATACAGATAATCGTAATCTGAAAACAAGTATGCGATCAGCGCTGCCTTCGTGGGAAAATAAATATAAAAAGTGCCCTTCGCAACCTGCGCCTGCTCAACAATCTCATCCACCGTCACATTATCGTAACCCTTCCGGATAAATAGTTGTATAGCAACAGAAAAGATTTTTCGTTTACTTCTCTCTCCCTTAGTCATGCAATCCCTCTCGATTGAATTTCTCCATACCACAACACCGTCATCCCGAAGTAACACATCAGCTCCAACAGGATCTGTCTTCTCGTCCAGACGTCTCTGTCTACTTCATTTTCCGGTCTGTGCAACGCGGTTTCCGAATCGCTGTGCCAAACGTTCTTTAAACGCAAGCAATTGGTCGATATATGCTTCCGGCAGATCGTCGTGAATATTATGCATCGACGCAAATCCTCCGGCGTATTCGCTGTTTTTGATCAATTCCGTTACGCGGGCCGCATCCTTTTCATCCATGGCAGACAGCAAAATGCCGTTTTTGTCGTAGTAGCCGGGCGCCGTAGCCTTGCCCGGCGCCACGTGCAGCACCAGGGCGGGGCAGGTAATCTTCGACAGCGTTTCTTCCTGATCAAAACCTGCAAACCAGGAGAAGTCGTAAAACGTCTCGCCGAAACGCAGATCATAGTCCCCCGTTCCGTCCTGCAGATTTGCGGTCAATGCATAGATGGAATTGATGCCGAGTTTTTTCGGATAATACCAGATTTTCGGGATCGTGCCTGGATGTTTCTTCATGTATTTCTTCGCGGGATTCAGTACGATACGCTCCCAATTGTCTTTCCCGTTTTGATTAAACAGCGTCTGCATATAATGATGTTCCAGGCTGTAGAGGGTATAGTTCGTTTCTTCCTCTTGCAGGAACCGGTGAATTACTTCAAAACCCAGCCAGGCAAAGGTGTGCTCCGCCCGTCCCTTCTCCGTCGAAAAGAATGGACCGTCTTCCAGCACAATACCCGCCACCCCGTCCGGATCGTTGCCGGCAATCCAGGCAGCCAGGAGCGCGCCCGAGGAATGACCCGCAATCACGGGCTTTTTCCTGATGACCGTATGTATAAAACAGAGCAGATCCGTACCGATGGCTTTCGCCGTATACTTTGCAGGATCTTTAG
>JAAYQA010000075.1 GCA_012519495.1 Tissierellia bacterium | reverse complement strand
CGGGAGATCACAGAGAAGATAAACGCGGTTCTTGCAGATCCAAAGGCCAAACTGCCGGAAGCACTCGGGTTTTTATGTACCGGGGTTCCGTGGATGCAGAGCCTGTATGAAATCATCAGCCGGCAACTGACCTTGTCGGATGCAAAATACGTGCTGAGCGGACTGAGCAATATTTACAATTTTCCCGAGTTCAGCGAAGCCGGAAAAGCCAAAGACATTCTCTTGTTCTTTGAAGATGATATCGCTCTGGCGCAATTATTTTCCCATGACGAAGAAGAGCTTATGATTCGCATAGGGGAAGAAAACGAAGAAGAAAGACTGAAAGACTCGGCTGTCCTGACGGCAAGTTACGCCATGGGGGATCAGATCGGAAAAATCGCCCTGATCGGGCCGACGAGAATGGACTATGCAAAGTCCATGCGCGCGATCCATATGATCGCGGAAAACCTGCAGGCTCTGTTTCTGCGGGAATAAGAGAAAGGACGGTTGAGGCGTGAAGGAAAAAGAAAAAGATCCCATTCCGGAAGAAGGCGGACAGGAAGCGGAAATCCCCGCTGAAGACATGCAGCCGGAAGAGGAAAACCAGGAGCAGATAGAGAGCCTGCGCACCACACTGGCCCGTCTGCAGGCGGATTTTGCCAATTATAAGAGCCGCAACGAACGGGAACGAAAAGACCTGCTCCGTTTGTCAAACGAAGGACTCATTATGAAGCTCCTGCCGGTGGTAGACAATTTTGAACGGGCGTTTGCCGATCAGAATCTGGACGATCCGGCCTGCGCAGGATTCCACATGATTTATTCGAATCTGATGGAAGTATTGGAAAAAGAAGGCGTCAAAGCGCTCGAATCGGACGGCGAAGCATTCGACCCCAATTTGCACCATGCATTGTTTGTGGAAGAAGTGGAAGACGGAGAATCCGACCGGGTGATTGAGACGTTTCAAAAAGGATATAAGATGAATGATAAACTGATCCGGCCCGCGATGGTTAAGGTCAGTAAGCATAAAGAATAAGGAGGAGATAATATGGGAAAAATAATCGGTATTGACTTAGGAACAACCAACTCGGCAGCGGCGGTGATGGAAGGCGGACAGGCCACCATTATCCCCAATGCGGAAGGAAACCGAACGACCCCCTCGGTCGTTGCATTTACAAAAAGCGGTGAGCGTCTGGTAGGGGAAACGGCAAAACGCCAGGCAATCACCAATCCCGATCGCACCATTACATCCATCAAACGGGAAATGGGATCGGATCATAAAGTGACCATCGAAGGAAAAGACTATTCGCCGGAAGAAATATCGGCTATGATACTGCAAAAAATCAAACAGGACGTAGAAGCCTATTTGGGTGAAACTGTCACGGAAGCGGTTATTACCGTGCCCGCATACTTTACCGACAGCCAGCGTCAGGCCACCAAAGACGCCGGACAGATTGCCGGACTGGATGTAAAGCGCATTATCAACGAACCGACCGCAGCGGCCTTGGCCTATGGTATGGACAAAGAACACGCACAGCATAAGATAATGGTATTCGACCTGGGCGGCGGTACCTTTGACGTATCCATACTGGAAGTCGGCGACGGCGTATTTGAAGTTATGGCGACCCGTGGAAACAACCGACTGGGCGGCGACGACTTTGATGCGCGCATCATGGACTGGATGGCAGAGGAATTCCGAAAAGAAAACGGATTGGACCTGCGCAAAGACCCGACATCCCTGCAGCGCTTGAAAGACGCCGCAGAAAAAGCGAAAAAAGAACTGTCCACAACTATGACCAGCAATATCAATCTGCCCTTTATTACGGCGATTGACGGCGTACCGGCTCACTTGAACATGGACTTAAGCCGGGCAAAATTCAACGAACTCACGGAAGATCTCGTACAGGCCAGCATCGGACCGGTACAAGACGCGCTGAAAGACGCAGGCGTAAAAGCCGGCGACATTGAAAAGGTACTTCTGGTCGGCGGATCCACACGGATTCCCGCAGTACAGGAAGCCGTAAAGAAACTGATCGGCAAAGAACCGCAAAAAGACATCAACCCCGACGAAAGCATCGCATTGGGTGCAGCCATCCAGGGCGGCGTACTCTCGGGAGAAGTCAAAGATCTTCTTTTACTCGATGTAACGCCTCTGTCTCTCGGACTGGAAACACTGGGCGGGGTCACGACGCGACTGATCGAAAGAAATACGACTATCCCCACAAAGAAGAGCCAGATCTTTACAACAGCGGCCGATTCGCAAACCGCGGTAGACGTACACGTATTGCAGGGCGAGCGAGAATTTGCCCGCGACAATACAACCTTGGGACGCTTCCAGCTGACAGGTATTCCGGCGGCACCCCGCGGTGTACCGCAGATTGAAGTTACCTTCGACATCGACGCAAACGGGATCGTAAACGTATCCGCCAAGGATCTGGGTACCGGAAAAGAACAAAAGATCACCATCACGGCCAGCACGAAAATGTCCGACGAAGACATCAAGAAGAAAGTCGCGGAAGCGGAGAAATTCGCCGACGAAGACAAAAAACAAAAAGAACTGGTCGAAGCGAAAAACAACGCCGAGTCGATGATTTACCAGACGGAAAAAACGCTGAAAGACTTGGGCGACAAAGTAACCGAAGACGAGAAGAAGAATATCGAAGAAAAAATCGAAGAGCTTCGCACCGCTATCGGAAGCGATGATACAGAAACCATTACGCAAAAAACCGAAACCCTGACCCAGGAATTCTATCAGGTGTCGCAACGCATGTATGAAAACACCGGAGAAGCAGCGGGCCAGCAGGCGGAAGGCAATGCCGATGACGGCGTTGTGGATGCGGACTATGAAGTAGTGGATGACGAAGAAGAAGGGCAGTAATTCTTTCAACCGGATTCCAAAACAGACAAATAAAAATGGCATCGGCACAAAGATGCCATTTTTGTTTGTGGGGAACTTCTTTGTTTGGATGGGCAGATGTGATAGAATAGTTGGAGTTTTGATATAGAGGAGCTGGGTAGTGAGTAAGTTGTACGAAGTGCTGGGGGTGGAGAAACACGCTTCACAGCAGGAGATAAAAAACGCCTATCGCAAATTGGCGAAAAAATACCATCCGGATTTGAATCACGGAGATGAAGAAGCACAGGAAAAGCTGAAAGAGATCAACACAGCCTATGAAGTGCTGGGGAACGAAGAGCGCCGGGCACAGTATGACCGCTATGGTGACGCCATGTTCCAAAACGGCGGCATGGGAGCCGGAGCCGGTTTCGGCGACATGGGAGACATCTTTTCGGATTTGTTCTCCGATCTGTTCGGAGGCGGTGCAGGGGCTCGCGCACGCAGAAACGGGCCCATGGTCGGTTCAGATATCCGGGTGGACCTCCGGGTTCCCTTTATGGAAGCCGTATTCGGCGCGGAAAAGGAAATCTCGTATACAAAATCCGAACATTGTCATCATTGTGAAGGCAAGGGCTACGATGAAACCGGAAGCAAAAAGACCTGCGACCGCTGCGGCGGTACCGGGCAGGTCAGCTATGCACAGGATTCCATGTTCGGGCGTTTTATTCGCCAGGAAGTGTGCGATGTCTGTCACGGCACCGGGGAAGTCATAGAAAACCCGTGTCCTGTCTGCCACGGCGAAGGTCTTGAACGAAAGAAAAAGAAACTGCGCATAAAAACCCCGAAAGGTGTCGACAACGGCGATGTACTGCCTTTGCAGGGAGAAGGGAACGACGGCAAAAACGGCGGACCCGCGGGCGATCTCTACATTGTGTTCCACGTTGAACCGCACGACATTTTCCGGCGACAGGGTCTGAATCTGCATTTTGATATGCCGATCAGCTTTACACAAGCCGCATTGGGCGCCAAACTCGACATTCCCACTACAACGGGCAAGGAAGCCTTCGAATTGAAAGAAGGAACCCGCACCGGCGAACAGTTCCGCCTGCGGGGCAAAGGAATCGAAAACCAGCGCGGGCAAAAAGGCGATCTCTTCTTCACCGTACACATCGATACGCCTACCGGCCTGAACGAAGAACAAAAAGAACTCCTGCGCAAATTCGCCGACGCCACCGGCGAAGAAGTCAACGAGCAGAAAAAAGGCTTCTTCGACAAAGTAAAAGACCTCTTCGATTAATAACAAACGCGTAAGGACAATGAAATCGGCCTACGGCCGGTGAAATCCAGCACGCAAGGCGCTTTGCGCGCCCGGCTTGTGCTCGGTTGTGATATACGCGGCCTGTGCCGCGTATGAAGAGGATGATTGATATTTGATCTCTTTTCTATCTTCCTGTCCCATGGGAGCCCCCGTGCGCCTATTTCATAACGAGCATGAGCGAAGCGATACGCGAGGTTATTTCATTCGGCGAAGCCGTATTTCACACGCTGCAGGCGTATTTCATTGCGCCGAAGGCGCCGGCGTCGTCATTCATTGCATCAAAAAAGGAACCCGCGCGGGGTTCCTTTTTTTCGTGTTATCACGGCGCGATTCTTGTCAGGCCTTCAAAACCGTAGGTTCCGGTAATGGTGAGTTCCGGGGTGTCGGTCATATGATCGCGATACGCGCCGGAGTTGTATTGGGCCATGCCGCCGATATTGTAGATCTTATCCATTTCCCAGCCGCGTGCTTCGAGGATCTCCAGAAGCATTTTTACGCGTCCGCCGCTCTGGCACATAATAAACAGCGTTTTGTCTTTCGGGAACAGGTATTCGAGCATTTTGTCGGACTCTTCGTATACGGGAACCGGTTCGGTCGGGCTTCCGCCGTACAGTTGAATGAGATCCGCATTGGTGTGTGCTTCTGCATTGAAGATATACGCGAAGAACGGAACCACTTCAAAGTTGCGGAAGTGTTTTTTCACATAGTCTTCAAAGTCACGCAGGTCGATGTAGAGAACATCGTCGCGGTTCATGTAGTCGATCAGATTATCCGGATTGACAGACGAGCAGTCCGAAGCATAGGCGCCGGCTGCGCAGGCAGTGTCTTCCGCGTCGTCCTGATTGGCTTTGTAGGTTTTCTCGGTGTCGATCGGAGCGGGCAGGGCAACGGCTGCCGGTGCGCTTGCTGCCGGTGCTTCCGCCGGTGCGGTTTCGGTTGCTGTCGCATCGGCTGTTTCAGTGGTTTCTGCCGGTGCAGCGGCCGGAGCTTGTGCCGCTTGTCCGCCGAAGAAGCTGTCGGTTGCATGGAAATCGCCCAGGGCAATCAGCATGCGGTTAAAGTTGTTGGTCGAAACCGAAGCGCCGGACCAGGTGTCCAGTTTGTAACCGCCACGGCCGTCGCCTTCCTGATAGGATTTTTCGTCGATATCGTCTTTTACGGGGAAGCCGCGGACTTCACCGACGGTTTTGCCTACGAAATAGGGCAGGTATTCGGTCTTGAACTGCTCATAGGTAGCGCCGTTGGGTAACGGATCGCTGTCACCCCAGGAACCGACCGTGTAATGATCACTGGGATCTTTTTCAAAGCTGACATAACGAATGACGGAATCATCCGGATTGCCGCTTTCCGGGAGGGTCAATTCAACATAGGCATTCTGCCAGTAGTTTACATCAACTCCGCGGCAGGTGCACGATACATAGCTGATCTGATATTTGATAAAGTCTCTTCCAACATATTTGAAGTTGACAAAAGCGTAAAAGTCCGATTCATTTTTGGGACCGTCGATATGTGCGATCGGGATAACCGCGACCGGGTTTGCAATGCTACCTTCGCCTAAGTCGGCGGAAGTATTTAAGTAATTGTTGACCGCGTCGATATTTCCGAGAGTCGGCGGCGGCGTGTCATTGTTTTGTGCAGCCGGGGTTTCGTTTCCTTCCGCTGCTTCCGTATCGTTGGCCGGTGCTTCGGTCGCAGTGGTTTCTGTCTGACAGGCAGCCAGCAGAAGCATAAAAGCCAGAAGCAGGACAAGCCATTTCTGTTTGTTCATACTTTTCCTCCTAAATTTTGTAGTGAACTTGGAAAACGGTTCGATTCGTTGTAGAATCTGCCTTTTCCTACGCATTATATAATCATATTATATAAAAACTGTCAACATTACCAGCTATATTATAATATTATAATATAATTATATAACTGGCAAATTCCGGATGCCCCACCGGGATCTACGGCTTGAGAGGCGGGCCGGCTTGCGTTACAATACCAAAGAGGTGAAAAACATGCCCTATCAGGAAATGACCATACAAACCGACCCCGCGCAGCAGGAGATTCTGCAGGGGTATTTATACACTTTTCCGATCGGCGGCCTTGTGGTGGAGGACCCGGCCGACCGTCTGGAAGCAAAAGAACACGCCCCCGAATGGGTCGTGGTGGACGACGATGTGTTAGGCGATCTGACAGAACCCGTGCGCATACGCATGTATGTAGAAAACACGGAAGCGGAGAAAACCGTGCAGGCGGTAAAAGACTATCTGGGAACACACCCGGAACAGGGGCAGCTTCTTTCTGTACGCGAAGTGGATGAAGAGAGCTGGGCGGAAAACTGGAAACAGTTTTTCAAACCGATTCCCGTAGGCCGGCATCTGTTGATCAAACCCAGCTGGGAAGAGACGCAGGAACAGGGGCGTATCGTGATCGAGATCGACCCCGGCATGGCCTTCGGTACCGGCACCCACGAAACAACCCGGCTGTGTCTGGAAGCGCTGGAACAAATCCCGCTGAACGGTATGCGCGTGGCGGATATCGGATGCGGTTCGGGGATTCTGTCCATTGCTGCAGCCCTGTTGGGCGCATCCCTCGTGCAGGCCACTGACATAGACCCGGTAAGTCTGCGCCAAACGCAGGAGAATGCCGAAGCAAACGGCGTCCGGGACCGGATTCATCCCATGCATACCAGTCTGCTGAACGGGGTAGAAGCTCCGGTGAATGTTTTGGTATCCAATATACTTGCCGAGATCCTGATCGATATGATCCCGGATATGAAAGAGGTATTGGCGGAACAGGCCTTCATCATTTTCTCGGGCGTCATTACGGAGAAAAAAGAAGCCGTTAAAAAGACGCTGGCAAACCATGGCTACCGGCTGCTGCAGGAAAAAACCGATGGCGGCTGGGTCCTGCTTGTGGCGGAACGGATCGCATGAACCGCTTTTTTCAGCAGCCGCAGAACGGAAAAGCCGTGCTGTCCAAAGAAGATGCGCATCATCTGACCCGCGTGCTCAGAAAAAACACCGGCGATACCTTGGAGATTGCCTGGGAGGGGTGCGCCTGGGAAGGAAGCATCGAAAGTGTATCTCCCTGTGTAATCGCTTTGGGTAAACCGCTGCCCTCTACCGAACCGCCCTATGCGCTGCATTTGATACAGGCCATCGCCAAGGGCGACAAAATGGACTGGATTATACAAAAGGCCGTGGAATTGGGTGTGACAAGCATACAGCCCGTACGCACCGAACACGGGGATGTGAAGCTGGATGGCCCCCGCGCGCAAAAGCGGTCGGTTCACTGGCAAAATGTAGCCGAAGCGGCAGCTAAGCAGTCCAAACGCTGTATCATACCCAAAGTAGAAGAAATACGCAGCCTGCAGGAAGCCCTGACCCGATACGGGCATCTTCCGCAGCTGGTGTTTCATGAAAAGGCCGAGACGGCAAGCTGGCCGCAGCCGGGTCCCGCCGTTGTGTGGATCGGACCGGAGGGGGGCTTTTCTGCCGCGGAGATTATGAAACTGACGGAGGCGGGCGCACAGATACTTTCTTTGGGACCCCGGATTCTGCGCACGGAAACCGCCGGACTCTGCGCGCTTTCGGTGCTGCAATACAATAACGGAGCTTTTGTATGAAAAACTATAAAATCGTAACCCTCGGCTGCAAAGTGAATCAGTACGAAACGGCAGCCGTAGAAGAGCTGCTCGCAAAAGAAGGCTATGAAAAAACAGAAAAGGCAGCCGATGTCTGCATTATAAATACCTGCACCGTCACCCACACGAGCGACCGCAAGTCGAGACAGTGGATTGCCCGGTTTCGCCGGGAAAACCCCGACGCCGTTGTGGTCGTCATGGGCTGCTATGCCCAGGTGGCACAGGAAGAACTCCAGGCGCGGAATGATGTGGATCTCATCATCGGAACGAAAGACAAAGACCTTTTGCCGCAATTGCTTAAGGAGCGGGAAGAAACAGGCAGACGGAGCCTTGTGCGCGACTTCTCGTCCGATACCGACTATACCGAAATGGAAATCAGCCAGGCGCATGAACGAACCCGCGCTACGCTGAAAGTACAGGACGGCTGCAATCAGTTCTGTTCGTACTGCATTATTCCGTTTGCCAGAGGGCCGGTGCGTTCGCGCAGCTATGGTGCCGTAAAGGAAGAACTGCAAAGACTGGCCGCGGCCGGTTTCAAAGAAGTCGTGCTTACAGGGATTCACCTGGCCTCTTATGCCGACAAGGCGCACCGTCTGACCGACATTATTGCCCTGGCACAGCAAACCGAAGGGATCGAACGGATCCGCCTGAGCTCACTGGAACCGAAGATCGTAACCGAATCCTTCGTAACCCGCCTGCTTGCCTCTCCCAAACTGTGTGATCATTTTCATCTTTCCCTGCAGTCCGGCAGTGGTACGGTGCTTGCGCGGATGGAGCGCAAATATACGACAGAAGACTACAGGAACAGTCTGGAGCGCCTGCGCAAAGCGTATCCGCAGGTGGGGCTTACAACCGACATTATCGCGGGTTTTCCCGGAGAAACGGACGAAGAATGGGAGGAGACGCTCCGCTTTGTTAAAGACTGCAGGCTCTCCCGCCTGCATGTGTTTACCTATTCCCCCAGAAAAGGCACCAAAGCCGCCGCCATGCCGAAGCAGGTGCGGCCGGAGATCAAAAAGGCGCGCAATGCGCAGATGATTGCTTTGGGGCACAAGCTGTCCGATGCTTTCCTGCAACAACAAATCGGACACACGCTGGAGGTTCTTACCGAAGAAGAAAAAGAACCCGGTATCTGGACGGGCTACGCGAAAAATTATGTACCCGTGGAGATTGCGGCAAACACCGGACCGAATGTAATCAAAGCGGTGCGCATTGTGGATACACAGGGAGAATTTGCCCTTGGTGCGCCGGTTGAATAAAAATGTGATAGGATATAGGAAGGGGTGAGAAAATGGATTGTATATTCTGCAAATTAGCCCAGGGAGAAATTCCCACAGACGTTTTGTATGAGGACGAGGAGATTTTTGTTTTTACGGATCAGAACCCGCAGGCACCGGTGCATTTTTTGGCAATACCCAAAAAGCATATCGCTTCCTTAAATGAAGCGGACGCGGACGATGCCGCCCTATTGGGGCGTTTGCTCCTGCGCATACGGCAAATCGCCGAAGACGAAGGATTTGCCGCAGACGGATACCGCGTTGTGAACAATATCGGGCAGGACGGCGGACAGTCGGTTGCACACATTCACTTTCATGTACTGGCCGGACGTTCACTGCAGTGGCCGCC
The DNA here is from genome assembly GCA_012519495.1 of Tissierellia bacterium. Classification (GTDB taxonomy): domain Bacteria; phylum Bacillota; class Clostridia; order Tissierellales; family Peptoniphilaceae; genus JAAYQA01. Next base: position 3,349 of record JAAYQA010000075.1, on the reverse strand, counting down.
GGGTTAAACACTTGCGGATAGGACGGTTTTACGTTATAATACGAACTATCGTACTCGGCTCATTTTTGAGCACTCTTACGAAAATGAGAGGGGGGAAGATCCATGTCAGAAATTAAAGTGGGAGAAAACGAATCTTTGGACAGCGCTCTGAAGCGTTTTAAAAAGCAATGTGCTCGCTCCGGAGTACTCTCTGAGTACAGAAAGAGGGAACATTACGAAAAACCCAGCATCAAGCGAAAGAAAAAATCAGAAGCCGCTCGTCGCAAGAAAAACAAGTTCTAATCTTTCGATCACAAAAGTCGCAGCCGACTGCAAGGAAAGCTGTCGACTTTTTTTATTGCGAAAGTATGTCAATCGATCAAAACGCCGCAGATTTCGTTAATAGAGCGTGTAATTCGCCTGCCATTACGGTATATAATAAACAAGAACAAATAGTAAAGAAGGAGGTGTTCCCAATGACAGTACGAAAGCGTTTCATCGGCATGATCGCGGCAGGCATCCTGTTGCCCTATGCGCAGGCGGTCGAACTGCCGGTTACCGCGGCATTTCTGAACAATCCGGCCGCGCAGCAGGCGCTACAGGTCCTCTCGCATCCCGTAATAGCCATCGTGCTTCTCATTATGGGATTTGTCGGACTGGTGCTGGAGATACTCACACCGGGATTCGGTCCGTTTGCCGTCTTGTCCCTTCTGGGATTCGGTTTGTTTTTTGCATCGACCCTAAGCGGATCGTCCCATGTGACGATGTTGCCTCTCATTCTGTTTATACTGGGGCTGGTGTTTATTATCATCGAACTGATGGTGCCGGGATTCGGATTGCCGGGAATTGCAGGAATCCTTCTCTTGGCCGCGGGCGTGGTGCTCTCGTTCAAAGACTTAAGCGTCGGACTGCAGTCCATGAGCGCGGCGTTGATCGTCACTTCGATCATTGTGTTCTTCCTGGTACGGGCCGGCATGAAAAGCCCGATGCTGGATCATATCCGGCTGATCATGAACTTTTCCGACCAGACCGGATACGTGTCCTCCAGTTCGAAAAAAGAATTTGAAGGCACTGAAGGAATCGCCCAGACAAACCTGCGTCCGGCCGGTACCGCCGTACTTTTGGAGCGGCCGATGGACGTCATTACCGAAGGGGAGTTTATCCGTAAAGGCGAAACAGTTACTGTAGTGCGCGTAGAAGGCGCAAAAATCATTGTTAGGAGGACAGATTCATGCCACAAATCCTGATCGCTGCTGCGATTCTGCTATTTCTTATCCTTTTCTTTACCTTTATCCCCGTAGGGCTGTGGGTCACCGCCTTTTTCTCGGGCGTCAGTGTAAAGATCTCTTCTCTGATTGGAATGCGTTTGCGCAGAGTGGTGCCGTCGCGAATTATCAATCCCCTGATCAAGGCGACCAAAGCGGGCGTAAAACTGAACACCGATCAGCTGGAAGCGCATTATCTCGCCGGCGGGAATGTCAACACCCTTGTTGATGCGTTGATCGCTGCCCAAAGAGCAGAGATTCCCCTGGAATTTGAACGTGCAGCCGCCATTGACCTGGCCGGACGGAATGTACTGGAAGCCGTGCAGGTCAGCGTCAATCCGAAAGTCATTGAAACCCCGAAGATTGCCGCCGTGGCAAAAGACGGGATTGAAATCATTGCTAAAGCCAAAGTAACCGTGCGCGCCAATATCGACCGTCTCGTCGGGGGCGCCGGGGAAGAAACCATTATTGCCCGTGTCGGGGAAGGGATCGTAACGACCGTCGGTTCGTCGGAATCGCATAAAATGGTTCTGGAAAACCCGGATATGATCTCCCGTACTGTGCTCGACAAAGGGCTGGACTCCGGTACCGCCTTTGAAATCCTCTCCATCGACATTGCCGATGTGGACGTCGGCAGAAACGTCGGGGCGAATCTGCAGACCGATCAGGCCGAAGCCGACAAACGCGTATCGCAGGCAAAAGCGGAAGAAAGACGCGCCATGGCTGTGGCCAAAGAGCAGGAAATGGTTGCCGAAGTACAGGAAATGCGCGCCAAAGTGGTGCAGGCCGAATCCGAAGTGCCGCTGGCCTTAGCGGAGGCTCTGCGCGAAGGAAAAATGGGCGTCATGGACTACTACAATATGCAAAACGTAATCGCGGATACCAATATGCGTTCCTCCATCTCCGATGCAGGCAAGAGCGGTGACAAGAAAAAAGAACCCGGAATGTAAGGTTTTGTTATGGAACTGATCATAATATGGGCCATCCTCGCATTTGCGTTTGGCTATATGAAGGAACAGGACAAAAAGAAGAAAAGGAAAGTACAGCCGACCCAGCGCACGCATCGCGGACCGACACCCCGTCCGATCGATCAAACCGTACGGCAGCCGGCACGGAATACGACCAAACAAAAAGGGCTGCTGGACAGTTTTATCCAACAGCTGCGTGAACTGGAAGAGCAGGAACGCCAAAAGGCAGCGGGGCAGAAGCAGGTAAAAAGCCCGGCCGCACAGAAGGTACATCCTGAAGCGGCTCAACGCATGCGGATGGATGAAGAAGAAGCCGCGGTGCGTTTTCGCAAGCAAAAGGAAGAAGAATCGCAAAGGCGCCTGCAGCAAAAGAAAGAGCGTACGGTTGCAGAAGACAACTACGCGCTGCGCAGCCGCGCCAGTTTCTCCGTAGAGAATCTGGAACGCAGTTTCCCCACACCGGCTCAGCGCATGATTGTATTTTCGGAAATCCTCGACAAGCCCAAGGCATACAGAAGATAGAAAATGCCAGCGCGCCATAAACGAAGGGAATAGACAGCCCCGCATGCGGACGTACCGTATGCGGGGTTTTTATACCGGCTGCCGGGAATTCCTTTCCTTCTTTCAATCCGATCGGCGAAACATGGTATAATTAAACTACTATGAATAAAGGAGATGGATGGAAAACGGTGCAAATTCAGGTACAGATACCCGAGTATGATTTTATACCGGCTTTGTTCGGTTCATTGGACCGGCGCAAAAAATGGCTGGAGGATGCAATGGATGTCCGTATGGGACAAAACGATTCGGAGCTGTTGCTCGAAGGCGAAGAGCCGGCGGTCCGGCGTGCCCGGCGCGTGATTGATTCACTGCAGCAGCAGTACAGCCGGGAACGCTCCCTGGACGAACAGCAGATTCGCTACGCAGTGGATATGGCGCACAAAGAAGCCGATGACGAAATCCATCGGCTGATGAACGAGATTCTTCTTGTGACCCAATCCGGACGTTCCCTGAAAGCAAAGACACAGGGGCAGGCGCGCTATATCCGGGCGATCCGCGAGAATGATATCGTCTTCGGTATCGGGCCGGCCGGTACCGGAAAAACCTATCTGGCCATGGCCATGGCGGTGGATGCGT
>JAAYQA010000013.1 GCA_012519495.1 Tissierellia bacterium | reverse complement strand
TTCTCCGCAGCCGGCATTCGGAGCGAGCGGCAGAGCTTGTGGGCTAAGGCGGAAATTGCTCCACAGCCGCGTTCTTGTGGCATGCACCCGCCACTGTCGCGGCTGTAATTTCCGCCGTGCCCGGACAAGCTCCCGCAAGTGGAGCCGCCGGCGGAGGAGATCCGTTTTTCGACCCTTATTCCCAGTGGATTTGTCCAAACATAAACCCGGCCGGGTTGGCCGGGTTTGGTTATTTGATTTACCGCAGGGTGATATTTCCGTTGCTGGTGCGGGCGAAAATGGATACGCCGTTTTCCGGGGAATAGTTTTCGGTGTGGGCTTTTACGCTTTTGGCATTCTGTGACGGATTGCTTTCGTACAAAAGGGCCAGCGGAAGCTGCAGGTCGATGTTTCCCATGGAGGTATGCAGGTCGAGCTCGGCTTCTTTGTTCATATCGTCGAAGGCGAGTTCGATTTTACCGTTGGTGCAGGTAAAATGTCCTTCTTCCAGCCGCTCGGATGCGATGTCGGTGCTGATGACGGTTCCGTTGGAAGTGCTCAGGCTGATGCTTTCAGCATGTAGCTTGGCAGTTTCGATGCGGGCGTTGGAGGTATTGACAACGATGCTGTCTGCCTCAATCTCTTCCAGTGTGACTTTGCCGTTGGAGGTTTTCAGATCCACCTGATTGATTTGGGAATCGGCCAGTTCCAGGCGCGCGTTGCTGCTTTCCATACGGAGGCGGTCGCCGTACATTTGCTTGGCGGTGATTTTGCCGTTTTTGGTGATCAGGCGGATGTCGTCTGCCTGCAGGCCTTCAACCGACAGGGCGGCATTGGTGGTGTTCAGTTCCAGACGGGAAAGACTTTCTTTGGGAACAAACAGTTTGACTTCTACATAAAACTTTCTCTTGAGCTCTTCATTTTCATGTGCGCGGTACACGATGCGTCCGTTTTCTTCGATAATGTCGTAAAAACGGGTATCTTCCGCTACTTCTAAATTTTTGTGGAATACCTTGCTTTCAAAAACGAGGGTGTCTTCTTCGGTGGGGAGGATTTCAATCCGTCCGTTTTTGTTGAAGACTTCCAGCTCGACTTTGCCTTCTGCGGGCATAGCGCGTTCGTCACGGCGGGTGAAGCTGTCAAACGCGCCTTTAAAGTTGAACACAAGATCTTCATCGAAGATATTGGTCACGGTATTGGCGAGATTGGATACAAAACCGCCGATGGTTTTTTCGACTTCTTCCCAGCCTTCCTTGGCTTTGTCGGCATCAAAGGTGAAAAGTTTTTCGTGCTTGCCCGGTTTTCCTTTTCCTTTGTCCTGTGCACCGAGCGCGTCCAGCAGGCGGATAGCTTCTTCAGAAGTAATCTGGCCTTCTTTCAGCATTTCAAGAATCATTTTTCTTTCGTCCATTATCGTCTTCCTTTCCCGGTTCTAATGATAACGAAGCAGTTCCACGGCTTCGTCGGTGGTGATCTCTTTATTGGCGAGCTGTCGCAGGATATCTTCCCGGTCCACTTCGCCTTTTTTTACCTTGTGGCCCAGGGCCTCCACAATATCTTCCAATTTGTTTCGCACGGTTGGATAGGATATGCCCAGTGCTTTTTCCATTTCCTTCATATTGCCCCGATGCAATAAAAACAGTTCGACCATATGCAACTGCTCATCGGTCAGCTTGGAAAACTTGTTCAAACGAAATTCGCCTTCTATGCTGGACAGACATTGCGTACACTGATAACGGGTCACATAGGTTTCGCCGCCGCAGAGCGGACAATTGCCTCTGACTTCCAGATCCATTGCATCCTCCTTTTGAATCTTGAATAAAGTATACCACATAATTAAAGAATGTAAACATAGAATTCAATATAATTAAAGGTTGATTTTAATATTTAAGAAAATCGAAAGAATTAATAAATTGCATGACATCATGAATAGAACGAATATAGCTTTGCCCTTTTCCGTTCTATAATAGTAAGTAAGGGGGAGATACAATGACAGAACAGATCAATGCGATGGGCAAACCCTGTCCGCAACCGGTGATCCTGGCAAAAAAAGCCCTGGACGCGATGGGCGCAGGCGCGGTGGAAATACAGGTCGACAATGAAACATCGGTGGCCAATCTGGTAAAGTTTGCCGAGAATATGGGCGCCAAAGCCGAACACAGAAAAGAAGGCGGGGCGTATTTTGTAACCATAGAAAAAGAGGCCGAACAGAAAACACCGGCCGAAGAAGAGATCCAATGCCAGCCTTTAACCTTTGGCGGACCGGTGCGGGGTGTGGGGATCGGCTCGGCCCGTATGGGACACGGATCGGATGAACTGGGCGACATTTTAATGAAGAGCCTGCTTTTTACCATCTCACAAACAGAACCCTTGCCGGAAGCCGTCCTGTTTTTTAACGGCGGCGTACATCTCACCACCGAAGGCTCGCCTGTGATCGACGACTTAAAACAAATGGCGGAACAAGGCGTACAGATTATCTCCTGCGGCACCTGTCTGGATTATTTCGGGATAAAAGACAAGCTGCTGGTCGGTGAAGTTTCCAATATGTACACGATCTATGAAACGCTGCGCGAAACGCATGCGCTATTGTTTGACTAAATGGACAAGCAGTTGCTGCTTACCTTTCCTTCCGTGCACTATGCCATCCGGGCGGAAAAGAAGCTGAAGGAACAAGAAATCGAAACCAAAACGATTCCGACCCCAAGAGACATCTCCGCCAGTTGCGGACTCTGTCTGCTTTTGGACCCGGTGCATACGGAAGCGATTGAATCCGGTGCCATTGCCCTGGAATATGAAGCCCTGTACCTATATGATAGAATAGAAAGGAAATCAATAAAAAGGGCCGGGTGAACATGGAAGAGTTAAAGAGTTTGCTGTTTACAGATACCGGACTGACCTGGATCGGAAAGATTCTGGTCAGTCTTTTTGTGGTACTGGCCGTGTGGATGATTACACGGGCCATTACCTCTGCCGTCCGTCGTTTTGTCGTCAAAAGGCAGAAGGGGCGCCACAGCCAAAAAACGAATACGATCATTTCCGTTTTGTCCAAAGTGATTACGGTCGTGATTGCCTTTTGGGGGCTTACGTATATTCTGGAACTGTTCGGCGTGAATACGCAAAGCATGATTGCCACGGCGGGCATCGGCGGGATTGCGATCGGTTTCGGGGCGCAGTCTCTGGTAAAAGATGTTATCACCGGCGGCTTTCTCCTAATGGAAGACCAGTTCGCCCTGGGCGATTATATCAAAGCCGCCGGCGCGGAAGGCTATGTGACCAATATGAATCTGCGCGTGACAACGGTGCGCGCTTTTTCCGGGGAGATCACACATATCCCCAACGGAAGCATCACAACGGTTACCAATATCAGCCGAGAACCCATGCGGGCGCTGGTGGAGATCACCGTGCCCTATGCGATCGATGCAAAAAAAGCGCATGAGCGCGTGTCGGAAGCGCTGGTTGCCTGTGCACAGGAGGCGGACTTTTATACCGAGAACCCCGAGGTGATCGGGATCACCGGCTATACCGACTTTCACTATATACTCACGGTCGTGGGGCACACAAAACCCATGAGTCAATGGACAGCGGAACGGCAAATGCGTGCCGTGGCCGGCAAGGCGATACGGGAACTGGAGGCAGAGGAGGAGACAAAGCATGGCGCAAAGACTGCACTATGAAACAGGGGATCATATCACACTGAAAAAGGGCCACCCCTGCGGGGCCAATCACTGGGAGATCCAACGCGTCGGTGTGGATATGAAGCTCGGCTGCCAGGGCTGCGGGAAGATTGTCTGGCTGAGCCGCATTGAATTTGAACGCCGCGTGCGAAAAATCCGCGTGGGGGAGAAATGGATCGCGATTGTGCACCATCATCCCGAAGAAGAAAACGAAGAATAAACAACCGCCGCGAGCGTTCGCGGCGGTTGTTTTTTAGTCGCTGATCGGCGGGTCTTCCTGGGGTTCCAGCTTTCGGATGAGCGCTTTTTGGATTTTGTGCTCGCGGATTTCCAGGACGTGGATCCAAAGGCCTTCTGTGGTCAGTTCGGCGGTGTCGCCGTCGGGCGGGATTTCGCCCAGCGTGCCGAAGATGAGGCCGCCCATGGTTTCGTAGTCGTCCGGGAGGGAGATGTCCAGTGTTTTGGCTACCTGGTCCAGGGGGGTGGCGCCGGTGATCTGCCAGACGCCTTTTTCCACTTCCTGCATAATCAGCTGGGCATCGCTTACGTCGTCTTCTTCGTCAAAATCGCCTACGATCTGCTCCAGCAGGTCGTTCATGGTTACAATACCGGACATGCCGCCGAACTCGTCCAGGACGACGGCAAAGTGGGTGCGGGCTTTTTTCATATTGCGAAACAGCTGATCGCCGCGGGCGGCGGCGGGCACAACCAGAGCGGGCCGCACGGCGTTTTCCAATACGGAGTCTTTGGATTTGTCGGCCAGGCGGAAATAGTCTTTGGCGTGCAGGATGCCGACAACGCGGTCGATCGTGCCGTCGGCTACGGGATAGTAGCTGTGTCGCCGGTTGTGGATAGTTTCTTCCCAGACTTCTGCCGGATCATCCAGCCATAGAGCGTGGACTTCGGTCCGGTGGGTTTCGATTTCGTCGGCGGTGATGTCGTTGAATTCGAATACATTTTGTATGAGCTCACGTTCTGCCTGGCGTATGGTGCCTTTTTCCGAACCGACATCGATCAGCATACGGATCTCTTCTTCGGTAACATCTTCGTGTTCTTTGTCGGGGTCGATGCGCAAGAGGCGCAACACGGCATTGGTAGACGCGGTGAGCAGCCAGACAATGGGGGCAAATACTTTGGAGAGGGCCCCGATCAGTCCGGATAAAGCAAGCGCAATGCTTTCGGCATGGTGCATACCGACCCGCTTGGGTACCAGTTCCCCGAAGACGAGGGTTAAGTACGACAGCAAAAGGGTGATCAGCAAAACGGATACGGTATTGAGCGTCGCTGCGGGAATGCCGATCCCCAGTTTGGACAGCAGGCGTACCACATGTACCGAAAAGTTCTGGGCCGCAAAAGCCGAGCCCAAAAAGCCCGACAGCGTGATGGCCACCTGGATGGTAGCTAAAAAGCGAGCGGGCTGCGCAGTCAGCTTCTGAAGGCGAATGGCACGCGGGTCACCTTCGTAGGCCATGCGGGATAGCTTGTTGTCGTTCATAGAGATCATAGCGAGTTCCGCACAGGCGAAAAGGGCGTTTAAAGAGATGAGCACAAATTGAAGCAGCAGAGGCCCCAAAATGGGAGGATCCATAAACACTCTCCTATCGATTTAGAAATTTACGCGGTAATTTTTTACGTATATCGTGATTATACAATAAAGCAAACCCGGCTGCCAGAAAAAGGAGCGAAAGACCAAAAAACGGTAACAGCGGTCCGCTTTCGCCCTGGGCGATCGTTTGTGCCTGCATATAGCTAAACGGCGAGAAGGAGGCAAAAGCCGACAGCGACGAATCCGTAAACGATGCGGCATAAAACACATAGAACAACACGGTCAGCACGAGGGTCACCGGCACGGCAATCTTGTCGGTGGGAATCAGAACCGAAAACAAAACCGATACCGAAAACAGCAGTGTCATCAGCGCAAACAAAGAAACAAGCAGCGATACAATGGGGACGGTTTGCGGGGTGACGGGCAGTTTGAACAGACTGTACAGCTTGATTACGCCGCGGTAGAGGGCGCAAAACACGAACAGAAACGTGATCATGGCAAACAGATTGGCCACGATTTTATACAGCATGATCTGCCAGCGGTGCAGCGGTTTTTGCAGAAGAAAGTCGATTGTACCGTCGGCCCGTTCTTTGGAAAAGCAGCGGCCTCCCAGCCACGCGGCAAACAGGCCGCCAATGGCGTAGATAAAAATGAATACGAAGCTTACGTACCGGGTCGGGTTCAGAAACGACTGCTGCGCGTGCAGGCCGAAAAAGGAGAGCACAATATCCGGAAACATATCCAAAGCGGAGCGAAGTTCGCCGATGAGATTGGGCTCTTGCACAAAAGGCAGAAACGGGATGGCCATGAGGATCAATAGCGCACACAAAACCGCGGTCTTGATCGCCGCTTTCCAGTACCGTTTCCATTCATAGTATAAGATGATCATGCGTCGCCTCCAAAGTGTTGCGCGTACAGGTCGGCGTCGGCCGCATCCAGTATCTGCACCCGTTTAATGTCGTTGGTGGATAAAAAGGCAAAAAGCCGTTTCAGATCGCCCCGGTAAAAGAACTGTTTCTCGTTATCGGTGGAAACGACAATGCGGTAACTCAGATGGGCCACGTCTCTGTGGGAGAGGGGGCCGTGGGCGATCACAAATACGCCCTGGTTTTCCAGATGCGCTTCAATGGAGCGGGGTTTGTGCAAAATACCGTCCTGCAAAACCGCAATGCGGTCGCACAGACCCAGCAGATCTTCTTCGCGGGAGGAGGCCAGCAAAAGGGTGGAACCCGCTTTTTTCTGCGCGTGCAGATGTTTCAGCAGATTGCTGCGCTCAACTGGAGCCAGATAAGTAAAGGGAGAATCCAGAAGAAAGATCGGCGGATTGCGCAAAAGCGCAATGACCACAGAGAGTTTGGCGCGTTCCCGGCGGGAGAGTTCCCAGCCCATGGCTTTCGGGTCCAGAGCGAAGGTTTCCAGCAGGATCTTTCTTTGCGCATGCGTTTTGCCGCGCAAAAGCGAGCCCGTGCCGTAGCGGATATTCTCCGCCACCGTAAGCGAATCGTAAAACACGGGGTCTTCCGCTACAAAGGCTACCTGTTCGTGTACCGCAGACGCCTCGGTATTGGTATTGTGACCGAGGATTTCCGCCTTGCCGGAATCCGGAAACATAAAATGCATGAGAATGCGCATCAGCGTGGTTTTGCCGGCGCCTTCCCCGCCCAATATCCCGAAGGCTTCCCCGGTTTCCACTTGCAGATTGAGATCGGACAGGACGGTCTTGTCATGATATTTCTTGGAGAGTTGATCGATTACAATGGCTGTCATAGGGTATCGGATCCTTTTTTATGTCCATAGGACGCGGGCGCGCAAATAGATAGCTGCTTGTTACTTGCTTTGCGCGCCCCGCGTATCAGGCTGGAAATGGGGTGCCGCACTCGGGGCAGAACTTGGGTGCGGGCTGGTTCTTGTCGGGCGTGTAGCCGCATTCGGTACAGGAAAGATTGGCTTCGGGGCGTTTGGTGCCGCAGTTGGAGCAAAACTTGCCGCCGTGGTTTTCATGGCTGCAGTTGGCGCAGATCCAGGCAGCGGCTTGTGCGTCCGCCTGCGTGGTATCTTCTGCGACTTTTTGTTCCTGCTGCATGCGCATTTGTTCCAGATTCGCCTGCGATGCCTGCCCGATGATCTGGCCTGCGGTGTTCATGCCCATACCCATGCCGAGAAAAGCGCCCGTGGCGCCGCCTTCGTTGGATCCGGCCGCTTCAATCCCGCGGGCAACCGAACCCTGCACATAGCCTTCGCGTACCGACGGATCGCCCAGCATAGCGCCTTTGTTGCGCATATTGATGAGTTCGCGGCTTTCGTCGTCATAGGAGATGGAGGCAATACCGACCGCCTGCACTTCCATCCCGCGCATTTCGCGCCAGGAATCGTCCAGGGAGTCCTGCATAAACCGGCTGAGTTCACGGCCTTTGGACGGCACATAGGAAATCCGGGTTCCTTCCGCCGACATGCGGTTGATCGAACCCTGCAACGCTTCCAGGAATTCGGACATATACTGTTCGTTGATGTCTGTGATATCGACCCTTGTGGCATTCTTGGGGATGACTTCCGCGTAAAAGCGGAGGGGGTCGGTTATTTTAATGGAATAGGTGCCGTGTGCCCGTAAAAAGAGTTCGGAATTATAAAAGCTGTCAAAATAGTTTACGGGATTGCGCGTGCCGAATTTGATCCCCTTGATCTCCTGCAGATTAATAAAATACACGTGCTGCCGATTCGGGCTGACCCCGCCGTAGCGGACCCGGTTAAACGATTCTTTTAGCGTATCCATAAAACGGCCGTTCAGCATCGACGGCTGAGACTGATTGTCCACGCGGAAATAGCCTTCTTCCGCCGTGTAGTCGACCACTTTGCCGCCGTCTACCAGCATCATAAACATATTGGGATAAACATGTATAACCGAACCGTCTGTCACAATGCCTTCGGTTCCTTTGGTATTCTGATTTTTCGGATCGTCTTTTCGTACCGTCACTCCGTTGGTGAATACGGTGGAGTCGGTCATCTGATTCGGTTCGATAACTTCCAGCCACTGATCTGCCAGCGATCCGCCTACGGCGGATTTTATTGCTTTGATTAAACCCATCGGGCACCTCCCAGAATAGTATAGCTACTGCAAGTATACCCGATTCCGCTTAAAATATCGACCGAAAAGCCTTTCACAAACGGTGACAAGAGCGGTTTGTGGTATGATTATAAATATATTGCGAAGGAAAGAGAGAGGCTATGAAAGGAATTCTGTTTGATATGGACGGGACGCTCCTGGACTCCATGGAGGTATGGATCCATCTGGCAAACCGTTATTTGGATAGTATGGGACTGGATAAACCGGAAAATCTGCAGGAAGAGATCAAAACCATGACGCTGAAAGAAGCGCTGGCACATTTTAAGACGATCTACCGACTGGACGATTCCGTAGAAGAAATGCTCGTGGCAACGCACCGGATTCTGGCCGATGCATACAAAAACACAGTGGTGAAAAAAACGCAGGTGGATGCGGTGCTTCAGCGCCTGAAAAGCCGCGGGCACCGCATGGCCGTGTCCACCGCTACAACCGACGAATTGTCCCGACCGGCGCTGTCGCATCATAAACTCAGCGGCTATTTCGACTTTTTGCAGACCGTACACAATACGGGTATCAGCAAAAACGACCCGGCTTACTGGCTGGAGGGCGCCAAACGGATGCAGATGCCGCCAGAGAACATCGTCGTATTTGAAGATGCGCTGCATGCCATTGAAAGCGCCAAGGCAGCCGGTATGCGGGTCATCGCGATCGAAGACGCGGCCATGAAACGGGACAGAGAGAAGATCCGCGCAACGGCCGATGTGTATCTGCGCGGGTTTGATGCATTTGACATTGCAATGCTGGAGGATGATTATGCGAAGTAAAACAGAGATTGCCCCGGTTCTTACAATAGCCGGATCCGACTGCTCGGGCGGCGCCGGCGTACAGGCGGATTTAAAAACCTTTCTGGCCAACGGCGTCTACGGCATGAGTGTCATTACGGCCCTGACATCGCAGAATACAAAGGGCGTGCAATTTGTGGAGATCCCGTCAAAAGAGAGCATTGCCAGTCAGCTGGATGCGGTGTTTACGGATATCCCGCCCCGGGCGGTAAAAATCGGCATGCTGCCGAATGCGGATATCTGCCGGCTGATTGCAGAGAAACTGGTTTACTATCAGGCCGAATATATTGTAGTCGATCCGGTGATGATCGCTTCCAGCGGGGCGCGCCTGTCGGATGAAAGCGTCGCCCGCGCCATGGAAGAGGTTCTGTTTCCCCTGGCAACGGTGATCACCCCGAACCGGATGGAAGCGGAACAGCTGTCGGGCAAAAAAATCACCTCCTGGGAAGAGATGCAGGAGGTGGCTGCATATCTTTCGGACAAATACGACACGGCGGTTTTGTTAAAGGGCGGTCATTTCGGCGATACCGCCACCGATTTGCTGCACACGCGGGACGCCGCTTCGGTTTCGTTGGAAAAGCCGCGCCTGCACACACGTCATACGCACGGAACTGGCTGCACATACAGCTCCGCGATTTGTGCCAATCTGGGCAAAGGCATGGGCCTGGCATCGGCTGTGTCGGCGGCAAAAGACTGGCTGCACGATGTTTTGCTGGCAGGCACGCCGGTGCAGGTGGAAGAAAACGGCCCGCTGCATCACGGGGCTCTGTTGTAAAGCATGAAACCCGGCGTAAAAAAACGCGTAGGCGTTCTGCTGGTTCTGATCCTTCTTTGCGCGGCCGTATTTATCTATACCGACTTTTCCCGCTTTTTCCGGCCTGAAGGGCCGGACCATACCGTGTATTTCCGCTCGCTCTTTTTTAAAGGCGGCGTTGTTTTGTTTACCACCCTGTTGGTGTTTGTGATCGGGGGCGACGGCCTGTCTGTGTGGGATACGCGGCGTCTGCGCCTGATGGCGGTGTTGATCATCGTGGCCGATGCGATGCTTCTTATGGGAAAAACCGCCGTCGGGATTTTTGTTTTTGCCGCCGTACAGAGCGTATTGATGCACCGCAATTCGCGCTATTTTCTGCAAGGATACCGGCACGCGAAAAAACCGCGGCGCCTGCTTTTGATTGCCGTGGGACTTTTCCTGTTCGTGTGGACACTGCTTTTGCAGGTATATGTTTTTTATCCGCTGCTGGAAGGCAAAGCCCTGCAATGGGTGATCGTCATCTATGCCGTCTTTGTGAGTGCCTCCACCTGGGTGGCAATTGCCAATTTCCTGCTGCATCTGTTTCCGCGGCCCAACAGCACCCTGCTTGCATGCGGCATGGTCTGCTTTTTGCTCTGCGATTTGAACGTAGGTCTCTTGCTGAGCCTGCCCGGCGGCACAGCCCGGCTCTGGGCGGAATCGCTGATCTGGGTCTTTTATACACCGGCGCTCACCTGTCTGGCATTGTCCGGCTATCAATACAACACAGAGAAACCATAATACAATCGTTTTTACAGTTTCCTGTGATATAATATGCGTAGCTAAAACAAGAACGGCTTTTTGCCACAAAATTTTTCCCGAGGTGACCCCTTGATTATTGAACATTTCCTGAAATATCTGATCCCATATATTTACGGCGTGCTGGAATTTGTCGGTGTTGCGGTCATTGCAATCGGTGGTATCCGCGCGGTAACGGCCCTGTTTGCGTCGCGCTTCAGCTTCGAGGATGAAGACGTAAAACTGCAGCTGGCGCAGTCGCTGGCCCTGGCGCTGGAATTCAAACTGGGTGCGGAGATCCTGAAAACCGTAACGACAAAGGATTTGGAAGAACTGGCGGTATTATCCATCGTGGTCGTGTTGCGTGTTATTATGACCTTTGTGATCCACTGGGAGATCAAGTCCACCCACGAAGAAAAGAAGAAAAAAGCACAGGATCTGGAACTGGCGATCCGGGAAGAAAAGCACCGGCAGGCAACAAAGAAAACCCATAGTGAATCCGAATAAAAAAACCGGCTCCGGCCGGTTTTTGTGGGCACACGGCCCGTGTTTTATGCGCGGGCGATGGTCGTAAAAAAGCGGATCCCGGTTTCTGCGATCTCGTCCGGGAACTCGTATTCGTCGGTGTGCAGGGGCGGATAGTCTTTCCCTGCGCCTAAAAAGCAGAAGAAGGTGGGCGCGAAGTCTTTGTATACGCCGAAGTCTTCACTGCCGCGCAGAGGTTCCTGCATGGTTTGTACAAGAAGACCTGCCTCTTTAAGGATCTGTGTGGTTTTTTCGTATAATGCGGGATCGTTTCGGGTCTCGGGGAAGGCGTCGGTAGTTTTTGTCTGGATGCGTAGCGGACCGGCTGTATCGTGAGCCAATTGAAGCAATCCTTCCGCAAGCTTCGTGAGGTCGGTGTCTTTTTCTGCGCGGATCGTGCAGGAAAGCGTACCTTCTCCCGGAGAAATGCCGAAGTTTTCGTTGCCGATGCGCGCGTGTACAATCGTGGCATACACGGGGCCTGAGAAGGTCAGATCGCCCAGCGTGAGCGGTTGTGCCTGCTTTTTGTGAAACGGTTGTAAGGCAAGCATGAGTTTGGCAACGGCAAAGGCCGGATTGATGCCGTTTTCCGGCTGCGATGCATGGGACTGTTTACCCAGGAAGTCCAGCGTAAGCCCTTCCGAGGCATACTGCATGGTGCCGGGCCGGGCAAGCAGGAGGTTTTTTTCCACCCCGGGCATATTATGCAGACCGTATACGGCGTCTACCCGGTATTCGGAAAACAAAGGCGTACAGAGCGCGGCGCCGGTTCCGTTTTCTTCGGCCGGCTGGAAGAGATACACGATGTTTTTTCCGAGCCGTTGGCCCGATAGCGCCTGTGCGCAACCGGCCAGCATGGCGGTGTGGCCGTCGTGGCCGCAGCCGTGATACACCGTGCCGTGCGAATTCACAATCGCATCGTGATCGGCGCGAAACACGAGCGTCTCTTTGGCCCCTTCTTCCTCGTGTACCGCATACAGCCAGCTGCCGCGGTCTTCGATACGCGTATCGGTCTGGGTTTTCAAAAAATCTTTGATAATGGCACGCGTCTTTGTTTCCTGATTGGAGCGCTCCGCATGCGCGTGCAGCGTGTGTCTTAGAGCAATAACGGAATCCGTATTTGTCATATATCTCGCCGTCCTTTTCTTTTTATTATACTGCATTTGCGGAAAACTTTTGCATAATCGGCGCTTCTGCGTTACAATGAGGGCAATCGCTGGGGGAGCACAGGCTGAGATGCGGCTGATTGCCGCGGACCCTTAGAACTTGACACGGATAATGCCGTCGAAAGGAAGCAGACCAAGCCTTCTTGCACCCGCAACCGGGTGCTTTTTTTCTTGGCTCCGGCGAAGAACAGGAGGGTATAAATGAAACAAAACCGATTGCGCAAACAAATCTGGATGGCCATGCTGATCGCCCTGGGTTATGTCCTTTCGCCCTTTTTGCGGGTGCCGGGCATGGCGCCGATGCAGCATTTTATCAATGTGATTGCCGCGGTAACCACCGGTCCCATGGGGGCGTTTATCGTGGCGCTGATAATCAACATTCTGCGAATGCTACTGATGGGGATTACGCCGCTGGCCATTACCGGATCCGTATTCGGCGCCGCCTTGGCCGGGCGATTGTATGTGCGCTTCAAAAAGAACTGGGCGGCCGCCCTCGGCGAATGGATCGGCACGGGGCTGATCGGATCCGTTCTGTCCTATCCCGTGATGCATTTTATTATGGGCGTAGGAGAAATCGGCTGGTTTACTTATGTTCCCGGATTTATTGCGGGAACAACCATCGGAAGTATCTTCGGATTGCTGTTTATCGGCATCATGCAGCGCTTTTCCTTCTTCCGGGAAATGATGAACGAGGTGATACACAAATCATGATGACAGATGAGCTGATCAAAAAAAACCCGCTGATTCACCTGCTGATGCACGATATGGTCAAAGAGGTCTGCGTGAATGCCTGCCTCATTGCGGGAGCCAAAGCGCTTGCAGCGGACAATCCCGACGAAGTCGCGGAACTGACCAAAGCAGCCGATGTCGTATACGGCAATCTGGGGTCGCAGACAAAAGACCGGATGCAGGCCATGCGCATTGCCAGAGAAGCCGCCTTGCACCGCGGCGCGCCTTTTGTGCTGGATGTGTCCGGTGTGGCCGCATCGGCTTCGCGCCGCAGACAGGTCAGAGAATTTGCAGAGATCGCAAAAATCGATGTACTGAAGGGGAATCAGGCAGAAATCCTGGCCTTATCTTTGGACAAAGACACGGCCCGGGGCGTGGATGCGGAAACAGAGCACGAAGAGCAGGCGCTCCAGGCGGCTTTGCAGCTGACCCGCAACACGGCCAAAGTTGTTGTCGTCTCCGGCGCCACAGACCTCATTACCGACGGAAAAGACATGAGTCGGGTGGAACTGGGTGACCCCGCCATGCAGATGGTAACCGGCACCGGTTGCATCGGAAGCCTGCTTTGCGCCGTGTATGCCGCGATCGATCCTTTCCGAGGCGCGATCGTTGCCATGCGTCTGAACGGGGCCGTAGGCGAGGAAACCATGAAGCGGGTAAACGCATCATTCGGGATCGGGTTTTATTACCCCGTATTCTTAAGCGTTCTGGAAGAAGTCATCCGCGGCAAAGACTATGCATTTGGAGAAAGACATGTTTGAAAAGAAAAAAGACGCGATTTATTTAATTACAGACCCCCGCGGGCTGGACGAAAACACCTTTTATGCCCGCATCGAAGAAGCCTGCCGGGCAGGGATCGACATCCTGCAGCTGCGGGAAAAAGAAGCAAGCACGGCGGAGATTCTGCAAAAAGGGGCGCGAATAAAAGACATCTGCAAAAAATACGGCGTTCCGTTTGTGATGGATGACCGGGTAGACATTGCCCTTGCATTGGATACAGACGGTGTCCATGTGGGAGCAGACGATCTGCCGGTCGCCATGGCAAGAAAACTGCTGGGGCCGGAAAAAATTGTCGGCGCAACGGCCAAAACCGTAGAAGCGGCAAAAAAAGCCGAAGCAGACGGCGCAGACTATGTCGGCGTAGGGGCCATCTATCCCACGACCACACATGACAATCCGGTACGTACATCGGTGGATAGCCTGAAAGCCATTGCCGAAGCGGTAAATATCGGCGTTCTCGCCATCG
Source organism: Tissierellia bacterium (assembly GCA_012519495.1). Lineage (GTDB taxonomy): Bacteria > Bacillota > Clostridia > Tissierellales > Peptoniphilaceae > JAAYQA01. Next base: position 22,119 of record JAAYQA010000013.1, on the reverse strand, counting down.
GCGGACTCACCGCGGACAATGTGCACATACTCAAAAACACAGGCAACAACGGCGCCTGTGTCGTGCGCTATCTGATGCAATCGGACGATGTGACAGCAGATGTAAAGCGTCTGCGGGATGCCTTGCGAGAAGAATAGCAAAGTTATTCACTAAAACATGTCACAAAAAGACGGCTGAAACGGTTATATAGTAGAGGAGGGGAGAAGTCATGAAGAAAATCCGCGTGGACGGGGTGACGGAAAACGGGACGTATGAATCCATAGGAGCAAACAGCTATCTCCTGTATCCCGGGGAAATGCCCCCATGATTACGCTGTCGCAAGACAGTTTGGTGTACTTTGATTGGAATCGGAATGAACCGGTAATCATACCGTTTGTTGGGAAGGACCCGATGGAATTACGTTGATTTCAAGGGGGGAATAGTCATTGAATGCGAACATCCGTTTTGTGAGAGAGGGGGCCAACGATGTAAAAAAAACGTGATTTTCTTTGTGTTATTCGTTATTAGAACGTTAATAACAGAATTGCCAATAACTTGAAAACTAGGCAAAGGCAAACTTCGAATAATTGGAGGAGAAAAAATGAAAAAGAAAACAATCTGTTTCCTGATTGCCATGTGGTTAATGCTTGCCAACGGGACTATAGTAGACGCTTCAGATTCATTTGCTTTTGATAGCAGAGGGCCCACTGGAGGACTTAACGTCAACGGAGAAGCTATCCAGTCAGTGGACAAGCTCAATGGGAAACATGATGCGATGTAAAGTGAGAATTTTTGGATGAGTCTTAATGTTCCCTTGTACTATCAAAAGGAAAACTGGTGGTGTGGGCCGGCTAGTGTCGAAATGGTGTTGCAATATATTCAAGGATGGTCATATTCTTAGCAGGAATATGCCAAGAGAATGAACACTACTTCACAAGCTGGAACTGGATTTCACGCTATAGTAAAAGAGTTAAACAAGAACCAATCTTGGCGATATGAAGTAGGAGTTTTTACTTCTCAAACTCAGTGGTTAAACTGGGCGAAACTATCTCTTAGAAATTACAAACCGATCATTATTGATATAAATTCTTATGGATACAATTGGCCGTACGCTACGGCAGGTCATTATATGGTGGTCTCTGGATTGAACCTGGATTATCAAGGTGCAAGTCCAAGTGACATCAATTTACAGGCAATAGTACAAACTGTAAAAATCAACGATCCTTACAGATCTGGGGAAGGCATTAAATGGCACCCATTTTCAAGAATTTACGGCATGAACTACCAACACAAAGACAACGCCATTATTTATTGATCGGAGGCAGACAATGCTGCGCAGCAGATATATCTTACTTATTATGGTCGTTCTTATAGTTTGCGGCTGTTCGAAAAACGCATTAAGTGACCGTCCAGCAACAGATCATGCGATATCCGAGCCTACTTCAGAAACGGAAACGGGTGTCCACGCCGATCCTGACGCATCTGCAAGGAATGAAAAAGACGCGGTTATCCAGAATGATCCGTACACAAAACAACGATTGCGTTCACTCAGTGTGCAGGAAGAAATCAGCTTACTCCAAGAAGACCAGGTACTTAAAAATATGGATATCACACAAATCACCCCACAAACGCTTGCGTATAACAGAGAAGATTTACATTCAATCATGCCATTAACGGGGATAGGCAAGCCCATCAGCTTTACATCTCCTGGGCAAATGATGGATGCATTCCCGGCCGACACCGCGGTGGGCTTACTGAACGGTCGGGTTTACGATCAGAAAGTACTCTTGTATCTGGATAGCCATTGGAACCTGATACTGGATACGGGGACAACTCATTGGATCGCAGAGAATCAGAAGGTGGTGAACGCCTTTGCCTTAAATGATACACACATAGCAATAATAAGCGATGACTGGACGGAACATAAGAGTGTGCTTTCCCTGTTTGATCTTGAGAAGGAAGAATTGCGTACACTGGTGAAACGGGAGCATCCCGAACGTATCTTAGAAATCTGCTACAATGACAAGAATAACTTGGTGATGGAAATTGTAAATTTACGTGAAGATGGTTCACTCGATGATGCAAAACTGCATGTATACGATATGCAAAGCGGCATATTAACCGAAATGGCAGCGTTGCCTTACCCGTTGAGTGATCTTGTAGCCGTTTCCGATTATGTACTTGGGATACGCCAGTTGACGAACACACAACATCCGTCAAAACAGTCCTTCCATGTTTTTGATTGTCGCACGAATGAAATGGTAGATACCCGACAATTTGGCAGTTTGCGGTTTTCCGCTAATCTGGACAAAAAAACGCAAACACTTGTGATCGCGGAGCCCGAAAACAATCTATTCTTTTACGATACCAAAATGCAAACGATTCGTCCTTTGCGACATCCGGAAAATACGGTCGGATGGCGTCTATTCCCAATGTATGACGGCTTTGTACTACAAACCAGATCCAATCATTTTCTGTATCTGGAGTAGTCGGTCTCACAGCAAAACGGGCAGTCGGCTACCAACAGCACAATAAATGTGCTCGGACTCTTTCTCTTTACCGACGGAATTCAGATATTATACTTTTCAGTGTCACAAAGGGTCTTTCTGCTCCGGTTAATATATCAAGAGAGAGAAATGCACACTCAGGATTACTTATTGGACGTATACGAGCATTAGGGTACTTGTGTGGGGGTTTTCCTTATGCGGGGGCAACATGGATGGATACCCACCCAGTGCAACTCGAATCGTGAGATATACTTATACATCGGGTTTTCTATTTAGAAAGTCTAATCTCTACTGTTATGGAACATGGGGTGGAGGCGAGAAAGATCTAGGCCTTAAAACCCATTACTTCTCAAAATCTATAGGAGGACCGTAATTCAAGGAGGTTGCCATGAGGGAAATAGACCCAAGAATCCGCGCGTTTCAAAAGTCTCCGACAAATATTGCCCTCAGTATATTTCTAATGAGTGTGGTGTTTATCCTTTTGTGGTTTACCGACTACCGTGCAACGGATGTTATTGCTGCAAATCTGCTTCTTTACAATGTGCTTACTTTCGGATTGATTTATCGGCGATACGGTTTTTCCCATGGGGAAAGACGGTTGGCAGCAGAGTTTATTGTGCTCATTTGGCTGATATCCCGTCTGTTGTAAAGAGTGCAGCACCCGATGGGTTTTTTATACCATTCGCCGAGCTCCCGAAGGAAGCTCGGCGAATGGTACATGAATGACTGTAGTATAAGCTTACATGAGATAGGCACAAGAAGAAAGGATGGATGGCAATATCGGGGGTGCTTCTATGTACTTTAACCGTGCTGTTGATTCGAAACAATATCACAAACAAGTAGAAAGCGTGTATTTGAAAAACCGGGACGCGCTTTTTCAGCAAGTTTATAGGATTCTACGCGATGTGGCCCTATCCGAGGATGCCGTGCATGACGCCATAGAAAAAATGCTGTGTGCAAAAAACAGATACGAACTAAGCAATCCGGTTAAGGCCAAGGAACTGGCTTCAAAGATTGTAAGAGGGATCGCTATCGACAAGTGGAGAAGCAGACGGAAAGAAGTAAATTTTGATGCGGTGGAACAAAGTGCGCATTTTGTTACGGAAGAGTGCGGATATGCGAACCTGGAAGACCGTGCGGAGTATTTTTTGGGATTTCTTTGTGAAGAAGAGGCCATGCTGCTGCGCAAACTTCATGTCTGCGACTCATAGCGTAATCGCAGTAGATTCGGAAAACACCGATTCACATACCTATCAAGTAAATGGTTTTGATTTTCATGAGACTTTTAAAGACGGTGAAAGCACGACAGTAGGATATGTTGAAACATCCGTCTTTATCATCACTTCGAACATGTCTCGTGAAGTGACACGAAAGATAATTGGAGATATTGAGTTTAATGTCCGGTAGGAGGAAGACATGAAACGTTTTATTCTGTCGATGATGCTTATGATAGTATTGGGATTTCCGAGTTCTGTGTTGGCGTCAACAATGGCAACGACGATACATGAAATAAATCGGAACACACCAAATACCCAGCCGAATTATGTTGATATTACAAGTCATTCAACGCAGTTGTGGCTGAGCGGAAGCGCGGCAATATAGATAGCTGGGCAAATGCAAGCAATTGGAAGTATATTAGTTTGCAAGTAACACGACAAAGATACACCGGAACCGGTTGGAGAGATGTAGTAACTTATTCTTCCAGTGGGAATGGCAATGCCGCTATCAAAAGAACATACACACTTACGGGTTCAGCTGAATATAGGATACGAAGCGTAGCTAAGACAAATGCAGACGTGAGTATTAAGTATTCCAATACAGTTCGATACGAATCTGTGTGAAATGTTACAAAACAAAATCTATTACGTATCATGTGAAAACCCCGTAAAGCAGCTGTTTTACGGGGTTTTCATTATCTGTGCAGGAGGCCGAAGCGCTTTCCGATCGGAAGCAGGTGGCGCAGACTATATCGGTGTTCGCGCCATCGGGCGTACCTCTCTCAGTCGGGAGCTGAACAAAATGCGTGCAGAAGGTCTATTGGATTTTGACGCGAAGACGATCACACTGCATGGTTAGTATCGCAACGGGATGGCCCGCAGGTTCCGGCGGGACAATCGGAAAGAAAAAACCTCCTATCCAAAGCGTGGGCCGGATAGGAGGTTGTGCGTTATTTATGTTTTTTTTCCAGATCGAGAAGTCGTCTCTTTTTATTGAGTCCGCCGCCGTAGCCGATCATGTCGCCATTTGCGCCGATGACGCGATGGCAGGGAATAATGACAGATATAGGATTTTTATTATTGGCAAGCCCGACGGCGCGATAGGAATTCGGGTTGCCGATCTCTTCGGCGATGTCGCGGTAGGAGCGGGTTTCCCCGTAGGGGATTCTTTGCAGAGCCTCCCAAACGCTCACCTGAAAAGGCGTTCCGTCGAGTTTGATGGGCAGATCGAATTCTTTTCTTTCTCCGGAGAAGTATTCTTCCAGTTGGGTTTGTGCGGCTTGGTTCAACCGGGTTTCATGGTCTCTGAAGCGGGTTTGCAGGGAACCCGGCTTACCGAAAAACACATCGGTTATGCACTCTCCGTCATCGGCTATCGAAATGCGCCCGATGGGGCTATCGTAGCGGATTAGATTTTTCATATATCCCTCGCTTTCGTGAACCGCATGTGATTACATGCTATGCAACAATTGATCTTTTATACGCCAGAGGCTGATCGACAAGTCCACTATATATTCATGGGGATTGTCAAACCGTTTGACTTCTTCCCACAGGCTGTCGACCTCTTGTTGGCAATATTCGCGTGTTTGTTCGATGGAGGGTATATCGTATACTAATTTGCCTTTTTCAAACACCGGCACCAGAAGTTTTCGCAGAGTGAATTCATGGAAAGTTTTGCGTTTCCAGGTAAACATGGGATGGAAAATTTCCAGCGGTTCGTTGTCGGGAATTTCTTCATGGAATTCGGTCAGCAGATCGGCGCGCGCTTTGTTTGTGTTCGGGTCATAGATGCGGATGACGTTTTTGAAACCGGGCGTTGTGATTTTTTCCACATTGGCGGAGATTTTAATCTTCGGGATGTATTCTCCGTTCTGTTCTACCGCGACCAGTTTGTACACGCCGCCAAATACCGGATTGCTGCGCGATGTAATGAGGCGTTCGCCTACACCGAAGGAGTCTACTTCGGCGCCCTCCTGTATGAGATGTCGTATGATAAACTCATCCAGGCCACTGGATGCGGCAATGGGGCAATCGGCATAGCCGGCTTCGTCCAGCATTTTGCGTGCTTCTTTGGACAAATAGGCAATGTCGCCGGAGTCCAGCCGGATCCCTTTGGGGCGGAATCCTTTTTTGGTGACGACCTCGTCAAACACGCGGATGGCGTTGGGAATCCCCGAACGCAGGGTGTCGTAGGTGTCGACCAGCAGGATGCAGCTGTCGGGATAAATGCTGGCATAAGCGTGAAACGCATCGTATTCGGTGGGGAACAACTGCACCCACGAATGGGCCATTGTGCCTAAGGCAGGGACGCCGTATCGTTTGTCGGTGAGGGTATTGGAAGAACCGGCCACGCCGCCGATATACGCTGCGCGGGCACCTAAGGTGGCCGCGCTGGAACCGTGGGCGCGCCGTGCGCCGAATTCCATCACGATGCGGCCTTCGGAGGCGCGCACCATGCGATTGGCCTTGGTGGCAATCAGGCTCTGATGATTGATCAGCAAGAGCGCCATGGTTTCAATCAGCTGCGCCTGAATGATGGGGCCGCGAACCACAACCAGCGGTTCGTTCGGAAAAACGACGGTGCCTTCCGGCATCGCCCATACATCGCAGGAGAATTGGAAATTTCTGAGATAGTCTAAGAAGGAATCGCTGAAGATGCCTTTTTCTTGCAGGAAAGTCAAATCCTCTTCGGTAAAATGAAGATTCTGAATGTATTCGATCAATTGCTCCAGCCCTGCTGCAATGGCAAAGCCGCCGGAGTCGGGTACGGTGCGGTAATACAGGTCAAAATAGCCGATGGTGTCATCGTATCCGGCTTCGTGGTAACCGTTACCCATGGTAAATTCATAATAGTCGGATAACAGGGTTAGGTTTTCCACTTCCTCGGGTCGCATAATGTAGCCCCTTTCGTATAATAATTAGTTCTTGTATCGGGATTATATCAATACTATACCATGTTTGCATAGGAAAATAAACGTTTGTATAAAAGATTGCCTATGTACACTAAAGCGATTGTCCCAGATGCGCTCTTCCTTTGTCAGTGAGTGTATAAAACACAGGCATGCGGTCGGTGCAGTGACGCATACAACCGCTGCAGCCGCCTTCGCAGCCGGCGGGGATTTCTTCTTTCAGATACCCCGCGCGAATCAGATTCTGTACATAGCCGTCGAGCCGGTTTTCGCTTAGCTGCAAATGACGCGACAGAGCGGCCTTGGAACCGTGGCCGCCCTTTGCAATTTCCTGCAATATCGTCTGAAGCATACTGCCTCCTTATGAAAAGCCCAGCAGCCGGCCGATCTGATAGACCAAAACCGAAAAACCGTAGGCTACAAGCATCGTGTAGATCGCCATAAAAAACATCCATTTCATGCTGCCGGTTTCCGCCCGCACGGTGGACAATACGGCGACACAGGGGGTGTACAAAAGCACCATCACCAAAAAGGACAGGGCGGACAGGGGCGTGAAGCCCGCCGCCAGAGCCTGCTGGATGCTGGTGCCGGCATCGGCTGCGTAGATCATGGACAGGGTAGCGGTGATACCTTCTTTGGCGGGCATGCCGGCCACAAGTCCTACGGCAGCCTGCCAGTTGCCGTTGCCCATGGGCGTGAGAACCGGTGCGATCCAACCGCCGATTCGGCCCAAAAGACTCTGTGCACCGTAGGGTTCCACCCCGTAAGGCAGCACAGAAAGCAGATAGATCACGGCGATAACGATCGTGATGATGGTGGTGGCGCGCTTTATAAAGGAAAGAACATTATCTGCCATATTGCGAAATACATTGCGCAAAACCGGAAGCCGGTACGGGGGCATTTCCATAATAAAGTCGGCCGTGTCACCCTTGAACAGGGTTAAGGACAGGACTTTTGCCACGATAATGGCTATCACAAAGCCCAGCACATATAAAAGGAAAGTGACAACACCGCCGTACTGCTGGAAAAACACGCCGGTAAGCATGGCGTAAACGGGGATTTTCGCCCCGCAGGACATAAACGGATTGATCAGAAGAGCAATCATGCGATCGTTCTGATTCTCCAGCGTGCGGGTAGCCATCACGCCGGGCACATTGCAGCCGAAACCCACGATCATGGACACGACCGCCTTGCCCTGCAGGCCGATCTTTCGCATGAAATGATCCATAACATAGGCCACGCGTGCCATATAGCCGATATCTTCCAGAAAACCGATCAGAAGATACAATACGACGATCAGCGGGATAAAGGTCAAAACGGTGCCGATCCCGCCGATGAGGCCTTCGGTAATAAAGCCGGTGATAAGCGGATGCACTTGCGTGGCAGCCAGAGCGCCGCGCAGCCATTCGGCAAAGCGGGAGACCTGTGTGTCCAGTGCGTCGCCGAATAGATCCTGCCCCACGGCAAAGGTCAGCTGAAACACGATAAACATGACCGCGGCAAAAATGGGAATCCCCCAAACCGGGTGCATGAGGATGCGGTCGATCCGGTCGGATTTTTGTTCCTGCGCGCTGGGGGCTTCGGTAACATGGGTGGTCACCAGCGTATGGATTTTGCGGTACCGCGCGTCGATAACATCCAGTTCATATTTGTGCGGGTCTTTTTGCAGTTCGTCGGCCAGCGCCTGGATCGCCTCCGGAACGGGCTGATTGGCCGCTTCCAAAGGCGAAAGATCGCCCGTTAATACCTGCAGCGCGTACCAGAACGAAGGCGTCACACCGGAGTTGTTGAGGTATTCGGTCAGCTCCGATATGGACGGCAATGCTTCTTCTGCATAACGCAAAGGGGTGATTTCATGCGGGCAGGTACGGTTTGGCCGGCCCTTTCCCTGGCGGCGTCTTCTGCGCGGGCGCGGGGAAGTGCCGCGCTGTATGCAGGCCAGTTCATCGGCCACGGTTTCCATCAAAACGTCGATCCCTTTCAGCTTGGCTGCGGTGACCGGCACAACAGGAATTCCCAGCGTTTCGGACAGGGCCTCATGGTCGATATGAATATTGAAGCGCTCGGCTTCATCCATCATATTCAAAGCCAGTACAACGGGGACTTCCATCTCCAGCAGTTGCACGGTGAGATACAGATTGCGCTCCAAATTGGTCGCGTCGGCAACATTCAGGATCAGCTGTGCATCCTTAGAGAGCACATAGTCGGTAGCGATCCGCTCGTCTTCGGAATACGAACCGAGCGAATAGGTGCCGGGCAGGTCGACCACGGTATAGAAGTCGTCTTTAAAAACAAACTGGCCTTCTTTTTTGTGTACGGTTACGCCGGGCCAGTTGCTCACCTTCTGATTGGCGCCGGTGAGCGCGTTAAAGATGGTAGTTTTGCCTATGTTAGGGTTTCCGGCGAGTGCGATACGGTTCATACGCGCACCTCGCGGGTTGTTTCACCCGGCAGGGTGACAAAGATGTTTTCGCACAGTTTGCGGCTGACGGCAATCGTGAAATGATGAATGCCCAGGACGCAGGGGCCCTGATTATTCTTTTTCATCGTCACCTGCGCACTGGTATGTAAGCCCAGTTCAAACAGCCGTTTGGTTGTATGTGGGGGGAGATCCATGCCGGTGATCCGGCCGACCTGCCCTTTTTCCAATGAGATGAGTCGTTGCATTGTTACCTCCGAAATGAGAATGGTTATCAATTTGAATTCATTATAGCAAATTTTTGCTGTAAAAGACATAGACGCAGAGCAAGAAAAAGAAAAAACATTTGACAAGGAAAGAAAGTGCGTGTACTATATAGATAGTTAATCACTCAAGTAACTAACCAATCAGCAAAAAAGGCAGGAGGGGAAGAATGAAAAGAAAGGAGACGGCTTTGTGAAGATTACAGACGACGGGAACAAACCCATATTCGTGCAGATTCAGGAAGGCATCGAAGATATGATCCTATCGGGCAGTTTTCCCGAAGAGACACAGATTCCATCGACGACAGAGATCTCGACAAATTATCGGATCAATCCGGCGACCGCGCTGAAAGGGATTAATCTTTTGGTCGATGGCGGCATACTGTACAAGAAAAGAGGGATCGGCGTGTTTGTAAAAGAAGGAGCCGTGCACGTACTGTCCCAAAAACGCCGGCAGAGTTTTGGGGAAGACTACGTGGCTCCCATGGTGGCGGAAGCCAGGCGGCTTGCCATCACGGAGCCTGAACTCATCAAAATGATTCAGAAAGGATACGAGAAATGAAAGGGCTGGAAATAAAAAACATCACAAAAACCTTCGGCCGGACAAAAGCGCTGGACAATGTCAGCCTTGTATTGCCGGCGGGAAAGATCTACGGCTTATTGGGCCGAAACGGCGCGGGGAAGTCGACCCTGTTGCATATCGCGACGAATCGCCTGTTTGCAGACCAAGGTGCGATTTTTATCGACGGGGAAACGGTGGTAGAAAATGATTCGGCTACAGGGAAAGTCTATCTGATGTCGACACAGAATCTGTATCCGGAGAACATGAAAGTGAAACGGGCGTTCAAAGAGGGCAAGTTCTTTTATCCCGGTTTTGACGAAGGCGCCGCTTGTCAGATGGCAGCCGAATTTAAACTGGACACAGGTAAAAAGATCAAAAACTTATCCACCGGGTATCAGTCGCTGTTTAAGCTGATCATGGCGATCGCTTCCAACGCACCGTATCTGTTTCTGGATGAACCGGTACTGGGATTGGATGCCAACAATCGGAAAAGCATATACCAAAAGCTGCTGGAGAAATACGCACAGACCGGATGCACGATGATTCTTTCGACCCATATTATTGAAGAAGTGGCGGGCATGATCGAAGAGATTATCATCCTCCACGACGGAAAAGTGCTGAGGCAGGCAGCCGTAGAAGATCTTTTGGCCGGTCACTATCAGATCGCCGGTCCCGAAGAAGCGATGCAGGCCTATCTGGCGGATAAAAGCGTCCTGCACACACAGACTTTCGGCCAGCTGCTGACCGCCACCGTAGAGGGAGAACCGGGACCGTATCCGGATTCGCTATCCGTTTCGCGACCGGAATTGCAGGATCTGTTTATCGAAATAACCAATGAAAAAGAAAGGAGTCAATCATGAATGGGAAACCGGCACTGCGATACCACGCGACCGACTTTTGCATAAGCCTGCTTTGGTATTACGGGATTCTGATCGGTTTGGGCATCGCATTGTTTGCTTTGGGAACGTATTTGGCGGCCTATCACGGATTGGGCGAGGTAGACGTAGAAATTGCGGCGGTATCCGGTATTACGATGTTCTATTTGTTTGTTGCAGGCCTGAACTCCTATAAAGCCGATTTTTTCTATCTGCTGCAAAACGGTATATCGCGCAGGACGCAGTTTGTCACACTACTCATTGTGGGCGCAGTACTTGCTCTTCTGACCGGTGTGATCGATCTTTTGCTGGATGAACTGATGCTGCAGGCTTTACGATCGATCGGCTTAGGCGTGATCGATATGAGTGATTTTGTACAACCCGCTTCGGCCTTTCCTCTGCTGAGTAAGTATATCGGGGTTGTGTTTTTGAACGGATCGGCCTTTTTTGTAGGCCTTCTGATTACGACCGTGTTTTACCGGCTGAATACATTAGGCAAGATTTTATTGCCGATCGGTGTTTTCGGACTGCTTGTACCCGCTTTGTCCTTCTACGACCATTACACGAAACATCTGACGAATGCGTCGCGCGCGATCGACACCTTTGTCCGATCCGGCATCCTTTCGTATCTGCTGACCTATGCCGTCTTTTTGCTCATCGTAACCGGCCTGACCTGGCTGTTGCAACGGCGCGCACAGATAAAAAGCCCTGTAAGTTAAAAAAAGGCCGCGGATGCGGTCTTTTTTGGCGGGAGGGCGGTTTTTCTTGACACGGAGGCACCGGCCTTATATAATATCACGAGATAAAAAACGAACCGCCCTTGTACGGAGGGCTCCACTGTGCTTAAAGCCTTCCCGAACGGGGAGGCTTTTTTTAAGAAAGCGAGGACAGCCTATGCTCAAAAACCGTAATCTGGTGGATCCGATGGACTTCACCGAAGAGGAATTGGACGAAGTGTTTTCCCTGGCGGAATCCATTATCGACCATCCCGAAGCGTATGTGCACAAATGTGAAGGGAAAATACTGGCCACCCTGTTCTTTGAACCCAGCACGAGAACCCGCCTGAGCTTTGAATCCGCGATGCTTCGTCTGGGCGGACGCGTACTCGGGTTTTCCGAAGCCGACTCCAGCAGCGCGGCCAAAGGGGAGAGCCTGGCAGACACCATCCGTACCGTATCCCAGTATTCCGATATTATCGCCATGCGCCATCCGCGGGAAGGTTCCGCAACCCTTGCTACCCAGCACGCCAGCGTTCCGTTTATCAATGCAGGCGACGGCGGCCACCATCATCCCACCCAAACCCTCACCGACCTTCTTACGATCCGAAGAATCAAACACCGTTTTGACCATCTGAACATAGGACTCTGCGGCGACCTGAAATTCGGCCGCACAACCCATTCTCTTACCAAAGCCATGGCGCGTTATGCCAATGTGCATTTTACTTTCATTTCACCGGAAGAACTCCGCGTACCGGAATACATCCGCTACAATCTTTCGCAAAAGGACGTTCCCTATCAGGAAGTGGAACGACTGGAATCTGTGATCGGCAATTTAGATGTTCTGTATATGACCCGCGTACAAAAAGAACGGTTTTTCAATGAAGAGGACTATGTCCGCTTAAAAGACAGCTATATTCTGGACCGCGAAAAACTGCGCCACGCCAAGGACGATCTGACCGTACTGCACCCGCTGCCCCGCGTCAACGAGATTGCCGTCGAAGTCGACGACGATCCCCGCGCGTGTTATTTCGAACAGGTGCGCTACGGTGTTTTTGCGCGCATGGCACTGATTATGAAACTGTTAGGAGTGTAAAAATGCTGAATATTGACAGTATTAGACGGGGTATTGTGATCGACCATATCCAACCGGGCAACGGATTCAAAATCTTCCAGTATCTGAACCTGGACAAAGTAGACTATCGCGTCGCTCTGATTATCAATGCGATCAGCAAGAAAAAGGGCCGCAAGGACATTATCAAAATCGAAAACGTCATCGACCTGGACTTCAAATTCCTGGGGGCGCTGGACGATGAGATCACGATCAATATTGTAGAAGATGAAGTGATCACCGAGAAAATCCGCCTGGAAATGCCCGACCGGATCGAAGGGATCTTTACCTGCAAGAACCCCCGCTGCATTACAACCAACGAACGAAACATCGTACAGCGTTTCAGCCTGCTGGATCGCGAGAGCAAGTCGTATAAATGCGACTATTGCGACAATATATACACATGGGAAGAATAAAAACCAAGCCGATGCGCATGGCGGATGCGCACACCGAAGGCTACGGGTATCTGGTGATAGAAGACGGCGTTATTGCCGAAGTCGTATGGATGAACCCGCCCGAAGATCCGGGGCATCATCTCTTAATGCCCGCTTTTACCGATCTGCATGTGCATTTCAGAGATCCGGGGCTTACGCATAAGGAAGATCTGGAAACCGGCATGCGCGCAGCTCTCGCCGGCGGTTTTACCGATGTGCAGCTGATGGGAAACACCCAGCCGATTACCTCCACCATGGAACAGGTAGAGGATGTGATTGCCCGCGCCCGCGCGCTCGATCTGATCGATGTGCATCCGTGTATCAGTATCACGCGCGATTTTGACGGCAAAGACCTCTCGCACTTAAACGAGGTAAAAGCGCCGGTTGTCATGCTGACAGACGACGGTTTCGGCGTGGCCGATGCAAAAACCCTGTTTGACGCCATGAACCTTGCAAAGGAAAAGGGCATGCGCCTGACTCTGCACGAAGAGGAACCGGCGTTTTCCAAAACCGATATGCGGCTGGCGGAAGATGTTATGACCCTGCGCGATTTGCATCTGGGGCGGGTCACCGGTTGTTATACGCATTTTGCGCATGTGAGCACCAAACAGGCGATCGACTGGATTCGGGCGGCAAAAGCCGGCTCCGATCGGTTCACCTGTGAGGTGACCCCGCATCATCTGGTTTTGTGGGACAATCCGTACCGGGTGAATCCGCCGATCCGCGCCAAAGAAGATGTGGATGCGTTGCGGGAAGCCCTGACAGACGGCACGGTGGACGCCATCGCGACCGATCATGCGCCGCATACAAAAGAAGACAAAGACAAAGGAGCCCCCGGTATGACCGGGCTGGAGCTTGCCTTTGCCTTATGTTACACTCATCTTATCAAGGGCGGAATCATCGGAATAAAAACCCTGCTGCGTTTGCTGGCACAAAGGCCGGCCGAACTGATGGGCTTGCAGCAGGGGCTTTTGCAACCCGGCATGGATGCGGATCTTGCGATCGCGGATTTAGCGGCGGAATACACCGTCGATCCGGAAGCTTTTTATTCCAAAGGAAAAAACACGCCGTTTAGCGGCGCACGCCTGCAGGGGCGGATTGTGGAAACCTGGCATAAGGGCGTCCGGAAGTTTCCCTTTTAAGCCCCCGACAAGGAGGATACTATGATTATGGACCGTCTGTACCACCGGGTGGGAGAAGTGGGCCCCGTCTGTGTGGGTCTGGACACGAAGGTGGAGTACATTCCGGAATTTATGCGCGCGCAGACCGCCGATCTGTCCGAACAGATTTTTCTGTTCAACCGCAGCATTATCGACGCAACAAAAGATGTGGCGGCCGTGTTCAAGGTGCAGATTGCCTTCTATGAGGCCTACGGCCTGGCGGGCATGAAGGCCTATATGCGCACGGTGCGCTATCTGAAAGAAAAAGACTGCCTGGTGATCGGCGATGTGAAACGCGGCGATATCAGTTCGACGGCGCAAATGTATGCGAAGGCGCATTTTGAAGGCGATTTTGCGGTGGACTTTGTTACGCTGAACCCGTATATGGGATTTGATACGCTGGATGCGTACCGGCCGTATCTGAAAAGCGGCAAACACGGGGTGTTTGTGCTGGTGCGCACCTCCAATCCCGGCGCAGCCGATCTGCAGGGATTGCCAATGGAAGACGGAGCTGCGCTGTATACGCATGTGGCGGACGGTCTGCAGACGATCGCACGGGAGTATATCGGTGCATCCGGCTACAGCGCCCTGGGGGTTGTCTTTGGCGGCACACAAAAAGACGCCGTGGAAAAAATCCGCGCGCGCTATAGCGATCTGTTTTTCCTGATCCCCGGCTACGGGGCACAAGGCGGCACCGGAGCCGATGTCAGACGCTATCTAAAGGATGGAAACGGCGGTGTGGTGAACTCGTCCCGTGGGATTATCACCGCGTTTCGCGATGTAGAAGATTCCGAAGAAGCCGTGCAGCGCTGTGCCTATGAGGCGTGTATACAAATGCGGGAGGAGCTGGGTTTTGGCGAGTGAACAAAAAGTTAAGATCCTGAAAAATACGGAATTGGTCCCGGGTGTCGGAAAACTCGTCGTCTCTTGTGACGACAGCCCCTTGCCCGGGCAGTTTTATATGCTGCGGGCCTGGGAGAGAGAACCGCTGTTGTCGCGGCCCATATCGGTGGGGCGGGCGGATCAGGGAGAACTTTCCTTTTATTATCTCGTAAAAGGAAAAGGAACCCGTCTGCTGCAGGCATTAAAAGAAGAGGAATCGCTGCTTCTTTTCGGTCCGTTGGGGAAGGGCTTTCCGAAAGAAGAAGGAAGCGTCGCCCTGGTGGGCGGAGGCATCGGTATTGCCCCGCTGATCGAACTGTCACACCGCTTACCCGCAGCACCGGATGTGTATGTCGGCTTTTTGGACACGCCGTATGCGCTGGAGGCTTTTCGTGCACAAACACTTGCCGTAGCAACCGACAGCGGTCGCGTAGGACACAAGGGCTTTGTAACAGAACTGCTGAAACCGGAATCGTTCGATGCCGTATATGCTTGCGGGCCGACGCCGATGCTGTCTGCACTGAAAAAACTGTGCGAAGGAAAAACCCGCCTGTATGTATCTTTGGAAGCCCATATGGCTTGCGGTGTGGGTGCGTGTTTGGGATGCGCGGTGCCCTCGGGGGACAGCTATGTGCGCGTCTGCAAAGACGGCCCCGTGTTTTTGGCAGAAGAGGTGGAACTGTGAAGCTGACTTTATGCGGACACGAAATGAAAAACCCCGTGATCGCCGCCTCCGGTACCTTTGGCTACGGACGGGAATACGAAGACTATTACGACCCGGCCGTTTTAGGCGGCATCAGTTCCAAAGGGCTTACACTCCAACCGCAGAAGGGAAACCCCGGACAGCGGCTGCATGAAACGCCCATGGGGCTGATGAATTCCATCGGCCTGCAGAATCCCGGAGTCGAATGGTTTATCGAACACGAACTGGCCGACATGCTCACGATCGATACGCTGACGCTGGTCAATTTAGGCGGGCATTCCATGGAAGACTATATCACCGGGGCGCAACTCCTGGACAAAACCGAAGCGCCCGTGATCGAACTGAACATATCCTGTCCCAATGTGGACGCCGGCGGCATGGCTTTCGGTATCCGATGTCATAGCGCGTCGGCGGTTGTCCGCGAAGTGCGGCAGGCAACAAAAAAGACGCTGCTCGTCAAGCTATCGCCCAATGCGGAAAACATCGTCGATATGGCCTTGGCCTGTGAAGAAGCCGGCGCCGATGCCGTGAGCCTGGTCAATACCTTTCAGGCAATGGCGATCGATGTCCATGCGAAAAAACCCGTGTTTCACCGTGTGACCGCCGGGCTTTCAGGCCCCGCGATCCTGCCGATTGCCCTGCGTATGGTACACGATGTAGCCAAAGCGGTTTCCATACCGGTAGTAGGGCTGGGCGGCATTGCCTCAGGAGAAGACGCCCTTGCCTTTATCATGGCAGGCGCGACCGCCGTACAGGTAGGTACGGCCGCCTTCACCCATCCGCTTCGTATGCCGCAAATCATCGACGAAATGGACGCCTACTGCCAACAATACGGCATCAGAGACTGGCAGGAAATCCGAGGAATCGTGTAGCGGTAAAGGGCAGATCATTGAAATGAAAGGACTCCCCAATGGAAGAATTGCTGAAAAAACACCATAGCCTGCTGGAGGGGCATTTCCTCCTCTCCTCCGGCAAACATTCAAACAAATACGTACAATGCGCCCGCCTCACAGAAGACCCTCGGGTCGGTGAAGCGGTTGCCAAGCAAATTGCCGAAAAACTGGCCGGAGTCGAATTTGACACCGTGGTCGGCCCTGCGATGGGCGGTATACTCATCGGCTACGAGCTGGCCCGCCAAACCGGCAAACGCTCCCTGTTCACCGAACGCCAGGACGGCGAAATGACGCTGCGCCGCGGGTTCACCCTGCAACCCGGCGAGCGCGTCCTCATCTGCGAAGACGTCGTCACAACGGGTATCTCCTCCATGGAAACCGCCCGCGCGCTGGAAGCCGCCGGAGGCAAAGTCGTAGGCATCGCAGCCATCATCGACCGCACAACGGGGCCGATCGCATTGCCGCTCTACGCCGCCTACCGGGCTGAGGTCGAAGTCTACGACCCCGAAAACTGCCCCCTGTGCAAAGCGGGCCAAGCCCTCGTAAAACCCGGCTCCCGCGGCAACAAATAAAAAACGGGGTCAGGCCTTACGAAATTCACTTGCAAATTAATATCATAACAAGCAAGTGAACAAGTTAAGCCTGACCCTGTTTTTTTGTGGGGCAGAACCCACTTCAAGAGTGAAAGTATCGTAATGTGAAACAAATTCAACCAAAATCAACCGATAGTCGCTTGGAAACCTGCGGGGACATGATATGCTCGTTACAGGAGGTGAGTGCATTGCACGAGTTGCAAATCGGAAAGAATATTATGCGGTACCGCCGGATCGGCGGAATGACACAGGAAGAGCTGGCAGAGGCGATGCACGTGACGAAGGCATCGGTTTCCAAGTGGGAAACAGGCCAAAGTCATCCGGATATTACTCTGTTGCCCAGACTCGCCGCGCGTTTTGCCATTACGGTGGACGAGCTGATTGGCTACCGGCCGCAGCTGGACCGTGCATCCATCCGGAAAATATACGCGCGACTGGCGGGGGATTTTGCCATAAAGCCGTTTGCTGAGACCTACGCAGAAAGCCGGGAAATGATTGACACCTTCTATGCCTGCGATCCCCTGCTGTTTGCCATGGGATAACTGTATCTGAATTATCACACCCAGACCGATGATCCCGCGATCCGGGCGCAAATGCTGGAAGAAGCGGCCGATCTTTTCGCCAGGGTACGAAGCCGAACAGAAGACAGCTCTCTGGCCCGCACCGCTCTGCAGATCGAAGCGCTGGTTCGCATTTTCCAGCAAAACCCCGAAGAAGCATTGCTTTTGCTGGAAAATGAAACACAGGAATTAATGACATCCGAATCAGTGATTACTCATGCAAAGATGGCGACAGGAGATATCGAGGGTGCGAAAGAGGCGCTGCAGGTCGGCATTTATTTGCGCCTGGTGCTGCTGACGGATTTGATGGTGGGGTATCTGGCACTGACCGGCGGAGAAGAAATCGTGTGGCGGGAAACGCTGCGCCGACTGCGCGCCGTTTCCGGCACATTTCAGCTGCGCAATCTGCACCCGGCGATGGAGATAAAAATACTTTTGACAGGAGCCCAGGCAGCGGCGAAATCGGACGAAGCATGGGCGCTGGATCTTCTGGAAGAATACACGGAGCTGGTTTCCGCGGCTCTCTTTCCGATCCAACTGCGCGGCGATGACTACTTTGACCGCATGGATGGATGGATTTCCGAAAGTGTTCTGTCGGAGGATCCACCCCGGGACGAAAAGACCATCCGCACGAGTGTGGCGGAAAGTGTGTTGTCCAATCCCGCATTTAGGGGGCTTGCGAAGAATCCCCGGTATCACAGAATCAAAAGACGCCTGGAGCGCATAAAGGAGGGCTTTTAATGAAAGGAAATAGCGTATTCTTTCAATATTGGCCCTTTTTTGTGCCACTGATTCTCCTGCAAATCGGTTTGGCCGCGGCGTCGTTTTTACATCTGCGCAAATATAAAAAAGTACGCTGGGGAACGCCTACTATATGGACACTGCTTGTCTTGCTCGTATCGATGATCGGTCCGGTTCTGTATTTTGCCGTCGGGCGGGAGGACGCATAATGTCGGTACTGGAAGTTGCGGGAGTGTGTAAACGCTACGGCGCCACGGTGGTGCTGGATGATCTGGACATAAGCATACCCGAAGGAAGTGTATGCGGTCTGGTGGGGCGAAACGGTGCCGGGAAGACCACCACGATGAAAATCATAGCGGGTTTATTGCAACCGGATGCCGGAGAAGTACGGGTGAACGGCTGTCCGGTTCGATTCGGTGCGCCCGTGGTAGAGAACCGGGTCGGCTATTTGCCGGACGTGCCCGAATTTTACGGCTATATGCGGCCTTTGGAGTATATGCGATTTTGCGGCCGAATTGCGGGCATAACGCGCACATCGCTGGATGAGCAGTGCGGGGAGCTGTTGAAACTGGTCGGACTGGATGACGTTGACAAGAAAATCCGGGGCTTTTCGCGGGGGATGAAGCAGCGTCTTGGCATCGCACAGGCACTCCTTAGCGAACCGAAGCTCCTTTTGTGCGACGAACCCACGTCCGCACTGGACCCGCCCGGGCGGGAAGAGATCCTCTCTGTACTGCAACGGATTCGACACCGTACCACGGTTGTGTTTTCCACGCATATCCTTTCCGATGTAGAGAAAATCTGCGACCGCATAGCGGTTTTGGAGGAAGGACGCATTGTTCTGGACGGAGAACTGCACGCGCTGAAGCGGGCGCGCCCGTCCGACGGTTACGATATCATTTGCGAAAACACGCACGATGTCAGCCAGCTGTTGCATGCGCTTGCGGGAGAAGACATACAACAGGACGGAAACCGGCTGATTATCTACGCCGAGGGGCGTTTGCTTCTTGCGAAGATGCAGGAAGCCGGCATGGTACCGCTTTCTTTTTCCCGGCGGGAACCCACGCTGGACGATCTCTTTCGGGAGGTGATCCAATGAACGGTTTTTCGGCTTTTTTACGGAAAGAATGGATGGAACAGTGGCGTACCTTTCGGCTGCCGATACTGTTGGTCGTTTTTGCGATATTCGGCATGACCAATCCCCTGATCGCAAAACTGACCCCGGAAATCCTTGAAGGGCTAACCGGAGACGGTGTGATGATCACCCTGCCGGAACCCGTCGCGATGGATGCCTGGGCGCAGTTTTTCAAAAATGCCTCGCAGACAGGTCTCTTTGTCCTTCTCATTCTCTTTAGTGGCACACTGACCGGCGAAATGCGCCGGGGCACCTTGACAATTCCCTTGTCAAAGGGCGTGGCGCGGCCGGTCGTAGTATGGTCGAAATTCGCAATCACAGCGTTTGCCTGGACTCTGGCGCTGACTTTGAGTTTCTGCTTGACGGCTTTACACACGCTTTTTGTTTCCCGAAGCACTGCCTCGGCTGACTGCGACCGCGACACTGCTTTTGTGGCTGTTCGGACTCCTTCTTCTGGCGACGCTGCTGTTGTCGTCTGTACTTACGGGCACGACGACAGGAACGCTGCTTATTACCGCGGGGTTTGCCGTCGTCCTGTTGATTGCAAACATTCTACCCGATCTGCATGGCTGGAATCCCGCCTCGCTTGTGCAGGAGAGCCTGCCCATGCTGCAGGGAATGACCGAAGTATCCGAAATAAGACCGGCGATCCGGATCACATGTTTTTTGACCATAACCTTTTTGCTGCTCGCCGCCTCTCTCCTGCGCCGCTTTACGCCTTCATAAGGATACAAACTCATTCTCAAGGGTAAGAATACCAAAAGGACAAAGGAGGCGTCACATATGCCGGATGCAAAGAAAATGCTGGCGGATCTGCGGGAGATTACCGCAATTTCAGCTACAAAAGAAGGAAACACGCGCTTTTCTTATTCGGAAGAAGACAGAAAAGCCAAACAGATTCTGATGGGAAAACTGGAGGCGGCCGGATTGACAACCCGCCTGGACGGGGTGGGCAATCTGTTTGCCTATCGTCCGGGGGAGGAAGACAAGCGGGCTTTGTATATCGGTTCGCACATGGATACCGTGCCGGAAGGCGGTCCGTATGACGGCCTATTGGGGACGATGGCTGCCGCGCATATCCTGATGCACCTGGAAAAAGAGAAGATCGAAACGGAGATACCGGTGGCTTTGATTGTCTTTGCGGAAGAGGAAGGTTCGGCTTTTGGGGGCGCGCTCTTTGGCTCGCGCATTGTTACGGGTGCAGCGGAACTCACCGAACTGGATCGTCTGTATACGAAGGAGGGCGTTTCGGCAAGAGAACTCGTAACGCGGGCGGGCTATTCAGCAAACTGGGAGGATATCATGCTCTTAACACCGGAGCGCGTGGCCGGTTTTATCGAGCTGCATATTGAGCAAGGCGGCGTGTTGGATGCAGAAGACAAAACGATCGGGGTTGTGAGTTCGATCGTCGGCATCCGGCAGATGGAGGTCATTCTAACGGGTGTGTCCAATCATGCGGGCACAACTCCCATGCATATGCGAAACGATCCGATGGTTGCGGCAGCGCATATGATTACGGAGATCGGCGCTTTGCCGAAGAAATTAGGCGATAAACACACAGTGGCAACGGTGGGACGCGTGCAGACATTTCCGGGCGGGGCCAATGTGATCCCTTCCGAAGTGCGCTTCACGGTAGATATCCGGGATGTGAATGCCCCCGTCCTGCAAGAGATGGAAAAGCAGGTTGAAGCGATCGTGGACACCCATGCCAAAGCAAATGGCGTGCAGGCAAAAAGGCATTTGTTCGGTTCGGCGGAACCGGTCCATCTGGATGAAAAGATGCAGCAGGCGATCCGGGACGCGGCAGACGAAGCCGGTGTAACCCGGATGGATCTGCCTTCCGGTGCGGGGCATGATGCAGAGCTTATGGCCTTGCAGGCGCCGACCGGTATGATCTTTGTGCCGTCGATCGGCGGAGTGTCCCATAGCCCGTATGAGGATACGAAAGAAGCGGATCTGCACGCAGGTCTGGATGTAATGTACCGCACGGTAAAAAGAATCGCCGGGGTAAAAGCATAGGACACAGAACTCTTAAAACAGCAAAAAAGGCGGGAGAATCGCTTGATTCCCGCCTTTTTGCTATTTTCTTCCATGAGAGTGTTTTAGGAACAAACAGCAGGGGTGCTTGCAAACCGTAGCTGGAAATACAGGGAAAACGGAGCGCAATATCCCAAGGGAAAAGAAAAGTAAATCGCATTCCTGCTTGATAACGAACCGGGCTATGATAAAATATCTATAACTTCACGAGGGAATCGGCCGATCACGCGTATCATGGAGAGACAACGGAGGCGGAATGAATAAAAAAAGAGAAGTTCATGAATTCAATTACACCGGTTTTTACATAATCAGTCTGCTTTTAATGGCGGTCGCTTTTGTTTTCCAGTCACCCGCATCCATTTGGAGAGGGATGTTGACGATTATTGTTTCACCCAGCATGCTTATTACCGACTATATGGCCAT
>JAAYQA010000074.1 GCA_012519495.1 Tissierellia bacterium | reverse complement strand
TGGACTTTCCCTCGGTCGGCGCCACACAAAACATCATTATGGCCGCCACACTGGCCAAAGGCGAGACCGTGATCGAAAACGCGGCAAAAGAACCGGAAATTGTCGACCTGTGTTCGTTTCTGAACAAAATGGGCGCCGATATCAAAGGAGCGGGTACATCCAATGTACGGATCCGCGGAGTCGAAAAACTGAAGGGTGCGCGCCATTCCATCATTCCCGACCGGATCGAAACGGCAACCTTCATGATTGCCGCCGCCATGACGCACGGCGATTTATCCATAGAAAACATCATACCGGATCACGTGCATCCCATCACCGCCAAACTGAAGGAAATGGGCTGTACGGTAACCGAAGACGAAGATATTATCCGCGTGATCGGACCCGACAAACTGGTTCCTACCAGCATAAAGACCCTGCCGTATCCCGGTTTTCCCACCGATGCACAGGCGCAGTTTATGGCGATGCTGACCGTTGTACCCGGTCAACCGTCCAAAGTGGTGGAAACCGTATTTGAAAACCGCTTTATGCACGCGGAAGAGCTCATCCGCATGGGAGCGGACATCCGCACAGAGGGCAAGGAAGCTACCATACACGGCGTGAAGCAATTGCACGGGGCTGAAGTCCGCGCCACCGACCTGCGGGCCGGCGCCGCCCTGATCCTGGCCGGCTTGGTCGCGGAAGGAAAAACCCTCCTCAGCGATCTGTATCATATTGACCGCGGGTATGTGGAACTGGAAGAACGCATGAAATCTATCGGCGCGAATATCACCCGCGTGGACATGTAGGTGGATTACTGTGGCAACATTCAGAAGAAATCTGGCGATTGACCTGGGCACGGCTTCCGTACTGGTCTATGTACGGGGAAAAGGCGTGGTATTAAACGAGCCTTCCGTTGTGGCGATGGACACCTTTACGAATCAGGTGCTGGCCGTCGGAAGTGACGCCAAAAAAATGCTGGGGCGAACGCCCGGCAATGTGATGGCCAAGCGCCCCATGCGCGACGGCGTGATTGCCGACTTTCAGGCGACCGAGCAGATGATCCGTTATTTTATGCATAAAGCCGTGGGCCGGTCCTTTATCACACCGGACCTGATTATTTGTGTACCCAGCCAGATATCCCAGGTGCAACGCCGCGCGGTTCTGCAGGCGAGCAAACAGGCCGGTGCAAACAAAACGTATCTGATTGAAGAACCCCTGGCGGCCGCCATCGGTGCAGGGGTGGACATAGCCGATCCCCGGGGCAGTATGGTGATCGATATCGGCGGCGGCACAACCGATGTGGCCGTGATCGCCTTGGGGGGCCTCGTCGTGTCGGAGAGTATCAAAACCGCCGGCGACGAATTGGACGATGCCATCGCCGAGTACATTCGCAAACACTATCAGATGATGATCGGCGAACGCACGGCCGAGGAACTGAAGATCCGCATCGGGCGCGCACTGCCGGAAGAAGACGAGGAGTTTATGGAAGTGAAGGGCCGAAACCTCATTAACGGCCTGCCGGTCAAAGAGACCGTGTCTTCCAATGAAATGGCGGAAGCCATGAAAAAACCGCTGAAAGAAATCATCGACACGGTGCATCGCGTCCTGGAAAAAACCCCGCCGGAACTGGCAGCGGACCTCTACGACCGCGGTGCGATCCTCACAGGCGGCGGTTCCATGATCACCGGCTTGTCCGAGGCGATCCGCGAGCGGATCGGGATCGATGTAACCCTTACAGAAAACCCCATTACCTCGGTGGTACGAGGGACGGGAAAAGCCCTGCAATGGATCGATATGCTGAAAGCGAACGAAACCAAAACATTCGGTGCGCAGCGTAAGCTCTTTGAAGAGCAGCAGGCACTCAGAAGAAGATAAAAAACAGACCTCCTTCCCGGAGAGACTATTATACGTTTAAAGGCCGGACATGGGCGTGTCCGGCTGCTTGTGACGGGAATAAAG
Source organism: Tissierellia bacterium (assembly GCA_012519495.1). Taxonomy (GTDB): domain Bacteria; phylum Bacillota; class Clostridia; order Tissierellales; family Peptoniphilaceae; genus JAAYQA01. The sequence continues at coordinate 984 of JAAYQA010000074.1, read as the reverse complement.
ACCGGCACCCGGAACGGTCAGCATCATCTGATTTTGCGATAGGAAAGCGAGGAAGAAAGCTATCTGCTGCTTTTGCTAAACGCCCCGTCGGATGAGGCGCGCTATCAGTTTGCCGCATCGGTAATTGCCTCCCTGGAGGATTAAAGAATTATTTATAGCCCGGCAAGAGTTAAATTTTTGGAAAGTGTTTACATTTTTTGCACAGGGGTATATAATACCTACAAGAAAAGAGGTGATTCCGATGGGAGATAATCCGTGGGAGTTTGCCGAAGGTTCTGTCAAAGGAATCTTCGTCATAAGGAAAAGCACAAGAGAGCGACTGTAAAAGCAAAACAGGGCTAAATACCAAAGTGACGAAAACTTTTTTCGAAGTGCTGCTACAGTCCGGAAATCGAACGAAGGGCCGACGGGTGAAGTAAACCGGATGAGGTCTTCCGTAAGACAGATATCTATACAGAGATATCTCGGATAACGAATGTTTTGTAAGGTTTTTGCATACAAGGGTCAAAGAGTGGTTCATACAGGAACAACTGCAGGACCTGCCTATAAAAAGGAAAATCCGATTCCGCAGGCATATGCAAAAGGCAAATGAAAGATTCGCGCAGAATTCATTTCAACTTGTGTAAGCAATACAATCGAATAGATCCGGCGGAAGGAAAATCCGTTGGAGTTGACTCCGTTTGCTCATAATGTACAGGCCGCTGCACGGATACAGTTCGATGGAACTTGCCATTGCAGGCCGCAAAAATCGAGCATAGCGCTCGAGATGGCTATGCCATTGGGGAAACGGAAGTGCAATAGAATAAAATTCCGGGAGCGCCGAAAAATCGGCGCTCTTTTTATATTTGCTGATTTTATTGGCTCTACACTAAATGTTGGGGTGGGTAACCACCTCAGCATTTTTCTTTTGAAAAAGAATACACCTGTCTCAAAAACCTTTACAATTAAAGCACGACCAATAACAGAAAGGAATGAGACAAGTGC
>JAAYQA010000073.1 GCA_012519495.1 Tissierellia bacterium | reverse complement strand
ATCGCTGCGTCGATTATCTCGCCGGCCTTGTCAATGTCTTCCACTTTGACCCGAACGGCATGGATCACCTCGTAGCCGGTGATGGATGCACCGTAGTTGTCATAGCGCGGGTTGACGTAGTAGTTGACGGTTTGGATATGGTTGTCCGGTATGCCCTTCTCTTTGATGGCACCCAGTACGGCATCCATATCTTTGGTATTCTGCGCCTGTGCGGTTTTCACATCGTCTGCCTGGCTTTGTGCGCCGAGCGTCAGATACGCAATCGTCGGGGCGGTGGTTTGTTCCGCATAGCCCTGTACGCGCACCATAGTCGGTTTGATGGTGGTTTCCTCCTCTGCCTGCACAACGCCGCGGCCCTGCAGACCGATGCAGATCCCGATGGCCACCAGTAGGAGCAGGGTCAGTCCGCCGATGCGGAGTGGTCTTTTTACCCAATGGTTTTTCATGTTTTACGCCTCCTTTTGTGACGATATCTCGCCTTACTGACATGGACGCAAACAATCCATTTCGGTTACAGTTTTTCTTTGATTTTTCCTTCCCGGTAGGCGCGGATCAGTTTTTCCAGATCTTCGCATTTTTCCTGCATGCGACGTCCCTCGTCGGTATCTTTGATCAGAAGCCGGCGCTCCATCTCGTCTTCGATGGAAAGATTCGGCGTGTAAGAACCGATATCGGTTTCGATCTGTTTGAAATTGGAATGTTCCGCCAGGGCGAGATGATGCGAGTTGAAAATCAGCGTATAGCCGGCAATACCCGTTTTGGGCTGGTACGCCTTGGAAATGCCGCCATCGATCACAAAGAGCTTGCCATTGGCTTTCACCGGCTTTTCGCCTTCTTTGATCTTCACCGGCACATGCCCGTTGATAATATGCGCGTGCTTGCCCCGGATTCCGAATTCAGCGAGTATTTTATCGACGATCTCTTCTTTTTCCGACAAACGGAAATACGGATTATACACTTCTTTTCTGACGGTGGCGTCTTTGACAAAATAGTTTTCAAAGGTGGCTATCTTGCTCTTGCCGAACATGGGTGACTTGGGTCCGCACCACAGATACCACATGAAATCCACCGCTTTTTGCTGCTCTTGGCGGCTGCCCTCTTTATAATAGGCGCGGCCGGTCAGCAAGGAAATATAATCCATCAACGCTTTGCCGCCCAGCGGCTCACCGTGGATGTTAAGCGTGTCAAATTCACCGTCTTCCGTCATGGGAATGCAGCCGTGAAACAGCAGATTGTTATTGGCGACAAGATAGCTGCTGCCGTGTGTATACAAAAAGGCCACATGCCGGTGCAAGGGTTCCGAATGGGTAAAAGACGAGCGCAGCACATGCAAAAGCTCTTCTTCGCCCTGGGTCAGTTTCGCGGGATCGTCCGGGTCGATCGTGGGAAAATGCGTGTCCAATAGCGGGTATTCCTTGCCGTTGTCCGTATACACCATGCGGTGAAAGTCCGTTTTGTACAATGTCTTGCGATCGTCCATATGGAATTCCGGATTCCTATCATACAGTTTCATTTCCAGTTTGAACATCAGGATCGCAATGGCTTTGTGCATTTTGGCCGCCAAGTGGATGTCGACCATATCGTATTCGTTTTCTTCGATCACTTTGGGAATAAAACGCGTGCAGGGGTCATCGCCGTAAACATCCTGGGCAAAAGACGACAGCGCGCGCAGATTCAGTCCGTATCCGTCTTCCAGCGCGTCAAAATTGTTGTAGGCGATATTGGCCCGCAGCACGCTGCACATGCAGACTTCATTGCCGGCCGCCGCGCCCATCCACATAATATCGTGATTGCCCCACTGAATATCCACCTGTCCGAAGTCGATCAGCTCTTCCATGATATTGTGCGGGGCTTTTCCCCGGTCAAACACATCGCCGATGATGTGCACATAGTTTACCGAAAGCCTCTGGATCATTTCACACAATACGATGATAAACGCCCGGGCTGCCTCCGCATCGATAATCGCGCGGACGATCCGGTGCGAGTATTCGCCGCGTTCAAACTCCCCGTGATAGGAATACAGGAGTTCGTTCAAAACATCGGCGTAGCGTTCCGGCATTGCATCGCGTACGGTTTCGCGTGACTGTTTCGCCGACACATAGCGCAAAAGAGACGACAGGCGCAGGATCGTAAACCGGATCCATTCGTCGTCCATCTGCTCTTTTTCCTGTATGATAGCCAGCACCTTCTGCGGATCGTAAATCAGATTGGCCAGCTGATTCTGCTCCCGTTCGGTAAGTGTGTTTTTGTACATGTCGCGGACTTTTGTCCGTATGTTCCCTGAACCGGAACGCATCAGATGAATAAAGGCGCCGTCTTCCCCGTGCAGATCGGAAAAATAATACTCGGTGGGTTTCGGCAGTTCCATATAGGTTTTCAAACGCACCAGTTCACCGGTAGCGGTTTTCACATTGGGAAATTCTTCTGCCAACAGTCGTAAGTACTTTTGTGTATGCATGCCGCCTCCTTATTCCAGTTCTTCGTGCATATCCGTCAGTTCCAGCAAGCTGAAATCGCCGATTTCTTTCAGCCCGTGCATGATTCTCTCTTCCGGGATTTTCTCCTTGCGCAGGTCGATCCGGTACTCATGATGATAAACGAGCGATTCCCCTTTTACCGTAACCGACTCGGCCGCTTTCATAATATGAATGTTTTGTTGGGTAAAAAAGTGCTGGATGTCTGCGGCCGTCCTGGCACAGTCGGCGTATTCCACCCGCAGGATTTTCATATTGGGAAATGAAAAGAACCGCTTGATCGATACAAGTGTCAGTATCGTTACAACAAGCCCTGCCCCGGCAATATCGTAAAAACCCATCCCCAGGGCAATGCCCAACGCGGCCGATGTCCAGATGGATGCCGCCGTGGTCAGCCCGCGGATATTCCCGTTTGACACAAGTATGGTACCGGCCCCCAGAAAACCGATCCCGCTGACAACCTGTGCGACCATGCGGGCATTGTCTGCCGAGAGGACACTTTTGGCTTCTTCTGTGAGGGTGGCCATTTCCAGCACCTGTATGGTTGTATGCTCCTGGATGAGCGCCAGTATGCAAGCGCCCACTGCAACCAGTATATGTGTCCGGAATCCCGCTTCCCGGCCCTTTTTCTCTCTTTCGTATCCGATCACCCCGCCCACTACCACAGCCATCGCCATGCGGAGGGTGATTTCCTGAATACTCAAATGCAATAATTCCATTGTGATATCCCCTGTCGATCAGATCTTCTGATCCAGTATAAAATACGTGAATGTGCCTTGCGCAAACAGACGCTCCCCTGTTTCATCGGTAATTCTTGCCTCATATACCGACAATGTCCGTCCTTTTTTGATCGTACGCGCCCGGCAGTACACTTCCTGTATGCCGCCGATGCCTTTCAGGTAGTGAATTTCTCCGCCGGTTGTGGTGACGGCCTGCCCATTTGCATGCGCGTGGGCCAGGGCACCGGTCACAATATCGGCCAACGTATAGCTGACACCCCCGTGCAATACCCCGATATGATTCAGATCGTCGTTTCGCAAAGGCATCTTCCCGACGCACAGATCATCTTCCAGCGCGACCAGTTCAATCCCCAGGCGGTGGATAAAAGGATTTTCGCGCAAAATGGCCGATACGGTCACCATGCGGGGCATCAAGCGGCTTGCCTCTTTCTATGGATGATTGTTTTGGTTTGCATGTCATACTCCTTTCCTGCCTGTTTCTTTGCCTCTATTATACCCTGCCGGCTACGGTCTGTCTTTGCTCTTCTTTTTTCCCGTTTGGGATCTATCTTTCACAGCATGGAAATTACAGAAAAATCGTATTTCTACCTATATAAATATTGCATCTTATGATAAGTGGTGCTATGCTTAGGGGCGTAATAAATCCTTATATATAGGAAGAAACACAATGGAAGTTTTAAACAATGTGGTTCAGACGATCAGTGATATTGTCTGGTTCCCGATCCTCGTGGTTGCGCTGGTAGGCCTCGGTATTATCAGTACAATTTATCTCGGCGCACCGCAGTTTGTTAAATTTGGCGCTGCCTGGAAGCAAACCTTCGGCGGCATCTTCAAGAAACGGGACAAAGGCGATGCCGTACAGTCCATGTCCTCGTTTCAGGCATTGGCCACCGCAATTGCCGCACAGGTAGGAACCGGAAACGTAGCCGGTGTTGCCACCGCGATCTTCAGCGGCGGACCGGGCGCCATCTTCTGGATGTGGGTATCCGCCTTCCTTGGCATGAGCACGATCTTTGCCGAAGCCGTACTCGCACAGAAATACCGGGAAGTAAAAGACGGTGAATATTGGCGGACCGGCCTACTATATCTCCAAAGGCCTGAAATCCGGATTCAGCAAGTATATGGCCGGCTTCTTCTCCATTTCGCTGATTATTGCCCTGGGTCTGGTCGGCAATCTGGTACAGTCCAACTCCATCTCCGGCGCGGTCATGCAGGTTACCAATCTGCCGCCGATTGCCATCGGTGTGGTTATCGCCGTATTGGCCGCATTGGTTTTCATCGGCGGTATGAAAAGGATTGCTTCGTTTGCCGAATTAGTCGTTCCTTTTATGGCCTTATTGTATATTGTGGGCGCCATCATTATCCTGTTCCGCTTTAACGACATGATCATCCCGACCCTGCGCAATATCGTACTTGGCGCATTCAATCCGCAGGCGATCGTCGGCGGCGGTGCCGGGGTTGCCGTACAGCAGGCGATCCGTTACGGTGTGGCGCGCGGCTTGTTCTCCAACGAAGCCGGTATGGGTTCTACCCCGCACGCTCACGCCACAGCCAATGTCAAACACCCCGTGCAACAGGGTCTTGTCGCTATGGTCGGCGTATTTATCGACACCGTTGTTATCTGCACAGCAACCGCTCTGATCATTCTGGTTACCGGTGCACATGAAGCCGGTCTGCAGGCCGCTGCCGTTACGCAGGAAGCCTTCGGACGCGCATTCGGCAACGGCGGTGCGGTCTTCCTTGCCATCAGCCTGAGCTTCTTTGCTTTTACCACCATCGTCGGCTGGTACTACTTCGGAGAAGCCAATATCTGCTATCTGTTTGGCAACAAGGGGATTACCCCGTATCGGATCCTCGTATGTATCTTCATCATCATCGGTTCGAGCCTGACCGGTCAGGTAGACCTCGTTTGGAATATGGCCGATATGTTCAACGGCATTATGGTCTTGCCCAACTTGGTGGCATTGTTTATCCTGATTCCGCAGGTGAAAGCACTTTTGAAAGACTATAACGCACAAGTTCGTTTGGATCCAAAGGTTTTTGAAGACTAATCTACAAAGTCGATTAGAGTCCTTCTTCGGAAGGGCTCTTTTTCTTTGCAGGATTTCGCAAAAAAGTAATATTTTCATGATAATTAATTATATTGTTAGGTAAAGCCTGCATGTCTCTTCCTATATATAAGTTCTCTTCGTTTTGTAAATTTCAACGTTTTTTACGCCATACGTGATTTGATTCTTGTGAAAGATCGTGTTAAGATAATAATCTATTTTATTATATGAGAGGAGTTATTATGGAAACACTGAACACCATTGTAACCGCTATCAGTGATGTGGTCTGGTTCCCGATTCTGGTTGTCGCGCTCGTCGGTTTAGGCGCGTTCTCCATGATCTATCTGGGATTCCCGCAGTTTACTCGCTTCGGGAAATCGTTTCAACAGACCTTTGGCGGCATGTTTAAGAAAAAGGAAGAAGGCGAAGTCACATCGATGTCCTCCTTCCAGGCACTGGCAACGGCGATTGCCGCACAGGTAGGAACCGGAAACGTAGCCGGTGTTGCCACCGCGATCTTCAGCGGCGGACCGGGCGCCATCTTCTGGATGTGGATGTCGGCTTTGTTCGGCATGAGCACCATTTTCTCGGAAGCGATTCTGGCACAAAAGTATCGCGAAGTAAAAGACGGCGAGTACATCGGAGGACCGGCGTACTATATGTCCAAAGGCTTGAAATTCAAAGGCAACAAAGCCATGGCCGCTTTCTTCGCACTGTCCTTGATCATCGCGCTGGGACTGATCGGGAATCTCGTCCAGTCCAACTCGATCTCGGGTGCCGTTACACAGGTTACGAGCCTTCCGCCTATCGCCATCGGCGTGATTCTCGCTGTCATGGCTGCTTTGGTCTTTATCGGCGGTATGAAACGCATCGCGCGTTTTGCTGAGCTCGTCGTCCCGTTTATGGCCTTATTATATATCGTCGGGGCTGTAGCCATTCTGATTCGCTATGGTGATATGGTCGTACCCACACTGAAAAGCATCTTTGTGGGTGCCTTTAATCCGCAAGCTATCGGCGGCGGTGCTGCCGGGGTTGCCGTGCAGCAGGCCATCCGCTTTGGTGTGGCCCGCGGTTTGTTCTCCAACGAAGCCGGCATGGGTTCCACCCCGCACGCTCACGCCACAGCCAATGTCAAACACCCGGTACAGCAGGGTTTGGTCGCCATGGTCGGTGTTGTCATTGATACCGGTGTAGTCTGCACAGCCACCGCCCTGATCATTCTGGTTACCGGCGCGCACGAATCCGGTTTGCAGGCGGCCATGATCACCCAGGAAGCTTTTGCCCGCGCATTCGGAAACGGCGGTGCCATTTTCCTGGCCATCAGCCTCACCTTCTTTGCCTTTACCACCATCATCGGCTGGTACTATTTCGGGGAAGCCAATGTCCGTTATCTGTTCGGAAACAAAGCCCTGACCCCGTACCGTATTCTGGTTTGCCTCTTTATCATCATCGGCTCCAGCCTGACCGGACAAATCGACCTCGTATGGAATCTGGCCGATATGTTTAACGGTATTATGGTATTGCCCAACCTGATCGCCCTGCTGGTTTTGTTGCCGCAGGTTAAAGCACTGGTCAAAGACTACGACGCACAAGTCCGTCTGGATCCGAAAGTATTCGATTAATCGGGATCCTCTAAAAAACAAAGCGAGCCGCATCCGAACAGGATAGCGGCTCGTTTTATCGTATGGTTTTTTATATCCGGGCAACCCCGGTGTCTCTGGCAGCCTGTGCCACCGCTTTTGCTACTGCGTCCCGCACCCGCAGATCAAACGCACGCGGCATGATATAGTCGGCCGACAGCGCATCGTCCCCGATCAAATCGGCAATCGCACGGGCCGCTGCAATATTCATCGCATCGTTAATGTCAGATGCCCGCACATCAAACGCACCGCGGAAAATCCCCGGGAAAGCGAGCACATTGTTAATCTGATTCGGAAAATCCGACCGGCCGGTCGCCACCACCAGAGCACCGCCCGCCTTCGCATCCTCCGGATAGATTTCCGGCGTCGGGTTCGCACAGGCAAAGACAATCGCGTTCTCCTGCATCGTCTGCACCATTTGTGTGGTCACACAATCCGGCGCACTCACACCGATAAACACATCGGCCCCCTTGATCGCCTCTGCAAGACCCCCCTGCAGGCCTTCCTGATTGGTCAGCCCAGTCAATTCCTCTTTAGATGCATTCATTCCCTCTGTGCGTCCTTTGTACAGAATACCGCGCGAATCACACACCGTTATATGGTTCACTCCGGCAGAAAGCAAAAGTTTCGTAATGGCCACAGCCGCCGCTCCCGCTCCGTTGATCACAATCCGGATCGTTGCAAGTTTCTTTCCGGTCACGCGCAGAGCGTTCAGAAGCGCTGCCAGGGTAACTACCGCCGTCCCGTGCTGATCATCATGAAAAACCGGAATATCACACACTTCCTTTAGCCGTTTTTCGATGGCGAAACAGCGCGGTGCCGAAATATCCTCCAGATTCACACCGCCGAAGCTCCCCGCCAAAAGCGCAACAGTGTTCACAATCTCATCCACATCCTTGGTCCGCAAACACAAAGGAAATGCATCCACATCGCCAAAAGCCTTAAACAGCGCACATTTCCCCTCCATCACAGGCATGGCCGCCTCCGGTCCGATATCACCTAAACCCAGCACCGCTGAACCGTCGGTCACCACTAAACACAGATTATGCCGCCGCGTCAAGGTATAAGACAAAGCAGGATCCTTTTGAATCGCCAGACAAGGCGCCGCCACCCCGGGCGTATACGCCAAACTCAACGCCTCCGACGAATCCACCGGCGCCCGCGTGGCAATCTCGATCTTCCCTTGCCACTTTTCATGCTTCTGCAAAGACTCCGCCCCGAAGTCCCTCTTTTTTTCCATACCGTCACTCCTGTCACTTGGTGTTTGAATTGATTCTATTATAGTAACAAAGCAACCAAAAAAGCCACCCCACAAAAGGCGGCTTTTAACGGATTGGTTACTGATAAAAGAACTCTCTGATTTCTCCTATCAGTTCAACAGCCCGATCGGAGCTCGGAAACCGGGGACATACTGCGACATAAACAACCAAAGCAACCAGCATCCCCCACAAACCCGGCATTAATCCCAGAGGCGGTGTAACAACGAAGGTCGTCAAAAGCATAACCGCTTCTCCGATGATAATACTGGCGATAGCTCCCTGTTTATTTGCCTTAGGCCAGTAGATGCCTCCCAGCACAGCGGGCGCTAAAGATGCAACGCCGCCGTTGGACAAAGCCAGAATATTTCCCAACAAACCCGGCCGCATGAGAGCAACGATAATCGATACCACGCCCAATCCTAAGATGACAATCTTTGCAACGCGGTACTGCTGATTGTCCGAAGCTTCCCGGTTCACATACTTTTTATACACATCCGTAGTCAACATCGAACCGACTGCATGCAGTTGCGAGTCGCCGGTCGACATGGAGGCGGCCAATGCGCCCGCAATAACCAGGGATGCAAAGAGGATCGGTGTGTATTGCAGAAGCATCTCCGGAAATACGGTATCCGGCGCTGCCAGTCCGGGCATAAGGAGATTGCCGATTAATCCGACAGCCGGAGTAAAAACATAGATGCTTGTCAGATAAATAGAAGAAAATACGGAGGACCACTTCAGTACTTTCAGAGACTTGCCGGAAAAGAAACGCAGCGTAATGTGCGGGAACATCATCATTCCGATCGTAATGACGCTCCAGCGGCTGATCCAATCCGCCATGGTCAGCGTACCGTTGGGGCCGGGCAAGGAAAAATGCTCCGGGATGACTTTGAACGCTTCCAAATAGGCATTGGATACCGACGGGAAATTCGTACGGATGATAATGAACGAGCCCACAACCAAACCGATCCACATAAACACGCCTTGCGCCGCATCGGTAATCGCAACCCCTTTCATTCCGCCCATCCAGACGAGTACAATCATCAGCGCAAAAAAGAACAAGGTTCCCATTTCATAGCTGAGAAGACCCCCGCTGATGGCCTCAAATATATAGCCGGATCCGATCGCCTGCATAGCTACATAAGGGATGGTAAAAACCAGCGTAATGCCTGTGATTAATAATCCCACTAAGTCGGACTCATAGACATCGCTCATAAATTGAGCAATGGAAATATAGCCATAACGCTTACCCATCAGCCAGAAACGTCTGCCGATAATCCAGAACAAGACTCCGGGAAACACCGTCCAGATCCCATTGGCCCACCAACCGACACCATGTGTATATATGAAGCCGGGCGCGCCTAAAAATGCATAGGCACTGTGATACGTTGCGCTCAGTGTCAGCGTCAGGACAAAGATGCCCAGTGAACTGTCCGCGGTGGCAAAGTCCGCAATGTTCTTTTCATCTTTTCTGGCTGCATAAAAGGCAATGCCAAGAATCACAATCGTATAACCAATTAAAACGAGAATTCCTGTGCTCACTTTTTATTCACCTCCGGATACTCTTTCTGCCAGCTCTTCAGCCGGATCGCTCCGATCAGGAATACGACGATCCCAATAAAATACCATAACTGCAACCACATCCATAATGTCGGGTATCCCAATGTGAACGGCGTCGTTTTTGCATAGGCGTTAACCAGTCCCAGTATGGGCGGGTTTACCATCAGGAGTACAAGGATCAGAAGCCCGTACACCAGTTTTTCTGTCCCTTTCATGCTCTCACACATCCTTTCTTCTTAATTCTTCAATGACTTCCACCATTCTTTGTACGAGATGATCGTGATATTGTTCTCCCTTGTTCTTGTCTGCCTTGGTAGGACTGCCTGAAGTACCCCCCGATTCTTTTGCATGCTTTTCCTGATCGCTCTTTCTACTGGGAACATAACACAATGTGTCCAGGGCGTACGACGGGTCCACCGAATACCGTTCCGTTTTCTTCACCGGATTGTCGATCGCACGATCCATATGCACAATATGTTCATGCATATGCAGCATATGCGATGTTTCGATTTCTTCTGCATGCCCGACCGGTCCAAAATCCAACGCGGAAACAATCTCCTTGGACATATAAGCCGGATCAAAAATCACAGCGCGTATCCCGAATGCTTCCTGTGCTTTCTGGGCCGCAATCTGCATCCAAACGATATTGACGATACGATGTCCGTTTACCAGCACTACTTTTTTCAGTCCGTGTGCGGATAATGAACCAAGCACATCGTAAAGGTATTCGATCAGAATCTCCGGTCGAATGGTTACGGTACCGGGCAGAACCATATGATGCGGACACCATCCGAACCACATCGGCGGTATCAAAACCGCACCGGTTGCAGCAGAAGCCGCTTCGGAAATTCCTTGTGCAACGTAGCTGTCGGTTCCCAGCGGCAGATGCTTGCCGTGCTGTTCGACACTGCCGATCGGCAGGATCGCCACACCACCGCTGTCTTCGATTGCTTTTGCTGCCTCTTCCCAGGTTTTTTCTTCCAAACGTATGCCTTTCATAAACGCCTCCTTTACAGCTTTTCTCTAATGAAATCGTTGTATTGGTAGTATATAATGTTACTACCAACGAAAATGTGTCCGTCAGCACAAGGGGGGGATATAATGCCAATCGAATGTATGTATACATTAAACTTAGAATACAAAGAAACCATATTGCAGTATCTGTCCTCCCTGGGAGACGAACTCTCTTACAGCGCCGGTTCCCTCATCGACTTTGACTTTGGTATGAAAGACTTCTGCTATCTGGTCCTTGACGGTGCAATCAAGCAGTATTTTATTGATTCCGAAGGAAAAGAACGAATCCTGTTTATCCTGTCCCGAGGCGATATCTTCGGTGATATCACCATGCTCCAAAACACAACCGATATGGTCATATCCGAATCCATGACCAACTGTGTCGTAAGAAAAATCGGAAAAACCGAATACTGGAAGGCAGCCAGCACTTACTCGGCACTTAACAAGGCGTTACTGACCTTTGGTTCAACCAAGTTCCGTTTATTGTTATTTCAGCTTTATGATCAGTCCTATCATAAAGTGGATCTGCAATTGCAGCATCTACTCTGCCGACTGGCGGTGCAGCACGGTGTTCCCGTACACTCCGGCATATTAATCAATCTCGTATTGACGCATCAGGATCTGGCCGATATGTTGGGCTCCGGCCGAAGCACCGTTACCCGCAATCTCAAAAAGTTGCGCAGTGCCGGAATCATTGAAATACGATCCCGCAAGATCTTTATTCCCGACAAGGAAATTTTAACAACGCCCGTCTGATGGTTCTCCTGGCCCTTATCTGCTATAATAAAAGCATCAACAAAACGGAGGTTGGGATGTACAACGCATAGAAATACGGACCCGAGATGGTACTTTTGCGCTGTGAACACAGCGCTGTTTTGGGCGGCCGTGCTTCTATTCGTCAGTAGTTCCGGTTTCCGCCCGCGTTGTATTTTGCGTTCGCCGAAGCCGGCGGACGTTTTTTGTTGCGGTCGCGGAAAGGAGAGTCTATGCTTCATGTTAAGAAGCTGCGTCTGACGATACGCGACACGGATCGTGTGCTTTTGCGCGATGTTTCTTTTGCGCTGCAAAAAGAAAACAAGACGGCTATTATCGGCGAGGAAGGCAATGGCAAGTCGACCCTTCTTCGCGTTTTGCACGATGCGGAGGCAGCCGGCGCTTTTGTAAAGATCGAAGGCACGATCCATAAAGGCGGTCTGACGACGGGCTATTTGCCACAACAAATTCCCGACGCCATGCTGAACCGGACCACCGAATCGCTGCTTTTAAGCAACCCCGCGGATTTTGACTATGCCTATTATTATCGCTTGTTGGAAGAAATGGATTTACCCGAAGACCGGATCGGGCCGATTCTCTTGCGGGTATTGTCCGGCGGGGAAAAGATCAAAGTGCTTCTGCTTTCGGAATTGCTGAAAGAGCCGTCGGTTCTTCTTTTGGATGAACCGACCAACGATTTGGATATCGACAGTATCGCGTGGCTGGAGCAGTTTCTTTTGCAGCTGGATCTTCCTCTGCTATTTGTTTCGCACGATGAAATGCTCTTGGAAACCGTGGCCAATTCGGTGATGCATATCGAACAAACCATGCGAAGAAAAGAGCCGCGCTTTACTTTTTCCGGTTTATCCTATAAGGAGTATGCCGCGGATCGGCTGCATCGGATGGAGAAGCAGACACAAATTGCGGATAAAGAAGAGGAAATCTTGGAACAAAAACTGGCACGCTACCGAAAAATCCGGGATCGTGTCGATCATGAACAGCGTGTAGTGTCCCGTAAGAACCCCGGAGGCGGGCGCCTGCTGAAAAAGAAAATGCATACGGTGCAAGCGATGGGCCGGCGTTTTGAGAAGGAAAAAGAGAGTCTCACCCCCCGCCCGGATTATGAAGATTCCATCCTGATCCGTTTCGGGGAACCGGTACAGGTTCCCGCCGGAAAACAGCTGCTGGATCTGACGGTCGCCCCGCTGATGGCAGGCGGACGCATACTGTCTTCTTTTGTGCATCTGAACATACGCGGACCGGAGAAGATCGGGATTATCGGGAAAAACGGCTGCGGCAAAACCACCCTTTTGCGCGCTGTGGTCAAGGAGTTAGAAAGCGGATCTCTTCCTTTCGGCTATATGCCGCAGGATTATACCGATCGCATGGACGGGGAGCAAACGGCGGTGGATTTTCTCCTGCACGCGTCCCCTGCAGCCGACTTGACCCGCGTACGGACCTGGCTCGGTTCTTTGAAATTTTCCGCTGAAGAAATGCTCGCCCCGATCCGCTTCTTGTCCGGCGGGCAGCGGGCAAAGCTGTATTTCGCGGAAATGGCGCTCAATCAGGCAGAGATCCTCGTATTGGATGAACCGACAAGAAATCTCTCCCCTTTGTCGGGTCCCGAAGTCCGCGAGGCATTGGCCGGCTATACCGGCTGTATCATAGCGGTTTCGCATGATCGCAAGTTTTTGTCGTCGGTATGCGAGACTCTTTATCAATTGGATGCAAAGGGACTTGTGCGGATTTGAAGGGTAACGTATGGATCGTTTCGTACAAAGTTTTATCTTTTCCTGCAGAATGTGCTATATTGGAAAGAGACTATACGAACGGAGACCTGATCGATGAAGAAAAAAATCCTGCTGATCGGAATGGGCGGCACCATTGCATCGGAAATCACGCCGGACGGCCTGGCGCCGGAACTCACGCCCGAACAGCTGCTTGCTTATGTGCCCAAGGTGTCGGATCTGTGTGAAGTGGATACACGCATGCTCTTTTCCATTGATTCGACCGATATACAGCCGTTTCACTGGGTGGAAACCGCCCGCGCCGTGCGGGATGCCTATGCGGATTACGACGGCTTTGTGATCAGCCACGGTACGGACACCATGGCCTATACCGCCGCTGCCCTCTCGTATCTGATCCAATGGTCGCCCAAGCCCGTCATTCTGACCGGCGCACAAAAGCCCATCAATTTTGAAAACACCGACTCCAAAGTCAATCTGGAAGATGCGTTTCTATGCGCGGCAGCAGACGAAATGGCCGGTGTTCATGTCGTTTTCAACGGGGATGTTATTTTGGGCACGCGCGCCCGAAAAACCCGTTCCAAGAACTACCGCGCCTTTTCGTCCATCAACTATCCGCTGATTGCCAATGTGCAGGACGGAATCCGGATGCAGTACATTACGCCCGAGTGCAAAACGGAGCCGGACTTTTACGATACGCTGAACGAAAATGTGGGACTCCTGAAGCTGATCCCCACCTCGGATCCTGAGATACTGGATTATATGCTGCACAAAAAAGACGCCGTGATTATTGAAAGCTACGGCGTGGGCGGTCTGCCGACAGAAACCGGCTTTCACGAGATCATCCGCAAGCATACCGATGCCGGCAAGTTTATCGTTATGACTACACAGGTGCAAAACGACGGATCGGATCTGGGCGTGTATCATGTGGGTTATTCGTTAAAGGGACGCGACCATATTCTGGAAGCCTATGATAT
>JAAYQA010000072.1 GCA_012519495.1 Tissierellia bacterium | reverse complement strand
GATAAAAGGCCGTAACAAACGGAAATAAATACGGCCTCCCCGGCAAAGCATGACAAAATATTATTCGTTATTGGACAAACTATATAATAATTATTAGAAACGCCGGCCGAGCGCCCCGTTGAAATTTCAATGATACCCGCATTTGCACTAATTATTATCGGTATTATCCGATAAAGTGCTTAAAACGCGTTTGATTTATAGATGGCCTTTCGTTATAATATGAGCAGAACAATCTATTGATACGGAAGCGTATTTCCGCCATATAAGTAGAAAGAATTTCCGTGTCATAGAACCGTTACATTTAAGGAGGTGAATCGATGAGCAATACATTGGAGCAGATCCAGAAGGCCGAACAAGAGGCGCAGGAAATGGTTTCTACCGCTTTGGAAGAAGCCCAGAAACTGAACCGTCAGGCCGACAAGGACGCCTCCGACCGGTATCAGAAGGAAGTGGCAGAAGCGTTGAAGCGCTCGGACGAGCAGGTCACAAGGGCCAAAGAGCTTGCCGAGCAGGAAGCGGAGCCCCTCAGAAACGACAGTCGCAACAAACAGGATGCGCTACGCAATATCCCCGCGCAGCGGATCGATGCGGCCGCGCAACAGATTGTAGAGAGGATCGTGGGAAATGGCAATTGAAAACATGAGCCGGTTTCAGTTGTACATTTTCGACAAAGACAGGAAACCGCTGCTCAAACGTCTGCAGAAATTCGCTGATGTGCATTTTGTAGATGTGCGGCGCAATGCGAAGGACGACGATGTACTTCCGGCGCCGGATGTGTCCCTGGAATGGCAGCAGAACAATGAAGTCATTTCCAAAGTACAGTGGATGCTGCAACTGCTGGAACCCTACAAGGAAAAGCCCGGCATGATACAGGGCTTGAAAGAGGGGCTGCCGCAGGCGTCGCTGGAGCAATTATACGATCTGCAGGAGAGCTATCCCTGGGAAGAACTCTACCAATATCTGCAGAGCGCTCATCAGACAGGCGAAGACAAGAAAAACCAGATCGCAAACCGGAAACAGGAAATGGAAGAACTCCAACCGGTTCGCGCAACCGACATTCCGCTCGAAGCACTGGGTGAACACCGCATGACCATTACCCAATGGGGTACCATCCAGAGCAAACAGCTGGAAGCATTTGAAGAACAAACCAAAGACGAACCCTATCTTGTATTGGAAAAGATTGCTGAGGACGGACAGACGCTGTACTGGCAGGCAAGCTTTCTGAAAGAAGACAGGCATCGTCAGGAGGACTTGCTCAGAAAAGCGGGCTTCCAACCCATGCAGGTACAGGGCGAAGGCACGCCCGCCGACCGGATTCGCGTGCTGGAAGAAGAAATACGGCAACTTGAAAACGACCGGGAAGAAGCGCGCAACCGGATCAAATCCAAACTGAAAGAACTGCCCGAACTGCACGCGTACTTTGAAGCGCTGCAAAACCGCAAACTGCGTCTGGAAACGCAGGGCAAATTCGGACAGACCGCCTACACTACATCGATCGAAGGCTATGTGCCGACGGTCGAGATCGACCGTTTCAAAAAAGCGGTGGAAGACGTGTCGGGCCAGGCCTATGTGGCGGACTTTACCGATGCAGAAAGAGACAATGCCGAGGTACCGATCCGCTTAAAGAACAACTCACTGGTATCCCCGTTTGAATCCCTGACGGAAATGTATGCCATGCCGCACTATAACGAAATCGATCCGACGCCGCTTTTTGCGCCGTTCTACTGGCTCTTTTTCGGCATGATGGGTGCAGACATCGGCTACGGGATCATTCTGCTGGCCATAACTTTCGTCGCGCTCAAATTCTTTAATCTCACCGAAGGCATGCGAAGATTTGTCAAATTCTTCTTCTACCTGAGCTTTGCCGTTATCGGATGGGGGGTCATCTACGGATCCTTCCTGGGCGGACTCGTTGCCATGCCGGCTCTAATCGACATGAACAAAGACTTTATGGTCATGCTGATTCTGTCGGTTGCCCTGGGGCTGGTGCATCTGTTTTTCGCTATGGCGATCAAAGCCTATATGAGCGTTCGCGACGGCAATCCCATGGATGCATTCTATGATGTGGGACTCTGGTACATGGCCCTTGTGGGTGCCATACTCTGGCTTTTGGGTTCCTTCCTGCCGCTGCCGGCCATCGTAGGGAAAATTGCTATGGTCGTCATGATCATCGGTATGGTTGGCATCGTACTGTTCGGTGCACGCGACTCGGAATCCATCGTCGGCAGACTCGTCGGCGGCCTGTACGAACTGTACGGCATCTCGTCGTATATCGGCGACTTTGTATCCTACACGCGTCTGATGGCGCTGGGCTTATCGTCCGCGTTTATCGGCTATGCGGCCAATCTGATCGTCGGCATGCTGTTTCAGGCAGGGATCATCGGCTATATACTGGGATTCGTTGTATTTTTGGGATTCCACTTCTTCAACGTGTTCCTGACCATGCTGTCGGGTTATGTACATACCGCCCGACTCACGTATGTAGAATTCTTTGGCAAGTTTTATGAAGGCGGCGGCGTGCCCTTTAAAAAGTTCGTCCACCCG
>JAAYQA010000012.1 GCA_012519495.1 Tissierellia bacterium | reverse complement strand
TCGCTTTTTTACCCAAATATGCAAACGTTAATCGTCCTACGTAGCATATGAAGCAAATTTGTTAGGTTATTACAAATCGTAATGTAGCATTGAATATACCATAGTGTTTCAGTCAAGTCAATCACATTTTGTTGTTTATTTCATCAATTCGATGGATTTTCTGCGAAAAAAACCAAAAATCTTATGGGGTTATTACCGGGTAAACATTGAAATTTCAACTTGTTTTCCAGTTTAACAAATTGTATCGCGTTGATAACTTAAAACCTGACTGTTTTACTTATATATTTGCACTTTTAGCGGTCTTTTCTTGCCATAACGACCCGTTTATATGGTATTCTAATCGGAAGAAGCGGAGGTTATAGTATGGACGATACGAAACAAGGGATACTCCTGGTGCATTTCGGGACCTCACACGATGAGGCCCGGGCACGC
Organism: Tissierellia bacterium; assembly: GCA_012519495.1. GTDB lineage: Bacteria > Bacillota > Clostridia > Tissierellales > Peptoniphilaceae > JAAYQA01. The sequence goes on along the minus strand of JAAYQA010000012.1, from coordinate 3,938 downwards.
ACGATGGATGTGCTGGAGCAGGAAGTGAAAAGAACCTATCCCGGCGCTGCGGTACGCACCGCCTTTACGAGCCATAAAGTGCGGGAGATCCTGCGTGAAAGGGGCGTTTTGTATCCCGATGTTCCCCAGGCGCTCTCCTGGTTTGCCGATCAGGGAATCCTGCGCACAACAATTCGTGTGAGCCTGCTTGTGGACGGGCACGAATACCGAAAAGTAAAGACCCAGGCTGCGTCCTGTGCCAGGCAGTTTCATTTTCTTGGTTTGTCGCAACCGCTTTTGCATACGCAATCTCTGCAGCAGGTAGCGGATGCGCTTACAAGCTTTTATCCCGCAAAAGACAAGCAGCTTACCTTGTTTATGGGACACGGTAAACACGCCGCGCGCGACTCGGTTTATCGCGAGCTGGAAGTCACTTTGCGCAAGACCGGCTACGACGCCCGTATCGTTACACTAAAAGACAGGGAGTCACCCCAAGATCTTCTTGCCGCTTTGCCCTCGCCTTCCGACACGCGTATACTTCTTGTGCCGCTGCTCTATGTGGCAGGCCGGCATATCCAAAAGGATATGCTGGAAGGAGAAGGCAGCTGGCGGTCGATTCTTACACAAGAAGGGTATCCGGTACAAACCTGCACCGCGGGTCTGGGCGAATATGCCTCCATCCGCAAGCTGTATATCCATGCGACTGTTTCTGCTATATAGAGGTAGTGAACCAAAAAACGCCCCCTTGCATTGGACATGCAAGGAACGGGCGTTTTCTTTTTTGTTGTGTCTTTATCCGATGTAATTCGCGAAAAGGAAGATAAAGATAAAGGATGACAGGGCCACAAAGAACCAGGTGATTCCTCCCAGAAGAATCGGTTTGGCTCCCTTTGTAAACAAATCCTTAAAGCGAATCTTAAATCCTACCCCTACCAATGCGGCGGTAATGAAGAATTTATAGCTTACACTGAACCATTTTCCGGGAATGCCAACGGCACCGAATACGCCCAGGGTGTTTAAGAGGGCCATTAATACGAATCCGAGGATGAACCAGGGGAAAATACGTTTAATGGTTGCGCCTAAGGTTTCTCCGTCACTGTGTTCTTTTCCGGCCGTACGAATTTGATTCAATGTCAGCAACACTGCCATGGGAATCAGCATGGTGGTACGGGTGAGTTTCACCGTAATGGGATTGGTGGTTTCAATCCCGCGCAATACGTTAAAGGTTTCCTGGGCAGCCGCAACACTGGATGTGTCGTTTATCGCCGTACCCGCCAAAAAACCGAACTGATTCACGGTAATGTTTAGCCATTGGGCAATATAAGGATAGGTAATGGCGGCGAACACGTCGAATAAGAATATAGCCGTCATAGCATAGGCAATTTCTTCTTCAGTGGCGCGAATGATAGAGGCCGTAGTTGCTATGGCGGTTCCTCCGCAGATGGAGGTTCCTCCGCCCACCAGGGTACTGGTATTTCTGCTAAGATTTAGCATTTTACCGAATAAGAGAGCCGCGCCGAATGACAAAATCATATTAAAAACGATCAATGGCAAAGCCTTGGCTCCATAACCCAAAACCTGAGCAAAGTGCAGCGTTGCACCCGCCAGAATAATACCGATGTTCAGGAATTTTTTTCCGGCAAATGACGTACCTTTCTTAAATTCGCCATCCACCGGGATAAGGTTTACGATCAGCATACCGATAAGTAGTCCGATCATGGGTCCACCAATTACGCTTTGCATGCCGGCTAACCATGTTGCTAAAATAGCAACAATCAAGCACGTGCCTATAGCAAAATATTTTTTATTCATTTATATCTCCTAATAGACGGAAGGTCCAAAGGACCTTCCGTTTACGGTACTTTAGCAGGTTGCGCCACCTTCTGTGTGCAGTTCTGCATCGATAATTTCTTGTTTTCTTTCCATAAGCTCATCGCCGAACAATTGCTCATTGATATTGTCCATGCCCAGGCGCTCGACGGTTTGTCCCAGTCTTTCGCCGGTGATGCCTTGCTCGCGATACAGCAAGATGGTTTTTTCTACGATATCATTCAGTTCTTCTTCCGTGCGAACCAGCTTGCTGAGAGGCTTGCCGCGCTCGCCAATTTTACCCCAGCGTCCGCCAACGGTTACTTTGTAGCCGCGATTACCTTCCGGAATTACGTCAAAGGGGCATTTTTCAACACAGAGGCCGCAATTATTGCACAGTTCTTTGTCCAGTTCCATTACGCCATCCACTACGCTGATGGCGTTCATGGGGCAGATGTTTTCCGGCTGGCAAACTTTGCATCCCATGCACTCGTCCAGATCCAAAACGGGCTCCAGCTGGCCGATGATGCCTAAGTCGTTCAGATCGGGCTTTACGCAGTTATTGGGGCATCCGCCGATACCGATTTTAAATTTATGCGGGGTCTTTACATCATTGTAGCCTTTGTAGAACTTGTGGTGCAGTTCTTCGGATACGCCAAAGGTGTCCACTAAGCCGAATTGGCAGGTGGTGCCTTTGCAGGATACGACCGGACGTACTTTACTGCCGGTTCCGCCTGTTTCCAGGCCCGCTTCAGCAATGTATGTACGGAAGTTTTCGATTTCGTCAAAGGGTACGCCGGGTACTTCAATGGTGAGACGGGAGGTAAAGGTAATCGTCCCGTTACCGAATTTTTCCGCCGCTTCCGCGATTCTTTGTTGTTGGGCCGCGGTGATTTTACCGTTTACGGTAATTACGCGTGCGTTGAAGTTGTCCGTGCCTTTGTTTACCAAAAAACCCAGTGCTTTTACCCGACGAAGTTCTTCGGGACTTCTTTTTACGACTTGTTTTGCTTCTGCCATGATAAATCCTCCTTATGCTTGTTCTTGTTCTATGTCGTTAAACAGACTGCCGCCCTCCAGGACGATGGTATGATCGTATCCCATGGACTTAAGTCGGTTTTGCGTTAGATACGCTCGTTTCCCTTTTGCGCAGGCAAGGAGCAGTTTTTCTTCCGGTTTGATCGACTCGGGTGCTTCCGTCATCTTTTCATAGTCAATATACTCCACGCCGGGCATATTTGCCGGTTGGATATGCGCGTCAATGAGACGATAGCCTTCCGCGGCGCCTTCTTCGTATTCGGTGGGCGTAATGGAAATCATGTTTCCGGCTAATTTATTCTTCAAAACATTCACCGTGTGCACCAGGGGATGGATAGCCGTGGAGAACGGCGGTGCATACGCCAAATCCAAATCCTCTAAGTCCGACAGTTTCGCTTTAAAGTACAGAGCCATAACGCCTAAGTCAACTACTTTGTCTACGGCGCCTTTTCCAAGCACTTGTACGCCCAGGAATGTTTCCGTTTCCCTGTCGGCGATCATCTTGATATATAACTCGCCGGCATCCGGATAATAATGCGCTTTGTCGTCGACTACCGTGGTTACGCTGACCGGATCAAAGCCCGCTTCTTTGGCCTGTTCCATATTGAACCCGGTTTTTGCGGCGTTTAAGCCCGGCAAATGAACTACGGCGGTGCCTACGCTGCCGCGATAGATGACGTCTTTTCCGAGTAGGCTTTGGGCCAGCACCCGTCCCTGCATATTGGCCGAAGATCCCATGGGGCTCCAGGCCGGTTCGCCGGTAAATGCATTCCGCGTGGTGGCGCAGTCGCCGGCCGCGTAAATGTCTGGTAGATTGGTTTCCAGCTTTTCATTTACGATAATGGTTCGATTGGGTGCAAATTCCAATCCGATGTCCTGCACAAAAGCCGTATTGGCGCGAACGCCGGCACTCATGACAATCAGGTCCACTTTCATGGAACGTTTGTCCGTTACCGCGCGGGTTACTTTCCCGTCCTCGCCTTCGATTTCTTTGAGCATGGTTCCCGTAAAGATGGGAATTCCCTGTTCGCCCAAATGATTTTCGACAAATTTGGCCATTTCCGGATCAAAGCCCGGCAAAACTTGCGGTGCCATGTCGATCACGACGGTGC
>JAAYQA010000071.1 GCA_012519495.1 Tissierellia bacterium | reverse complement strand
GTTTTTTGTTTTTAGTTTTCTTTCATTTTATAGGTCTTCATGCCTAAGATATTTTCTTTTGCCTCTATCTCTCCGGCAGCAAGCAATTGTTCCAGCATGCGTTCGATTTCCTGCCCGGTGTAGGTGCCGTTGCCTTCGGCTTCAATATGTTTGGCGGTCTGTACGGGATCGGATACGGGGAGTTTGTCCCAGAGAAGCTTCCGCGCCTTGTCGTATTCGGCATGGGCCAGTTCTTTCAGTTCGTCGAACGGGTTTTTTCCGTGCGGACTCTGCGTATGGTTTTTTCGTATGCGCGCGTACACGGTGCGGCCGACGGCGGATTCGGAGATAAAAACATCGCCCGACTGCAGATACGGCAGTCGCCGGATATCGTCTGCGCTCAGATCGGTTTCTTCCTGTATGGTCTGCATATCGCTGGCGCGCACGGTGCGGAAAATGAGTTTGGTATTCAGCTGTGCAGTGACGGTATTGTCCAGAAGCGCCGGCCGCTGGGTTGCCAGTACGAGAAATACGCCGTATTTGCGCCCTTCCTGGGCAATCTCCCGAAAGACGCTCTTGGAGGGGATATCCAGCCCCTGCGGCGCAAAATTGTGGGCTTCGTCGGTACAGACAATAAACGGCACAAAGGGTTCTGCCGTTTCGCCGGTGACTTCCGCATCTTTGTAATTCCTTCTTTGATTGTACAGCTTATGACACAAATAGGTGGTGAACACCTGCAAAAGGCGCGTGCCGCCCTGCAGCACAACGAGTTTGCCTTCCATGAGTGCGCGCTCGACGGGTTCGGTACTGCCGGTGAATATGCCCTGTTTTTCCAGCCGGTTCAAGCGCCACTGCACGCCCCGCACCGACGCCATCGGAAAATTGCCGAAGCGTTTGTACACACCCAGCCGGTGTACCCATCCCTCTTTTTCCGCCGGGCTCTGTGCCGCGCGGATGCGCTCTTCAATCGCATCGGCGGAACCCAGTTCCAGCGCTTCAATCAGCATGCTGATGCGGTCGCGGAAAGTATACAGTTCGTCGTTTTTCCAGTGCATCGCTTCAATCACATTTACCATGGATTCGGTCAGTTCGGACGAGGTGCCGATGAGATTTCTGAGGTCGGCGGTGTTTATCTCGCGAAACTGCACACCGACTTCCTGTCCGACCTGCACGACAAAAGAGCGCCCCTCATACAAATGCGCTTTGTCTCCTTCGGTGAAGCCCATTTCGTAATGCGGGTCGACCATGATGGCGGGCACGCGCTTTTGCATCAGCTCTTCCAGAAACACCCGCAATCCGTACGACTTCCCGGAGCCCGAACCGCCGAAAATGCCGATATGCGGGTACTGATGCATCCCGCGCAGATCATACAGATACGGAATATCCTTTTGCGCTACGGCATGGCCTTCTTCAAAGGTTTCGGTGATTCCTTGCAGTTCGGCATCCATAGTTTTTGCAACGACATCGGTGTTTTTTATCACGCCCAGGATCATCCCCTCTTCTACCGAGGTGCGCATAAAATACTTGCGCACTTCCTCAAAAGTGGGAATTCGCAGGGATGCGCCCGTTTGCACGGGATAGTTCGCCTCGGCCAGAAGCCGGAGTTTGCCGACGTAGACGGTTTCGGTATCCACTTCGTATCCGATGCTGCGCAGCGCATCCAGCATGCGGTCGTCCGCTACCTCGCCCCCCAGATTCATCGGGATATAGGGATTGAACGTGTGCGCCACCACTATTTCCCCCAGCAGATCCCCCTGCAGCGGGTCTTCTACCAGCAAAAACTCATTGATACGAAAATTCCGTTCGTCGGAGGATACATAAACCTCCTGCTGACCGGTTATACCTGCTACTTTCATGCATCCTCCTTATAATTTTCTGCGATCCCGGTTGCTGATGAAATACGCTTCCCATACATCCGGGTCTACGCTGTGTTTCATCATTTCCGCGCTGCGGGCATCTTCCAGCCGGGCTTTTTTGTCTATAATGTCCAGCAAATAGGGAATGCCGCGGCCGTGAACGGGTGTGATGGCGTATAACACCTGTGTCAGAAACAAAAGCTCCACCTCGGCTTCGCCGTCCATATCCACACCGATCACCCGGGGTTCGGTGGAGAAGCGGGCAAACAAAGTGGAAAGCCCGCGTTCCGCCTTGCCGGATATTTCTTTGTTCGGGATATAGATCTCGCCTTTGGCCAGACGCCCCGCCAGGATTTCCCGGTCATAGTGGGTGTATTTTGTTTTGCCCGCCGCAGCAAGCGCCTGCCCGAGGCTATGGGTTTTTATATCCTCTATCACCCCGATGATCGGGATGTGTTTTTTTCGGCAGAGGCTTTGCAGTTCTTCCCACGGTTTGGGGACAAGGATCTGAAAGCGGATCAGGGAACCGTCCATTACCAGCGCATAGCCCCGCGTTTTTTCCACGAGCTCTTTGGCCGTTTCGATCTCTATGGCGGCCAGACGCGCTTCCGCTTCTTTGGAGCGGCTCTCTGCAAAAGAAAAGTCCGTCTGCGGTGTATCGTGCAGCAAAGGGGAATGTGCGGCGGTTTTTCGCACGGTGTTTTCGGCATCGGCAGAAGACAGACCCAGGCCCTGATACAGCTCGATATAATGGGGCGCGGCTCCCCCAAAGCGCCGGTATGAGGCATCCACACAGTATAAACCACCCGCCGCTTTCACAGCATTAAGCTGTTTCCGATCGGCTGTTTGTATCTTTTGCCGGCGTCCGAGACGCTGCAGGAAGTCCCACAGTTCAGTATTCTCAAGATGAAACAGATCATCGGTCCGCGCTTTCATCTGCCGGGACAGGCTCGCAACCGAATCACGAATCGCATCCATCGGTTTCCTCCTCTTTCATACGCACGGCGGTTTCGTACAGTTCGTTTCGCGGCAAGCCGGTTTCTTTGGCTACGGCTTTCACCGCCTGCGAAAGCGGCATGTCCCGAAGCGCCTCTTCCAAAGCTTCTTTCGGATCCGCGCGCTCTTCTTCCCGTCCGGACGGGCCGATAATCAGGACGATTTCTCCTTTTTCCGGAATCTGTTCAGGATTTTCGGCCAATGCCGACAGATTCCCCCGGATGTATTCCTCGTGCAGTTTTGTGAGTTCCCGGCAGATGGCAATCGGCCGGTCCCCCAGCGCCTCGTAAAGCTGGACGACCGTTTTTCTAATTCGCCGGGGCGATTCATACAAAACAACACTCTCTTTTGCGGTAAGGATCCGGTTCCACTGTTCTTTTCGCGCCCGTTTGTCCCCCGACAAAAAACCCAAAAACAAAAATGAAGCGATCGGCAAACCGGAACCCACCAAGGCCGTCGTCACGGCACTGGCGCCGGGTAGAACTTCTACCGCCAGTTCTTTTCGGATCAGTTCCCGTATGAGAATCTCCCCGGGGTCGGATACACCGGGCATGCCCGCATCGGACACCAGCCCGATGAATTCGCCCTTTTCCATCCGCCGGGCGATTTGTTCGGTGCGTTCTTTTTCATTGAACTTATGATAGCTCATAAGGGGGACCCGTATCCCATAGTGATGCAGCAGCTTCACCGTATGGCGCGTGTCTTCACACAAGAGCAAATCCACGGTTTTTAATGCCTCCAGGGCCCGAAAGGTGAGATCCCCTAAATTGCCGATCGGGGTGGGAATGACGATCAGTTTTCCTTTCATCGCACGGCTCCTTCATAGATTCGTTGCATCTGCGTCGTGTAGCAGTCGTTTTCGTACACGAACAGCGGCGTTTTCAGGACCAGGTCCGCCTTGCCGTCTTTTCTACAGCTGACAAGAACCAGCTGCGGATCGTCTCCTTTGCGCGACGAGACGGGCAGGATTTCTTTTACGGGCAGATGATAGGCATGGGACAAAGAAAGGATTTCTCCCAGGCGACCCGGCCGGTGGATCATATAAAACCGTCCGCCCGAAGGCAGAACCCTACGGGCAAACGAAAACAGATCGTTCAAAGACATGGTGATCTCATGGCGGGCCATCGCTACCTGTGCATGCGGGCTGTGCTTGCCATGTCCTTTTCTGATATAGGGCGGGTTTGCCATGACTACCTGCACACCGCCCGGCACAAAGGAGGTTTCCATGCGGGTAAAGTCACCCGCAAGGCAGTGCAGACGGTTTGGTAAACCGTTGTGCACAACCGAACGCATGCAAAGCTGCGCCATCTCCTCCTGCATTTCTATGGCGTAGGTTTTTTTGGGTCGATATATGTAATGATGCCGCAATGCGACAATGCCCGTGCCCGAACACAGATCGATACAGACATCTTCTTTTTCCGCGCGGGCATACCAGGAAAGCAAAACGGCATCCATCCCGTAGCGAAAGCGGTTTTCGTATTGATAGATCCCGTACGGCGTGCCGGGAATGCGATCATAGGTTGTTTTCATCCGGGTCCCTTCGATTATGAAAAAAGACCCTTGACGGGTCTCTTTTTAAGTACGTGATTATTCGGGTTGCGGCGCGTCTACCGGGCAAACTGCGTTGCAAGCTCCACAGTCGATGCATTTGTCAGCGTCGATCACATAGATGTCTCCGGGGCTGATCGCCTCTACGGGGCACTCGGGTTCGCAAGCACCGCATGCGATGCAAGCATCTTGAATTACATAAGCCATAGTTTTCTCCACCTCCATGGTTATTTTTACAACTCCATTATACACGATTTTCGTGAAATGAGAAACCGGCTTCCCGGGAATTCTCCTGCTCATTGACAAAGTCATGATCTGCGGCAAAGGAAAAGAGCGTCCTATATCTGCAAAAGGCGCACAGCAATGGAGAAATACAGGATTAACCCCAACGCATCCACTACCGTGGTAATCAAGGGCGCGGCCATGATCGCGGGATCGACGCCGGCTTTCTTGGCCAGGATCGGGAGCGTTCCGCCTACCACTTTCGACAAAAGGATGACAAAAAGAAGCGCCAAAGAAACCGTCAGCGCAATCATCGGGTCGCCGTCCTGCACGAAGAAATAGATCCGGGCATAGTTTACCGCAGCCATCACCAAACCGACCAATAAGGCAATGCGCAGTTCCGACCAGATGATTCGCCCGATATCTCCGGGTACAATTTCTCCCATGCTCATACCCCGGATGATGATCGTGGAGCTTTGCGATCCGGCATTGCCGCCGGTATCGGTAAGCATCGGAATAAAGCTGACCAGCACAGGGATCGCTAAAAAGGCGTGTTCATAGCCTTCGAGGATTCTGCCGTTGACCATGCCGGAAAGCATCAGGATCAAAAGCCAGCTCACGCGGTTTTTGGCATGCACATGCACGGGTGTTTTCAGATAGGGCCGGGCGGAAGGCTCTGTGAGCGCCATGCGCTGAAAGTCTTCGGTTACCTCGTAATCGGATACATCCAGGGCATCGTCCACGGTGATAATCCCCACCATGCGCTTTTCCGTATCCACAATCGGAAGCGACAACAGATCGTATTCACGGAACAAGGGCACAATGACTTCCTGGTCGTCATGTGTTTGTGCCTGAATAATATGCGTATCCATACATTCGCCCACATAGGCCGTATCGGGCGACAAAAGCAGTGTTCGCACCGACACCACGCCTTCCAGCACCCGAAACGCATCGGTGACATAGCAGGTGTAAATCGTTTCTTTATCCTGCCCGGTCTCCCGGATCCGTTTGATGGCTTGGCCGACTGTCCAGTGTTTTTTGAGCATCATGAATTCCCCGGTCATGATGGAGCCGGCGGAATCCTTCGGGAAGCGCAGATAATGGTTCAGCTCCGCCCGACGATCGGCATCGGACAGACGCAATACGCGGGCGACTACGCCTGCCGGCAGTTCTTCCAGCAGATCGACCGCATCATCCAGATACAGCTCCTCCACCACTTCCTGCAGTTCCCTGTCGGTAAATGCATGCAAAAGCTCCTGCTGCGCGTCGAATTCCAGTTCGGCAAAAACCTGCGCCCCTTCGGTTTTGGGCAGCAGGCGAAATACCAGCGCCGCTTCTTTCGGAGGCAGGCTTTCAATAAAAGCAGCTGCATCCGCTACATGGATCTGCGCCAAAAACTTTTGCAGACCGGGATACTCCTGTGCCGCAAGCGCTATTTGCAGCGTGTGTAGAATGTGTTCTCGTTGCATTTCGGTTTTCATCATTTCGGTACCTCCTCTACGGGTTTCCGTGAGTCAGGTCCCTGTGCGGACACATAAAAAGAGAGGTCTCCCTCTCTTGTTCAAACACGCTAAAAACAGCTGAATCCGCTATTTATACCATAAGAAGGAGAATCCCCGTGCGTGCATCCCGCAACAAGGGCAAGGGTCGTCATTGGACGGGCCGGTGTGCCTGACAGTGTTCACGAATCATTCTCCTTTCAAATTAAAATGTTCCGCCGGAGCTATGCTCCGACCGACAGCCCTATTATAGCACATTATTCCCAAAAATGACAGAAACGCCGGCAGGATCTCCTGCCGGCGTACCGTTTCCTTATTCTTTTGGATGCTGAAAGCGGCTGACTTCGTTATTGTCGCGATACCTGCGGTCTACCTGCCGCGTTATCTCACACTCCGCAATCGGGTAGGTTCGTACCTCTTCGGTTCCGTCGTCGAGCTCCACCTTCACCCGCACCGTCTCCGACAGCGTTTCGGTTGATATAATCGGGCCGGTTCCGTCTTTTGTGACAACTACGGTCCCCTGTCTGGGTATGCGGGTCAGCTTGTCTTCGTATACGCATTGCTCAAACTTCAGGCAGCACATCAGCCTCCCGCACAGGCCTGAAATTTTGCCGGGGTTTAACGAGATGGACTGATCCTTGGCCATTTTGATGGAGACCGGCTCAAACTCGCCCATAAACTGCACACAGCAGGTTTCCTTGCCGCACGGACCCAAGCCGCCGATCATCTTTGCCTGGTCTCTCACACCGATCTGCTTCAGTTCGATCCGTATGCGAAAGACGGCGGCCAGATCCTTTACCAGTTCGCGAAAGTCCACGCGGTTTTCCGCGCTGAAATAAAAGATCACCTTATTGGAATCGAAGGTATATTCCGCATCGATCAGCTTCATGGGCAGGCCGTGTTCGCTGATTTTTTCGGCGGCAATCTCCATAGCGCGCAGTGCTTTTTCCTTGTTCTGTTCGTGCACATAGGTATCGGTCTCGTCGGCAATGCGCAAAACCGGCTTCAACGGGCTGACCAGTTCCTTTTCATTGATCTGCAGTATGTCGGTAATGACATGACCGTATTCCACACCGCGTACCGTTTCCACGATCACGCGGTCGTTTTTCTCTATCTCATAGTGCGCCGGATCGAAATAATACATTTTTCCGGCCTCTTTAAATCGTACGCCTACAACGGGTATCATGATGACTCCTCAAGCATTTCTATCAAAATTCGCTCCATGGAAAGCTGAAAATTTACGTTTCGGCGAAATCCTTCCCGTACCTCGACCAAAAGATCCAGTACGCGGATAATCTGCGCCGGTTCCATGCGATTCTGCTCTGCCCGCTCGGACAAGCCGGGGTCTGTCAGCAGGGTTTTCTCTCCGGTGGTTTTAAAAATCAGAAGATCGCGCAGATAGAGTTCGATCTCCTGCAGCAGTTCTTCTTTGTGATCCTTATAGTCCTGAAAAAACTTGACGGACTTAAACGCTGCGTCCACATTGCCGTTTCCGGCGTCTGTCAGCACTTCTTCCAAAAGCCTGCGGTCGATCGTGGCCGGTCTTTTGGTTTCTCCGATTCGCACCAGGCGGCAGCGGGAGCGGATCGTCGGCAATATCCGCTTGGCATTGGACAACGACAAGATAATGATACCATACAACGGCGGCTCTTCCAACGTTTTAAGCAGCGCGTTCTGGGCAGGGATCCGCATAAAATGCGCACTTTCGATATGTACGATCTTCTTTTCCGCCTCCAGCGGGGCCAGAGACAGATTGCGGGTCATGGCGCGCACCGCATCGATCCCGATCGAATCCTTTTCGGGGCGGATCCGCATCAGATCCGGATGCGTACCGGCTGCAATCTTTATACAGGCCGGACACGACTTGCACGGCACTTTGTCTTTGCAGAACAGGCGGGCGGCAAACGCGTCCACCACGGCACGCGCGTGTTCCGTGTCCATCGATTCAAAAAGATAGGCATGGGAAAGATTCTCCGTGCCTATCTGCGCGAATACATGCTCCGACATCATACTAAATCTGCATGTAGTCGGTAATGGGAAGAATAAAAATATTGGCCAAAAATTCGTTGTCACTGTCGGGATCGCGCTGAGCGCCCTGGCAGACCCGGCGGATTTCTTCCACCGTTTCTTCGGTACGCGCTTTTTCGATCCCGATGAGCAGCGTCGTATTTCCTTTTTTCAAAAACCCGCCCGAAGAAGAAAGTTTTGTGCTGCGCACGCCTTTTTCCGAGAGGGCTTTTGCGACTTCAAAGGCCAATTCGTCTTCAATAATGGCTAAAATCAGTTTCATATTTATCTCCTAAATCCGAACAAAGGACTCCACGTCCAGAATAAATACCGTTGCGCCGCCGACCTTCAGTTCCACCGGATAGGGAATGTATGCATCCCCCGGCATCGTTACCGACATCAGGGAGGTGGTCATATCTCTGGATTTACAGTTGTTTTCAATGATGGACAGCGCTTCGGGAATCCGCGCTTCGTCGATCCCCATGAGTATAGTTGTATTGCCCGCTTTCAGAAAGCCGCCGGTAGAGGCCAGCTTGGTCATGCGGAAATCCCGTTCCGATAATTCATCCATCAGTATATGCGAATCCTGGTCCTGCACGATGGCGATGAGCATTTTCATTGTGGTTTCACTCCCCCCTAAGATGACGCAACAGCGCTTCACGCCCTGCCCGGAACACTTCTTCCTCCGGTTTTGTCGCGTCGATGATGACAACTTTTCCCGGATATCTTTGTACTGCTTGCATATATCCTTCATACACGCGACCGTGAAAACCGGCTCCTTCTTCTTCCAACCGGTCCGGCGCACCCGCTTTTCTGGCCAGTGTATGACGCGGGTCCACTGAAAAGAACAGCGTCAGATCCGGCATGAGACCGTCTGTGGCAAAGTCGTTGATCTGCAGGATCTTCTCTTCTCCCAAACGGCGCCCGTAACCCTGATAGGCGATCGAGGAGAGGATATAGCGTTCACACAAAACGACATGTCCCGCTTCCAACGCCGGCCGGATTACCTCTTTTACATGCTGGGCACGGCTGGCGGCATACAAAAGCGCCTCCGCCCGAAAACCCATCTCCTCGTGGTCGTTGTCCAGAAGGATATCCCGGATTTGTTCGCCGATTTCGGTTCCGCCGGGTTCGCGTGTCATTGTGTATAGTATACCCAGTTCGGCGAGTTCTTTTGCAATTCCTTTGGCAAAACTTGATTTGCCGGAGCCGTCGGCCCCTTCCAGCGTAATAAAGATTCCCTTCATCGCAACACTTCCACACATGCCCTTTCCGGTCCGATCATTCCTACGATATCGATTCCTTGTTCTTGTAGGTCAGTCAGTTTTTGTATCAGCGGCTCGGTGATCCGTTCGCCGGGCAAAACCACAGGCACCCCCGGCGGATACGGTATGAGCTGTTGTCCTGCCACGCGTCCCGCCGCAGTTGCAAGCGGGATCGTTTCTTTTTCCTGATAATATGCCTCATACATCGGAAGATCGATCGTTGCAGGGATCAGATCCGCCGGCGTTCTTATTTGCGCGGGACAATGCCTGCAGGCCTCTCCCACCCGGGCAAGCGCCTCTACCAAAGCGGAAAAGTCCTCTTGGGTATTGTTCACAGAACCCAGCGCCAGCGCATAATACAAGTCGGCCATTTCCAGCGCGATATTGTGTTCGTAATACAAAATATCCTTCAGTTTAGCTCCGCTGCAGTTTTTGTGCCGAAACAAAAGGCGGGTCAGATCCAGTCCGTTTTGCATATCCTCTGCGCAGAGAATTTCATAGTCCGGCAGCGCCGACACTTGCCGGCGAAACGCCTGTACCTGATCCAGCAAGGCATCCAGCTGCGCACGCCCTTTTTCGCTGTCCATATACAAAACCGCGTTTTCAATGCTCGTCATAAACAGATACGACGGGCTGGTCGTCTGAAACAACGCGCCCGCACGGGAAAGCGCCGCCTCATCCACGCGTTCGCCGATATGCAAAAGCGAGGTTTGTGTCAGAGAAGGCATGGTTTTATGCGTACTCTGCACGACGATATCAGCCCCGCAGGACAGGGCCGACGGCGGCAGGCGGTCGGAAAAATGCATATGACTGCCATGCGCTTCGTCTACGATCAGAAGCGCGCCATGCGCGTGACAAACCTCTGCAATCCGCGCCAGATCCGATGTGATGCCGAAATAATTGGGATACACCACCATCACCGCCTTGATCGACGGATTGGCCTGCAGTTTGTCCCGGATTGCTTCGGGCTGAATGTCCTGCACGATATGCCGGGTTTTGTCATAGGCGGGATACACATAGTCCAGTTGGATCCGGTTCAGTATCGCTCCATTGTAGACGCTTTTGTGCGAGTCTCTTTGTACCAAAAGGGTTTCGCCCGGCTGCAGCGCCATATGCTGGGCCATATAGATACTGCCCGTAGACCCGTTTAGAGAAAACAGGGAACGCTTCGCACCGAAGATCGCTGCGATCGCATCCAGGCTGTCGCGGATCGCTTCTTCCGGATGCAGCAAATTATCCGAACCATAGGTTTCTGTCGTATCGATTACCGCGGCATCCTGCAGCCAAGGCATATTATGCGTCCGGTTTTTGTGCCCGGGCATATGAAAATGCACGGGGTTTTTGTTCGCCGTTGTCCGCAGCGCTTTATAAAGCGGCCCTTTCACAAGTATCCCTTTCTTTCAAAAAGGGACTTACCGCAGGTAAGTCCCTCATTCCTTTATTCTTCGTCGTCGGCTTCTCCGCCTTCTTCGGTTTCGTCAACGGTGGGTACATCCGCCGCATCGATATCTTCCAGATCTTCCTCTTCTTCCAATTCCTCCTGCGGTTCAGACAGAATCGCGACCGGTTCGTCTTCCTCGTGAAGAATGGTTACTTTTTCATCGCCAAAGATATCCAGATCTTTTACAAACAGCGGTGTTTCAAAGGTCATGTCCACTACATTGATGGATACACTCTCCGGAATATCGGCCGGGAGGCATTCGATATCCAGTTCGTTCAGCGCCTGGGTCAGTACCGAAGGCTGTAAACGGATTTCGTCGCGGCCTTCCAGATGGATCGGTACGGAAATGCGAAGCACTTCGTCCATGCGAATCGTTTGAAAGTCGCAATGCAATACGAGATTCTTGAACGGATGGCGTTGTACTTCCTTAATAATAACGGGATACGCCGTGCCGTCCAATACGACATCGATGATGGTGGATGTGCCCGCTTCTTTGAACACTTTGTCGAACGCACCTTCTTCAAACTGCACAAGGGAATTTTCTTCGCCTCTATGATAAAGAACGCCCGGGACCTGCCCTTTCACTCTGAGCTTGTCCACTCGGTTTTTGCCAACGGCGTCGCGCCGTTTTGCTTGCAATTTTATGTCTGCCATATACTACTACCTCCTGATTACTTGCCGATTCTTCTTAGCGCAAAAGAAGCATTACGATGACGCCCGGAACTCCGAAGAATCCTGCGATCAGTGCGTTTAATGCCGTTATTTCCAAATGAAGTCCAAACATACCGCCCACGAGATTCACAAGAAAGAGCGTCACAGCGCCCGCTAAGCCGTTCAGCAGCAGTCGGACAAGAACCTTCACCGGAAGAACCAACAGTTTCCCGAAAATTAAGAGCAGGATGAATCCCACAAGAACTCCTAAAAGGGGCATCATGCATCTCCTTTCTACCATATGGGATGATTATAACACAAAGTGGCTGATTGTACACATAAAGACCAAAGACACCGGTAAAAAAACACTAAAATGCAAAGAAGAATCGCCGGGGTTTTGGGTATGAATAAGGTACTTACCGTTTTGAAAGGAAGGAATCTATGAAAACACATGACAAACACACCATGATGGGAAACCCCGTTACCCTGTCCGGTCAGGCACTGGAAGTCGGCGATCCTGCCCCGGATTTTACCGTATTAAACAACAATCTGGAACCGGTCTCTTTGAAAGACACCCAAGGCGTTCGCATCATCAGCGTCGTGCCTTCCCTGGATACCGAAGTCTGCCAGCAGCAGACGATTCGTTTTAACGAAGAAGCCGAAAAGCTGAACGATGTGGAAGTATTAACCATTTCCATGGATCTGCCCTTTGCGCAAGGCCGTTTCGACGAGACCTACACCATCGGCAATTCCAAATTGCTGTCCGACCACAAAGACACCGACTTCGGCAAAAACTACGGTTTTCTGATGGAAGAACTGCGGCTGTTAAACCGCGGCGTTGTCGTCATTGACAAAGACGGTGTGATTCAGCATATCGAATATGTGGAAGAAAACACCAATCACCCCGACTACGACAAAGCGCTCGCTGCTGCCAAAGCCTTGCTGTAGACAAAACCGCACGCAAAAACGACTCCCGCGAAGGAGTCGTTTTTTATCGTAAACTTTATTATTTTGCCTGTTCCAATGCCGCGTTAACCGCGCTGAAAAATGCTTCCGATGTCATGGTTGCGCCGGATACAGCGTCCACACCTTCGGTTCCGTTGTTTTCTACTACCGCGCCGGGCAGCGATTCCAATGCCAAAGAACCGATTCCTTCGGTTTCATTGTGTTCCAATACATTCACGGCGGAAATTTTGCCGTCGTCTCCGACTACAACTTCCACTTTGACGGGGCCACCATGGCCGCCTTCTCCTTCGCCCGTGTATGTACCGGCTTTCAAACCATCCGCTGCTGCGTCGTTACCGCCACCGCATGCAACCAATGCAAGAACCAGTATCAGCACGAGAAGCAAAGATACAGTTTTCTTCAAAGAATTAACCTCCCTTTTGATTAATATGGGCCATTATAGCAAAGTTGACTCATTTCGTCAATTTAAATGGGAAGATAAGTTTTTAACTGTTGATACAAGATAAATACAAATTACTGCAATTCGTGGAAATCGGAGAAAATAGGGTATATCAAGGAAAGAGCAACAGAACATAGGAGGTATACAGCGTGAAAATAACGTTTGAAAAGCAGGGAGATATTCGCATTCTCCCGATGTTCACCCATGATTTCCCGGAAGATGTGCAGGAGGATACGAAAAACTGGCTGCAGGAATCCGGGAACTTCACCGGCAAATTGGGCGAGACCTATGTAGAGGTAAAACCCGGCACAGAAAACATGATCCTGGTCGGACTGGGGCCGCGCGAAAAATTTGACTACGATGCGCTTCGTACCATGTCATTTAAAGCACTGGAAACCGTAACGAAGCTGAATATCGAAAAGGCGAACTTTATCGTGCCGGAAATGGAAGAGCTGGCCGATCCGCTTGCGCTCAAGGCGATTTTTGAAGGCGCCATGCAAAACGATTACCGTTTCGACAAATATAAAACCGAAGACAAGGAAATACAAAAACCGGATCTGTCCCTTTGTCTGGAAGCCAAGTGGATGGACGGAAAAGAAGCCATTCTGGAAGAGATGCAAAATGTGATGGACGGGGTAGCCATTGCGCGTGACTTAATCAACGAACCCGCCAATGTGATCACGCCCCAAACGCTCGCAGAAAAAGCCGAAGAGCTGCTTTCCCCTCTGGGTGTAAAGGTAACCGTCTATGACGAAGAGGAAATCCGCGCGCTCGGCATGACCGCTTTTCTTTCTGTGGCACAGGGCTCGTCTAATCCGCCCCGATTTATTAGAATGGAGTATCTGCCCCATGGCGAAGACGAGCCGGCACTTACCCTGGTCGGGAAAGGGCTCACCTTTGACTCCGGCGGCTATTCCTTAAAGCCGACCAAGAGCATGGTCGATATGAAAACCGATATGTCGGGTGCGGCATCGGTGATCGGCGCTATCTATGCGCTGGCAAAAAACAAGGGCGATAAAAATGTCGTCGGATTGATTGCCGCCTGTGAAAACCTTATATCCGGTCACGCGTATAAACCGGGCGATATCATTACGACGATGGCGGGACTCACTGTAGAGGTCGGAAACACCGACGCCGAAGGCCGCATTACCCTGGCGGATGCGCTGTATTATGCCGCGACCAAAGTCAATTCCAAAAAGATTATCGACGTTGCCACCCTCACCGGCGCCTGCATTGTCGCCTTGGGCCACACCTACACCGGCGCGATCACCAATAACGAAGGCCTGTATATCGAGGTGAAAAACGCATCGGAAGCCGCCGGTGAAAACATCTGGATGCTTCCGTCGCATGATCATTTCCGCGAGCAGCTGAAGGGCAGCTTTGCCGATATCAGCAATATTACCGAGCGCGGAGCCGGTACGATCACAGCCGGTCTGTTCCTGGAGAAATTTGTGGAAGACAAACCGTGGGTGCATCTGGATATTGCCGGCACCTCCTGGCTCACCAAAGCCGAAGGCTATTTGCCCAAAGGCGCCACGGGCGTGATGGTCAAAACCTTCTACGAATTGGGAAAAGAAAAAATCGGAGATGAAGTATAAATCCATTGACACAAAAAAGGAGCCGACCAACGGCTCCCTTTTTTTTCGTGCTATTGTATGCTTAGGCCAGCAGATCGTCCAGCTTTTGCTGATCGAATCCGACGACTTCTTCGTCGCCTACGAGGATGACCGGCACACCGAGGTGTCCCATTTTCATCAGTTCGTCGCGGGCGGCTTTATCGGTTTGAATATTTTTTTCTTCAAAATCCACATTTTTATCGTTCAGATACTCTTTTGCCATATTGCAGTACGGGCAGGTATTGCTCGTAAATACTACGACTTTTTTGTCCATCGTGTCACCTTCTTTCTTAGGGGATTCATACCCGATAGAACGAGGTTTAATCACGAAGGACTTTAAAGACAGAAAAGAGTTTTTCCGCATGCAAGGCTTCTGCGCGGATGTTCTCCGGCAGACCGGCGGCCTGCAAAGCCTGTATTACGGCCCTTTTTTCATATCCGTCGTTTGCGGACAGCGCATTGGCCATGGTTTTTCTGCGCAAAGAAAACGCCTTGCGTACGAAAGCAAAAAAAGCCGGGTCAAACCGTTCGTCTTTTTCCTTGCGCTCCATGTGTACAACGGCCGAACCCACATTGGGTTTGGGAATGAATACGGTATTGGGCACAGAAAAAGCAATCTGTACATCGGCAAAACTCTGCACAAAAACGCTGAGACTGCCGTAGGCTGCCTCCCCGGCTTTTGCGACAATCCGTTCGGCCACTTCCTTTTGCATCATGGCGGTGATGCTTTGTATCAATCGGGTGTGTTCCAGTAAACCGGTGAGTATGGGTGTGGTAATGTAGTAGGGTAAGTTTGCCACCACCTTGGCCGGGCCGCCCCCGCCGTTTTTTTGTATCAATGCATCCGCATCGGTTTCCAATATATCCGCATGGATCAGCCGCACATTTTCATACGGTGCCAGGTTTTCTTCCAGTACAGGGATCAGATGGCGGTCGATCTCCACAGCGATTACCCTTTTGGCCCGGAGCGCGAGTTCTTCTGTGAGCGTACCGATCCCGGGTCCGATTTCCAGCACGGTATCCTCTTTTGTAATATTTGCCGTGTCGCAGATCTTTCGGACGATATTGCCGTCGACCAAAAAGTTCTGCCCCAGGCTTTTGATGGGTTTCAACCCGCCGCGTCGTATGCTGTCCTTCACACTCGCCACGGTATAGAGCCGTTTATTCTCCATTGCTGCTCCTTAGGGCCTCTTCTATGTCCTTCTTTTGGATGCCGTAGCGGTTCACCCGTTCCAGAAATCGGGCGGCATTGCATTCGCCGATAGAGAGCCGATGACCGGCTTTGCGGCGGCGTTCTGCGGCTGCTGCAGAACCCGTAAGCCCCATTGTCATCAGATCGGCCATCGTCAGGCTCCCCTTCGGACCGCTTTCTGTCCGTACAGAATCCAATGCCTTGCGAATCGTCTCGGGTTTTGCATGTTCCACGCCGGCTTTGTGGTCTTTGCTTGCCAGCGCGCGCGGCAGATACGCATGCCGTGCCCCGGGTACGGCTTTGGTAATTTTCTCCCGGATACTCTGCCCGGCGTAGTCGGGGTCTGTGAGGACAATAATACCGGTGCGCGCCTGTGCCGCCCGGATCTCCGCGAGTTTTTTCTCGCCGAAATGGGTCCCGCCCGTGGCGATCACGGGGCAGTCGACCGCGGCTTTTACCGCACGGATATCGTCTTTTCCTTCTACAATAATCGTTTCTTTCATGACAAATGGTCCGGCAGTGCAAACAGACGGATGGCGTTTTCTGTTGTTTGACGCGCGACCTCTTCTTCTGTGATGCCGCGCAGTTCGGCAACCTTTTGCGCCACATAATGCACCAGCGCAGGCTCATTTCGTTTGCCCCGAAACGGCGTCGGGGTCAGATAGGGCGAATCGGTTTCGATCAGGAGCCGGTCGGCCGGGGTTCGTTTGGCAACATCCTGGGTTGCCGCAGCGTTTTTGAAAGTAACGGTCCCCGCAATGGAAATATACATATCCAATGACAAATACTGCATGGCGGCCGCCCAGTCGCCGCTGAAACAATGCATGACCCCACCTGCCGGTCCCAGATGTTTTTTCAGGATCGGGTACATGTCCCCTTCTGCCGAACGGCTATGGATAATCACCGGCAGTTCGAGTTCCCTGGCCAATGCCAGTTGTTCGATAAAGACATTTTTTTGGATCTCCCGCGGCGAATGATCGTAGTAATAGTCCAGCCCGATTTCTCCGATCGCAACCACCTTGTCTGAGCTTTCGCGCAATTGACGATACATTCTTTCGGCGTGGGCGTTGTAGTTGTCGGCATCGTGCGGGTGCGTACCGACAGCGGCAAACACCCGCGCATTCTGTTCGGCCAGTCGCACGGCACGCCGGCTGGAAGTCAGATCGCTTCCGGGGTTTATCACATAACGAACCCCCTGATACGGCAGTGCTTCGATGATCCGCTCCCGGTTCTTGCTGAAACGGGCATCATCCAAATGTGCATGACTGTCTATCAGTCTCATCTACGATACCTCTGCGCCGGCCTCTACCTCTTCATGGGTAGTTAAAAGCGTTACGGTACCGGTGGTATCTTCAGCGGTAAGAAGCATCCCGCGGGATTCGACCCCGCGCAGTTTCACCGGTTTCAGATTCATGACACACACGACCCGGCGTCCCACCAATTCCTCGGGCCGGTAAAATTCTGCCAGACCGGACACAATCTGGCGGGTTTCTGTGCCGGTATCCACCTGGAACACCAGGAGTTTATCCGCATTGGGATGGCGTTCGCAAGAAAGGACCGTACCCGCTTTCATTTCCACTTTCGAAAAATCGTCGATCGTAATCTGCGCGCTCTCTTCGGTTTCAACTTTTTCTTTCGGCTGTTCTTTTTCTTTTTTGCGTTCCGCAATCAGTTTCTGATTGGCTTCATCCAGGCGAACCAGTTCTTTGTCAATATCCAGACGCGGGAACATATTCTCCGTCTTTTTCAGCGTGCTGCCCGCCGGCGTTGTCCCGAACACGGTGACATCTTCATAGCGCAGTTCCGAAAGGCCGAGCTGCTCTTTCATCTTCAGCGCCGTGCCTTCCATAAACGGGAGCAAAAGGGTGCTGATGATTCTGAGTCCGTCGGTCAGATTGTACAGGACAGTCGACAAACGGTCCGTGTCGCCTTCTTTGCCCAAAACCCAGGGCATCGTTTCGTCGATATACTTGTTCAAACGGCGGATGCCTTTCCAGATCTCTTCCAGCGCCTGCGAGAAATCCAGTGCGTCCATGCGCTCTTCCACCTGTGGCGCAATCGCCACCAGCAGTTCCTTGATCTCTGCATCGTGCTCGCCAAAAGAGACCGGTGCCGGCAATACACCGCCGAAATATTTTTCCACCATGGAAACCGTACGCGACAACAGATTGCCCAGATCGTTTGCCAAATCGGAATTGACCCGTTTTAACAGTTTTTCTTTTGTGAAGTCGCCGTCTGAACCGAAGCGGAACTCCCGCAAAACGAAATAGCGCAAGACATCGACACCGTAGAGGTCGATAATCGGCTCGGCATACATAATATTTCCTTTGGATTTACTCATCTTGTCCTGATCAAACAAAATCCACCCGTGGGCAAATACCGACTTCGGCAACGGCAAATCCGCCGCCATAAGAATGGCCGGCCAGATAATCGTATGAAAACGTACAATTTCTTTTCCGACCAGGTGCAGATCGGCCGGCCAGTAGCGGGCAAACTGCGCTTCATCCTGCCCCATGCCGATACCGGTCAGATAGCAGGACAAGGCATCAATCCAGACATAGATTGTATGTTTGGGATCAAACGGAACTTTAATCCCCCATTTTAGCGTTTCGCGCGATACCGACAGATCTTCCAGCCCTTCTGCCAGGAAATTGTTGATCATTTCGTTTTTGCGCGCCGCCGGACGGATAAAGTCGGGATTGTCCTCATACAGCTGCAGCAGTTTGTCGCGGTATTTGCTCAAACGGAAAAAATAGGATTCTTCCTCGTGCTTATGGGTCGGCCGGCCGCAGTCCGGGCAGTTGCCTTCAACCAGCTGCGCATCCGTCCAGAAGGATTCACAGGGCGTACAGTAGTTTCCGCTGTAGGATGCCTTGTAGATTTCTCCCTTGTCATACAGTTTCTGAAAGATCTTCTGCACATTTTTCGCGTGGGCGTCGCTCGTAGAGCGCACAAACGCGTCGTAGCGGATATCCAGCTTCTTCCAGAGCGCTTTGGCGGAATCCACAATCGGGTCGATGTATTCCAGCGGTTCTTTCCCGGCTTTTTGCGCTGCTTCCAGCAGTTTTTGGCCGTGCTCATCGGTTCCCGTTGTAAAAAACGCATCGTAGCCCTGCAATTGTTTGTAACGTTTGACCGTATCCGCCACAATCGTCGTATACGTATGCCCTAAATGCAGATTGTCCGACGGATAGTAGATCGGCGTCGTAATATAATAGGGTTTCTTTTCCATGTTCTCTTCTCCTTATCATCCCAGATCATTCCATAAAAAAACTCCGTCCCGTAAGAGACGAAGTTATCGTGGTACCACTCTTTTTTAAAGCCAAAATCAGCTTACTCACCGGGCGCATGCGCCCTCCTTAACGCAGATTCACGTAATCAAATGCTCCAAGACCATTCTCCCCGCCCTGCTGCGGCACCCCTTTTCACCAAGCGGGGCTCTCTTTAGCCGGATAACGGTTCTCTTCTCTTCATCGCATCGGTATTTGCCTGTGTTTCCTTATGAGATAAGAATACCAAATCCCGCCTTTGATTTCAAGTAAGCGGAAAAACGGGATTCCTGCCCATAAAAAAAGCCCGCGCGGGGCTTTTATTTCTTCAGATTCTTGCCGATCTTTTTGGCGGCTTTGGCAGGAGAATCGGCTACCTGGCGGGCAATCTCTCCGATATCCTTTACAATTTCTCCGGCTTCCCGGGTTACATTGCCTGCGGTTTCCTTTACGGAATCCACCGCATTGCCGGCCCCTTTCTTCGCGTCCTTCGCAGCCTGATCGGCGCCTTTTTTTGCATCCTTCACCGTCTTGTCGGCCATTTTCTTTCCGTCATCCGCTAAGCTCTGGGCTTTGTCTACAATTTTGTCCTTCATATCTTTTAAATTATCTTTCATCGCTTACTCTCCTTTTTTGTAATAGGATGTCAGTCGGTCTTTGGATGTCACACCGACGATCCGATCCAGTTCCTTGCCGTCCTTATAGATAATCAGCGTCGGAATGCTCATGACCCGGTGTTCCTGGGCGAGCTGCTGTTCCTGGTCTACATTTACTTTGGCAATGAGTACGTCGTCCGGTGCTTCTTTCGCCAATTCGTCCATAATAGGCGACATCATCCGGCAGGGCGCACACCAGGTTGCCCAAAAGTCTACAATAGCAATGCCATTGTGGTTTTCTACATGATCTGCAAAGGTCTCATGATTAATGATAATCGGTTCCATGCCATTCCTCCCCTCGGTCCCTATATCTATACCCTAAAATCGTAAAAACTATTGCCGCCGCCAATTTCCGGATAAGAAAAAAGCCCCGTTCCCGAGGCTTTGTGTGTTATTCCGTTATGCATTAATCGTCATCATCATCGTCGTCCCAATCATCGTCGTCATCATCGTCATCGTCCCAGTCATCGTC
>JAAYQA010000070.1 GCA_012519495.1 Tissierellia bacterium | reverse complement strand
GGATCACCCCCGCTTGTGCGGGAACGACAGTTATAGATCCCCTGTAAATCGCTATTCTTATTTGATGGATCCCAGAAATTGATTCACTTTGCCTGCGAGCTCGCAGATTAACCGGGCGTCTTGCAGGGCGCGGTGCGGTACTTCGGCTTGGATGCCGTAGGCGGGCAGCACGGTTGCAAGACGATAGTTCGGCAGCAGCATTTTTTCTTTTTTGACCCAACGCATCACATCCAGTGTTTTTTGGCGGATCGGTTCCTGTTTCAGTTTTCGCAATTGTGCATTTAGAAATCGGCAGTCAAAGTCGATGCCGTATCCGATAAGGATGGTGTCGCCTGCAAATTCCATCCATTCCTGCATGGCTTTTTCGATCGGTATGCCTTCTTTTTGGAGCAATTCGTTTGTGATTCCCGTCAGTTTGGTAATTTCTTCGGGGAGTTTTTCTTCGTATTGTATCAATGCGTGGAATTCCGTTTGCGCATTGCCTTCAACCCGGATGGCTCCCAATTCTATGATGCGGTGCTTTTGCGGATCGAGTCCGTCGGTTTCTATATCCAGTACGATATAGGGCAAAATGGGATTCGCTGTTTTCTTTTTCGCCGTAAATTTCCGGGCTTCATGAAACTTTCTGGCGTTGCTTTTGCCCGTTTGTACCTGTGGCGAATCCGATTGCGTTTCCTGTAGGAGCTGTACGAGGGGGATGCCGTCATAGTCCACCGAGCGGCGCGGGGTACCATAGCTTTCAAACCGGTAGCCGATTTCGTTCCGATCGGCATAACTTAGCGTTGCTTCGCCGGTTCCCGCACTTGTCTTTACGCGTTCCCAGAGCTCTTCGCGCACTTTTCGGTTGAAATTCCCCACGTAGACTCCGGTGGCGATTTCCTGCATCCATTTGGTCAGATCCCCCCGTAAAGATGGCGGTACATTGCGGACGGTTATGACGGTAAGAGGCAACTAAAACGCCTCCTGATAGCTTACCCCGTGGGCGGTGAGCTCTTCTTTGTCATCCCAAAGGTGAATCGTGTTCAGAAACATTTCGTCCTCTTCTTCCACTTCCAGTAAGGTCTGCAGGTCTTTTACGATCTGTTTCATCAGTTTTCCGTCGACCAGTTTGTCGCGTACTTTCAGGCGCGCCAAGCGGCCGACGTCGTCTCCTTCTTTGAAAGCGGCGGCTACTTCAAACGCGGCCGGGATGGATATCTGCGCCTTGTACAGATCAGCCACGTCGTATACAAATGAAAGATCGTGTCCGGTGTGGACAAAACCCAGTCCGGGCGATAAACCCAATGCGGCAATCACGCTGTAGACGATGCCGTAGAGGGATACATTAGCCGCGGACAAGGCCCGGTTTATCACGGATCCTGCGTCATAGTCGTCCGGATCGTATTCCCTGCGGGTCCATTCAACACCGTATTGCTTGGACAATCCCCGATACACGCTGCGTACGCGGGCGCCTTCCCGCCCGCGCAGCTGCTGCATGGTTAAGGAGGTCACCTCCTCGTTGGGAAAACGCATCTGATACATTTTGCGCGCAACAGCCAGGCGGGTACGTGTATTGGATACAAAGGCGGCCTGTTTAACCAGAAAACGGGTGGAATGAGCCAGGGCCCTCCCATGGGCGTACTGGCGCACACCGCGTTCGCCGACCCAAAGCATACTGGTGCCGGTATCTCCCATCAACTCTACCGCGCGGTGGCTGATATCGGTCCCCGGCCCCAGTAAAAGCACGCCGATCATGGCAACGGGAATCCGGACGATCCCGCGGCTGTCGGTTACGGTTACCGCGCTGTCCTGCCGGTTGATTTTTGCCTGCTCTACATAAATAAAGCTCACCCGGTCCCCGATGCGGGGCAGTTCTTTCAGGGTCGTTTTCTTTGCGCCGCTTTGTGTTTTCATGGACGGATCGGGATGACGGTCATCAGGCCGAAACCGTATGCTTTTTTCTTGCCCATGCCTTCTGTCAGCAGGCGTCGGAATGTATCTTCTTCGGTGATTGTCAATATGCCTTCGTAGCTTGCTTTGCTCAGGCGGATCGGGCGTTGTCCGCTTCGGTGAAATTCCACATAGCCCCGTTCGACGATTCCGTAGTTGTCTTCTTCTAAAGAAAATCCGTTTTTCTCCGCGCGATCCGCCAAAAACTGCATTTGCTGTTGGGCTGTCACATGGGGAACGACCCGCCCCCTTCCCTCTTTTTGTGCAAGGGCGATCACCGGGTTCAGCGTTACGCGAAAGCGGGCTTTTTGTCCGGTGTGCAAGGTATCCAAAAAGGGTTGATACGATTTGGTTTGCACACTGCCTTCTACACCGTATTTTTCAAGCGCCTGTGCGTCCGGCTTTGTCCGGCTCACCAGCAGCAAATATGGTTTTCCCTGCAGCGTATCCAGACGCCAGAGTTTGCGCGAACGCTCCTTGTTTTCCCACTCTTCGGGAAAGCTCTGTTCCACCCAATTGTGATACGCGCCGGCGTGGGTTAGGTCGCGCGTCTTTTTTCGATTGTTCCGGTCAATCTCAACTCTTGTCAAATACATCGTCGCCTCCTATTGCGCCAAAGGCGTCATGTTCAGTGGATACGGCAGGCAAGCGGAGCTCTGTCCGGCTTCTTGCTTCGGGTCGGTATCCGAATTTCCGCTCCTTTTGTGAAAACGACAAAACGCGGTCTCTTCGCATTTTTTTCGGCTTTTCAGGCAACAAATGGGCATCGGCATAGATCGGCAGTTGTACGAAATCCGGTTCCGGGCCACGCCGGTGTCCCTGCCAGGGGACGGCCGCCAAGGCATCCAAAACGCCTTCTTCTGATGAATCCAGAAAAAAGTCTGCGGTCAAAGGCAGCGAACGCCGGCCCATAAAGGGTTGAAAATACGGGTTTTTTACCGCTTCTTCTATGGTATCCATCCGGGCGGTGTCGGTATGTCCGAGTGCCACAACAAAAACGGCATCCTCCAGATAGTACCGGTTTGTCACATAGGTTCTTTCAAAATCGCCATTGGGTTTGTATTTCCGGGCTGTATGATAGTCGCGCAGCAGATTGCCCTGCCGGTCGATGCGAACGGCAAAATCCAGCTCATTCAGCGCGGTGATGTCTTCTTGCCGGTCTCGTTTGTAGCCGAGACACGCGCTCAACAAACCGATCATCGCGCTTTTCGAGGGATAGAAGTCGGTGTGTCTGGTTTCAAAATGGGAGCGGGTGCCCCAGGATTGCAGCGGCCCGGCCATTTTAAGCAGGATGGTTTTCACAACCGGCTCCTATTCCTGCAGCTGCTTGTTCAGACCGGTGCGCAATTGATCCAACAGTTCCCCTAAGCTTTGTACCACAAGGCCTTTTTGTCCGTCTTCTTCATTTCCGTCCAAACGCAGCACGAGCGTCAGCGCCGGTTTTGCCACAAATTTCTCCACTTTTTCGTACTCTGCCAGCAGTTTTTGAATGGATTCTTTGCCGTAGCCGTCCCGGGATCGCATCGGTTCTTCAAAGGCGCTAACCAGATTGACCGGGCGGTCGGTTCTGATGCTGACCAGTAGCGCCTGAGGCAGGGTCTGATTGGCAAAGGTATTCGCTTTTCCGGTCGGCATCGCATTGGCAAATGCTTCCACAAACAGGCAGAGTGACCCGATGACGGCGTCTTTGTCCTGCAATTGGTCCGAAAGCGCATGCACCGCCACATTTGCGTACCGGTACAGAGTAGATGCGTTGAATTCAATCGTACCGAGCATCCCGGCGCCGGCGTTGTCTTCTTTTTGCAAATCATCGACTGCGGTGTAAAAGTCGAACTCGGTTTGCACACTATGGGTGGATATAGCGTGCGCTACCTGGGCAGAGGCATCTTCATTCAAAGACGGATCATCCGCGACCATGCGTCCAAACAGCGCAATATCCAGCGCGGGATTGTCCTGCAGGATCTGCTGCAGCTGTTTTTTGTCGTTTAAGCCGTCCAATGCGGCTTGTGCCAAACGTTCCGCCTGTTTTTGTCCCAGGAAAAAGAGCGCCCGTGCCTTTTGCTCTTTCGTTTTGATCCCCGCCGCATTGATGGCATCTTCCGCCCGCTTCATGGCCTCTTCGTCCGACTTGCCGGTATCGATCTTTTTCATCTGATCGGCTACATAGCGTACGATATCCAAAGTACGCACCCCGATATTCGTTTGTTCGCTGTTTGCGTAAAAGTATTGGCGCATAGCGCGTTTCCAGGCCTGCGAACTCACGCGCGCCCGCGTGGTGCCACCGTATTGCGCGGTTTTCGGGCTGCCGGTATCGTCGCGGTTGATATTGGACGGCGGCACTGTCTGAATTGCGTGTACGTCTAAAAAGATCCGTTTATTGTTCATCTTCTTCTCCTTTTTTCATTGTGGTTCGGTAATACGCCTTTGCCCAGCGAATCCGCATGGTTTCGGGATAATTCCGCAGAAATCCGTACAAATCATCCGCCAACTTTGCATAGTTGACTTTCGTATCGGTTTTGGCTTTCAGCAGTTTGATCATCTGCCGCAGATGATGCACCAACTCTTCATAATTCGCAGCGGTGATCAGCGCATTGAATCTGCGGTCCACGGCTTTTTCGTCTCCGGTACGTAAGGTGCGCAGACTATGGCCCATATTTTCCCATTTGTCCGTTTCTTCCTGGAGCGCAACGCTTTCGCTCTTGCCCTGCTGATGCAGCGCATACAATTGCAGCGATGTCAGTATGGCCTGTTCTTCCCAAGTGAGTTTTCCGCGGGCGCTTAAGAACTCTTCCGGCATAAAAGCAAATACGATCGGCCAGATTCCGATGGATTGACTGACCGGCTTGCCGATGGAGTTTCTGAGTTCTGCCAGCATGGCCCGTCCGGGCGCCGTATTCTGCAGGCTGCTGATGTGTGCCACGATTTGCGCGGTAACACGGAATACGGTTTTATTTTGCGTTTGTGTCAATGCTCTCTCCTCCTTTCTTCGGATCCAATTGCCGCTTCACAAAAAAGACAAACTGATTGTAGGCGGTTGCAATATTTACCGTTTTTTCCTCTTTTTCTATGCCGATATAATCTCTGGGGCCGGCTTCCCGGATGATTTTTTCCGCCTGGCGCAGGACAATGCCTTTCAGTGTGGCCTGCCAGGCCAAAACACGAGCATCCTTTTTATCGTTCGGTTGGATGGATGCGATCCAGTCCCGGAAAGGTTGGTCGACCAGAAAATACAGCTCCTCTACATTTTGCTGTACGAACTGTTTGGAAGAAGAATTCCGGATCTCGTGGATTTGTGCGATAAAATTCTTATAGGTCCAGCCGATCACCTGTTTTGTTTCATTGACCACATCATTGATCCGGGGAACCCAGCCCGCTTCTTCCACATCTGTCAGCACCGCGTCGCGAATATGCAGCGCATCGTATATTTCATCGACCGGCACCCAGGAGGTGGCGTTTCCGTCATCCTGCATGCTGATGGCTTCCACAGCAAGTGTCCGATCGGTGTGTTCCCGTATAGTGTTCAGCCATTGCATGATGCCGGGTTTTCTTTGGCGGTATTTCCTGTTTTTTTCCACCTCATCATAGGATAGAGTCAACAAACCGAATGAGCGCCAGATGGCCTCGTTTTGTCTGTGTTTGCGCGGGGTGAATCGGTCTTTCAGTTCGCCGCTTGCTTGGTAGCGCCATAAGGACATCAGTTCCAAAAAGGGATCCGCATGGTCTATCTCGGGGAGTTTGACGATGTCAAAAGAGAATCCGCCGCTGAAGTCCCGTTCGGGGTCAATATAAATGGCCCGGCTCCAGTTTGTGTACAGCTCGGCCAAATTGTAAATCCGATTGGTCCGGAAACGATGCGCAATCACATCGCTGCCGGCATACTCCCAGCAGGGTCTTTGGACTTTTCCGTAATAAGCCTCTTCCGGATGCAGCAGGGCACAGTTTAGCAGCAAGCTTTCAAACAGATTGTCACCCACCAGGCGAATCCCGCCTATGTCAAACAACCAGCCTTTGGATGCTTTGTATTTATCCGTTCCGAAAATCACCTTGTCCGCAAGGCCGGTATAGCCCTGATACGTAATCAGCCAGCGGGCAATTTCTTTATCGCTCAGTATTTCTTTGTTGTTGTGCGCTTCGTATTTCGGGGAGAAAAGCGCAATCTTGTTTCTGCTTTCCGAAATTCTGCGGTCGATGTTTTTCCCGGAAATTTCACTGGCTTTTGTCTTGTTGATTTTATCGGCCGCCATATCCGCCGCCCGAACCTGAAAGAAAGGATACGTATCGTCATACAGATAAAAACGGTCCCGCCAGGTCTCCAGATAATCATTTACCTTCGCCGGGAAACACCCTTGTTCCCAAAGGGTCATCCAGGTTTTTTTCAGGTCTTTTCCGTAATCATCGTCTTCTTTGGCCACCTCTTCCCGTTGCATTCCCTGTGCGTCCAGTTCGATCGATTCATACACCTTCCCCCGGGCATCATAACGGGAAAACACCGTGTGTAAAACGGCCAGCAGCAAGCGGAACAGGGCAAAATCCTGTGTCTTGGTATCTCCGGCCAATCCGGTGATCGTATGCGCCCCGGCAAACAGTTCCTTCAGGGACACATCCCGCGTGCCTTCTCCTTCTGTTATCACCGGGATCCAGGCTTCATCCAGCAAATTAAATCGCTGCACACATCTCACTTCCTTTCCGTTGAGAGTCCATATGTCTTATCATACCGCAAAAGAAAGCCATTTAGTTCGGTTTGGCCGTCTTTATCAAAAAGTATGCCTAAAGCGCCTTTCAGCCAGTGCTGCGTATCCCAGGAAGAAAAGTGCTTGCTGTGGATCTTCTCCAATTCACACAGGGTGGATTCGATCTGCCAGGGCGCACTCAGTTGCAGGGGCAGGCGAAGGGTTTGCTGCGCCATCGCCTTTGCCACACCCGGTTCGTGTATCCTTTGCGAAAGGTTCTCGTCTCCATCCATCAAGCCGTAACCGCTGTCTATCCTGCGCAAAGCGATCACCTCGATTGTTTCCTTCGTATCGCGCACCTGTGCGTAAGCCTGTTCTTCCGATTCATTGCTTGTGTCATTGCTGAGCCATCCGATTAATGTTTCCTCGCCACTCGGTGGAGCGATCCGATACTGCATGGCCTTTTCTTCGCTTTTTTCCCTTCCGACCTCCTGTTCTGTTTTCATTTCTTCATACCGTTTGCGCCATGGTTCCTGCAGCCGGACCGGTTCTTCCGTATCGTCTGCATATACCTGCTGCACCAGAGGCGATATATCATCCGGCAGGAGAATCACCTCCGGCAAAAACGCCTGGGTCCGCGTTAAAAGATAGTCGCCGTACACAAAGGATGACCCTTTGTCAAACACCAGATCATCATTTGTATGCAATACATAGCAAACCGGTTCTGCATGCGCTTTCGGCCGTGTGATCGGGTGCCTGTGCAGTCGGCCGATCCGCTGAATGAGCAGATCCATCGGGGCAAGTTCGGTGATCAGCACATCCAGATCGATATCCAGCGACTGTTCGATCACCTGGGTGCCGATGATGATTTTTTGCTTTGGCCGCTTGGCGTTTTTGCCGATCATTTGAAGCAGTTCGGCTTCTTTTTCCTCGCGGTCGGTCGCAATGAAATTCGAATGCAGCAAAAACACGGATTCGGCTCCGTAACGGGCGGCATAGGTTCGGGCCATCTCCTGTGCGGTTTTTACCGTATTGACCATGATTCCGATCACACCTTCGGATTCTGTGAGTGTATCCAGCAACGCTTGCAGTGCATCCGAATCCTGCCGCACGATCCGGACTTCTTTGGGTGCAGGGTCTTTGGGAAAATCACTTTTTTGGACAACCTGATCCCCATCGGTATACGTAATCAGCGGATACGCGTCGGTATATAGGTTTTGGATTCGCTTTTTTACTTGGCTGAATCGGAGCCCGCGCCCCAGCAGATAGTATTTCACCATGTCTGCACGCCGTTTTGCCGGCAGCGTTGCCGACAGAATAATCACGGGGACACCGTAACTTCCCATCCATTGGATCGCCCGCAAAAGATACTGACTCATATACGCATCGTAGGCATGGACTTCATCGATCACAATCACTTTTTTGCTGAAACCCAGATGCCGGAGCGCCAGATGTTTTTGTTTCAGCGCGGTCAGCAAAAACTGATCGACCGTACCCACAACAAAATCGTCCAGCGCTGTAGTTTTTCTGCCCGCAAACCATTCGTTGACAATGACCGCCGCATGCATTTCCTCGTCGGTATTGATATTGGCAGCCAATGCGGCAAATTCCTTGTTCAGAGCCGCTTTTCCGTGCGCCAGACGAAGCGAGGCGGTCTCCCCCGCTTCTTTTTCCACTGCATTCAGCCAGGTCGTGATGCGTGGGAAAATCCCGTTGGATGTGGCCTGGGTCGGCAAGCCGAAAAAAAGTCCGCTGCGTCCGGTTTTTTGCGCCAGCTGCTCCGCTGCCAAAAGGGCCGCTTCGGTTTTTCCTATGCCCATCGGTGCCTCCAGAATAAACAGACCGGGGCTCTCCGCTTCGTGAACCGCAGCAGAAAGGCCTTCCTGTACCGTGCGCGGGGAAAAACCAAAACGTCTTTCATACTGCTCTGCGATTTTTCCGTCTACTTTCGGCTGCCAGCGATCGCTCTTTTTCCAGCCTGACCAGGCTTTTTCCAAACGCTTTTCTGCATCCGCTATGTTTTCTTCCTGTATTCCGATCAGCGGGAAGTATTGTTCATTGCTGGCAATCCAGTCGGCCATAATCAAGACGCCCGATAAAAGCACCTGCACCGATTGCGGAATCGCAGGTAATGCATCGATCGAATCAAACCCGCTTGCCTCGAGCGCCCGGGCGATCAGGTTTTTTTGTGCCTCCTGCCATTTTTGGTGCGTTGGGTGTGCGGAATCT
This sequence comes from Tissierellia bacterium, assembly GCA_012519495.1. Classification (GTDB taxonomy): domain Bacteria; phylum Bacillota; class Clostridia; order Tissierellales; family Peptoniphilaceae; genus JAAYQA01. Next base: position 9,350 of record JAAYQA010000070.1, on the reverse strand, counting down.
TCCTCCTGATAGTAGTTGCTGTCATAGCCAGCCTGGTTCTCTACAACTCCTGCCGTGTCGACGGGTTTGCCGTGATGTGCGCCTACGACGGATGCGATGTCGTTTCGGATGCCATGCATGGTAAGAAGGTACTGGCCGGCCAATGCATGCGGCGACTTGTCGATAGAGGAGAAAAGCGTGGATGAAAGATTTTGGTAGCCTTGCTGTTCCAGTTTTTCCAACAGCTGCGCATCCAGATCGGCCACATTGCTATGCCCTCTTTTGATCTGAAACGCCGGTGTTGCCTTCCCCAGATCATGGACAGCGGCAATAAACTGCACCAGCCCTTTCGCTTTTTCTTCCCGGTCCCGGTCCTCTGCCGAAAAAAGATCCAATACCAATTGTTTCTGCCCGTCTGCCAGCCAATGCTCCCACAATAAACCCGCTATGCACAGGGTGTCATCCAGATGCTGTGTCAGCGGCAGCCATTCGTACTGCCCGCTTTTGTCCTGTTTTTTTGCCCATAAACTGCGTTCCGGTCGGTTCAATACGGTCCCTCCTTCTGTCTTTTGGTTCTCTTTGTTTCAGTATATCCGATAAAACGGGAACTCTCCTACTAAAAACAGTAAACAAGAAGAATATATGTACAAACCAATCCGCATTAAAAAAGCACCTTGCTCTTGCAAAGTGCTTTTTCCTTCTTACAACGCGGTAACCGGCCACAGTTCAATATATCCGCGCGAACCCTGCGGTTGCAATTGCATTTTCGGGCCCGTGTCGGGAGCATAGGCATACCCGTGCTCTGCGGGATCAAACTGCCGGATCTGTTCCATTGTTTGTGCGATGGCCGATTCGGCGTCTTCTTCTGCGTAGGGTTCCCCCAAAAAGACGATATACTTGCACGGCGGCAAAGTGATTTCTTCGAATCCGTCGGGTATCGGCCAGGTGTAGGTGATCGGGATCTCCACACCGTGCGCATAGGAGCCGGTGTTTTCGGTTTGGAGTGATGCGGGCAGCCACAATCCGACCGGTTCGAACATCGCATCGCGTACGTTTTCCAAAACGTCCCAGGCTGCCGAGTTGTTCTTCTCCCCGCAGCCGATCTCTTTCACATAGTCCATATAATGATCCGCCCTGCTTCGCTTTAGAATCAGTTTGCGTGCAGGCCGATCCAATATTTGATATTTGACAGGATGCATTTGCCTCTCCCTTCTGTGTTGGTTCTTGTTGTCGTTTCATTTGTACCCGTTGGCAAGCAAAAGTCTACCCGGTTTTAGATATTGACATATGCCAATAAAGGAGTATAATACAAGTTAATGGCATATGCCATTAACTAAATGGAGGGGATGATGATTGGCTCGACCTTTGAAACGGAGAAACATCTGCAGCTTGCCTGAAAGCAATCGATTCGGTCCGTTGAATACGCACAGGGATCCGAAAGAGACGGTGCGTATGACCGTCGATGAATACGAAGCGATCCGCTTGATCGACCTGGAAGGATTCACCCAGGAAGAATGTGCCGAGCAAATGGGCGTGGCCCGCAGCACGGTACAGGGGATCTATCTGGAAGCGCGTAAGAAACTGGCCGAGGTATTGGTCAACGGAAAGCTGCTCTTTATTGAGGGCGGTGAGTACCGGCTCTGTGAAGGATCCGGTACGGCGTGCGGGCGCGCATGCCGCAGACATCGGCTCGGGCTGTGCTTTGCAACAGAAAAAACCGTCCGCCCCGACCCAAACACAAATGAAAGGAGAACCCCTATGAAAATTGCCATTCCGGTAGAGGAAAACACATTGGACGCCAAAGTCAGTTCTTCGTTTGGCCGTGCCGCGTATTTTCTTATTTTTGATACCCAATCGGACGAAGCCCGTTTTATCGACAATCCGGCGATCAACAGCACCGGCGGAGCCGGAATCCTGTCTGCACAAACCGTGGTCGACGCAGGCGCGGATACATTGCTGACACCGCGGCTGGGGCAAAACGCCGCCGATGTGATACAAGACGCGGGCATGCAGGTCTTTCAGTCCAAAGAGGGCACGGCGAAAGAGAATATCGAAGCCTGCTGTGCCAAAACACTAAAGGTTCTGGAAGAAATACACGAAGGTTTTCATGGTCACGGAAACCGGGAATAAACGAATTGCCATTTTAAGCGGCAAAGGCGGCACCGGCAAGACCTTTCTGACGGTGAATCTGGCTGCTGTTGCCGGTCCTTCCGTATATATTGACTGCGATGTAGAAGAACCCAACGGGCATTTGTTTTTTCGTCCGGATGCGGTGACAGATGAGGCCGTCACGGTACGCATCCCGCAGGTGGATCCCGCTTTATGTACCGGCTGCAGAAAATGCGTGGATTTTTGCCGTTTTCATGCCCTGGCTTTTACCAAACAGCTCAAGATATTCGACGAGGTATGCCATGCCTGCGGCGGCTGCCTTCTGGTTTGCCCGCAGCAGGCGCTCACAGAAACCGACAAAACGATCGGTGTGATACAAAGCGGTAGGACACAGAATGTGTCTGTGCGAACCGGTGTTTTGCAAACCGGCGAAGCATCCGGTATTCCCATCATCCAAAAACTGCTGCAAAACACCGATCCGCACCCGCAGTTTATCGACTGCCCGCCGGGCAGTGCCTGCGGGGTGATGGAGAGTATCAAAGACGCGGACTATTGTCTGATTGTAGCAGAACCCACAGCCTTCGGCGTACATAATCTGCAGATGGTCTATGAATTGGTCCGGCTGTTTGAAAAACCGTTCGGCGTTGTGATAAACAAGGTGCTGGATGAGGATAATCCGGCTGAGCGCTTTTGTCAGAAACACCGTATCCCTGTTTTTGACCGGATCCCCTTGGATACAAAAATAGGAAAGTTGCATTCCGATGGCCGGATTGCCGCCTATGTGAGCGATGCGGTTCGCGCCCGTTTTGCTACCTTATGGGAGAAGATACAAAAGGAGGTGCAGAGTGAAGCAACTGCTCATTCTTAGCGGCAAAGGCGGCACCGGTAAAACAACCGTCGCAGGCGCTTTCATCCAACTGGCCGATGCCAAAGCCTATGCCGATTGCGATGTAGACGCCCCGAATCTGCATCTGGTATCCGATTGGACCGAAGCCCCCACCCGTTCGGACTACTACGGGCTCCCGGTTGCACAGATCGACAACGAACGCTGTATCGGATGCGACCTTTGCAGGACGCATTGCCGTTTTGCTGCAATCACTGTGCAAGAGGCGTACACCGTCCATCCGTTTGCCTGCGAAGGCTGCGGGGTTTGTTCGTATGTCTGCCCGGCTGCCGCCATCCGGATGGAACCGGCCGTAGCCGGCGAACACAAATTGTATGCGGCAGAGAATACGGTTTTTTCTACTGCGCAGCTGAAAATGGGAAGCGGAAATTCCGGAAAACTCGTCACCGAAGTCAAAAAGCAAATGCGCCAACACGCCCAAACGGCAGACCTTGCAATCATCGACGGTTCCCCGGGGATCGGCTGCCCGGTGATTGCCTCTGTCAGCGGGGTCGACCTGGTCCTGATTGTGGCTGAACCGTCCGTCTCCGGGATCAGTGATATGGAACGGATTGTGCAAACCGCCAGAAAATTGGGTGCCAAGATCGCCGTTTGCATCAATAAATACGACATCCATCCAGACTATTCCGAACAGATTGCACGCTATTGTGAAAAGGCACAATTGCCGTTTACGGGGAGAATCCCGTTTGATCCCGCTGTCGTCCGAGCCGTAAATGCCGGCCGGTCGGTTGTCGATATCGACTGCCCGGCGGCAGAGGCCATCCGACAGGTCTTTGAAAACACCCTCCCCTATGTCTTTGCCTAAAAATAATGCAGAACAGGAGAAAAGCCCAATGAATGAAACATGTAATGAAGCCTGCAGCAGCTGTACCGAAGACTGTGCGGAGCGAAAAGAGCCGCACGATTTTACCGAGAAGCTGCATGAACTGAGCCGCGTCAACAAAGTCATCGGCGTATTAAGCGGAAAAGGCGGTGTCGGCAAGTCTTTGGTGACTTCCCTTTTGGCGGTTGCCATGAACAAACGAGGCTATCGCACGGCGATTCTGGATGCCGATATTACCGGACCTTCCATCCCCAAAGCCTTTGGCGTGGTGGACAAGGCGCTCGGCAGTCCGCAAGGCGTGCGCCCCGTACAAACGCAAACCGGCATACAGCTGATGTCGATCAATCTGCTGCTGGAAAACGACACCGACCCCGTCGTATGGCGAGGCCCGATCATTGCCGGCACTGTCAAACAATTCTGGTCCGATGTGATCTGGGAAGATATCGACTATATGTTTATCGATATGCCGCCGGGAACCGGCGATGTGCCGCTCACCGTTTTGCAGTCCATCCCGATCGACGGCCTTATTGTGGTGACATCGCCGCAGGAGCTGGTTTCCATGATCGTGGAAAAAGCGGTAAAAATGGCGGAAATCATGAACGTCCCGATTCTCGGACTGGTCGAGAATCTGTCGTATTTTACCTGCCCGGACAATGGCAAGAACTATTCGGTTTTCGGCGAAAGCCATATTGAAGAAATCGCCTTTCTGCATCATCTGCCGGTTTTGGCAAAACTGCCGATTGATCCCCGTATCGCCGGCGCTGTCGATCGCGGAAGCGTTGAATCACTGGAGAACCATTGGATGGATGCGGTCGTACAACAAATCGAAACCAAGGAGGTACAATAATGTTACGTATTGCAGTTGCAACAGACAATGGAATGGTGACCGGACACTTCGGCCACTGCCAGGAATTTATGCTGTTTGATACACAGAATGAAACCATTCAGAATACAGAAACCATCGCCAATCCCGGTCATAAGCCCGGCTTTTTGCCGAACTTTCTGGCCGACCGCGGGGTAAACACCATCATCAGCGGTGGAATGGGCGGCGGCGCCGTCGATATTTTCAACAGCCGCGATGTGGAAGTCATTGTGGGTGCACAGGGCGATGCCCGTGCGGCCGTGGAAGCCTATCTAAAAGGAGAGCTGGAGTCGACCGGATCCGTTTGCCACGAACATCAACACCACGATCACTGCGGCGAATAATCCCTTTGCCGCAAAAAAAGCCGCTGCTTCCGCAGGAAGCCGCGGTTTTTTTGTTTACAAAAGGATAAAAACCTCCGGATCCGATTCCAGATACAAAATGGGGCGCACCGCGCCCAGCGCATACTGATGCATATCCGTTAGGGCGGTGGTTTTTTTGAAACGGCTGTAATGCGTTTCCCCTTTTTTGTTTACATAATGCATACTGTAATGGATCTCGGGCTGTTCGTTTATGAATACGCCGGTTTGCTCTGCGCGGGTAATTTCCGCCACACCTTCTACCCCGTTGAGAATCAAAGCATTCGCTTCCCGCCTAGACTTTCGGCTGCTTAAACCTTTTAACTCAATGGACATGCCCTCCGCTGCATCGGTCTTTTATGTGTAGACGGATTTTATCGGTTCCCCCTCCTAACAGACACCCCCTGCTTTGGTCACCGCGTATCGGCAGGGGGTTTGTCATGTGCGCCGGTTCCCGAATTATCTTCCACCGCTTCTAAGAGAAAACTCATCGGTCTGAAGCCGTCATTGCAGGAAATCATCGCAGCATAGGGGTTTTTCATCCAGCCGTCATAAAAATGCCCGCCGCCTTGCGCAAGCGTTTTTACGAACGTTTCCATGCTTTCCCAGGCGCTGTCGCAGAGGCCTTCCGGCTTTTCTCCGCCTTTTGCGATAAAAACCTGCCCCACCTGCATATTACAGGCATTTTCGATCGGATTCTCGTAGCGCTCGATCAGCGCATGGTGCACGGTTTGTTTCATACTTGTGATTCTGACGTCTTTCATGGCCTGTTTCCGTCCTTTCGTTCTGTTATCGTATCGCGCGCTACTTCTTTTGGCAAGCATGGAAATATGTACATAAAAGGGTTGATTCTTTTTTATTTTCTGTCGGTTTATGATATACTCAAAAAAGCAAATCGCATCACGCTATCAGATTAAAGGAGGGATCTTATGGGAGAGGTTTTTGGTAACCTGATCGGTTGGTTGAGCGGAATTCTGTATTATCCGATTCTCATTATCGTACTGATCGCAGCAGGACTCTATTTTACCGTTCGTACCGGATTCTTGCAGCTTCGTCTGTTGAAAGAATCCATTTCGGTGGTTACAGAAAAACCAACCGAAGAAGGAGCTGTGTCTTCGTTTCAGGCGCTGATGGTCTCCACGGCTTCGCGTGTCGGGACCGGGAATATCGTCGGGGTCTCCACCGCCATCTGTCTGGGCGGCTACGGCGCCGTATTCTGGATGTGGCTGATTGCTGTTGTGGGCGGTGCAACCGCCTTCATTGAAAGCACCCTGGCACAGATCTACAAGCGCAGGGATACCAACGGAGACAGTTACGGCGGCCCGGCCTATTACATTGAAACCGCACTGAAAAGCCGCGGGGTCGGCATTCTATTTGCTGTAGCGCTCATACTTACTTATGCAGGCGGTTTTAATATGCTTGCCGCGTACAATCTGCAGTCGAGCTTTGCCGTGTATGGATTTTACGACCCGAAAGTCACACCCTGGGTGATCGGCGCGGTTTTGGCGGCTATTACCGCCTGGTGCATTCTGGGCGGCGGACGACGCATTATCAAAGTCACCAGTGCGCTGGTTCCTATTATGGGCATTATTTATGTACTGGTTGCTATTGTGATGATGGTGCTCAATGCCGGCAATCTGCCGACCGTCTTTGGCCGTATTTTCCAGGATGCCTTCGACTTCCAGGCGATCTTCGCCGGTGTGGCCGGCTCCAGTATGATGTATGGTATTAAACGCGGCCTGTATTCAAACGAAGCCGGGGTCGGTTCGGCCCCCAATGCTGCGGCTGCGGCCGATGTCAGCCACCCGGTGAAACAGGGGCTTGTGCAGATGCTTTCCGTATTTCTGGACACGCTGATTATCTGCTCCGCCACGGCGTTCATGAGCTTAAGCTCAGGGATCGAACCGTTGGAGGAATACGCCGGTGCCCAATACGTGCAGATGTCGTTGTCTACCGTGTTCGGAAACTTCGGGCCGATCTTTATCACCTTGTCTCTCGTGCTGTTTGCCTTTACGACACTGCTCGGGAATCTGTATTATGTAGATAACAATCTGGCCTTTATCAACGGAAAAATGCCGGGCAAAACATTCATGACGGGCTTTCGTATTGTAGCCTCCCTTGTCATCTTCGTAGGTGCAGGATTAAGCATGGGACTCGCCTGGGACATTGCCGATGTACTGATGGCCATTATGTGCCTGATCAATATCCCCGTCATCATCCTGTTGGGCAAAGTCGCTATCGACTCCTTACGTGATTATGAGGAGCAGAAACGAGCCCGACAAAACCCGGTCTTCAAAGGCGCAAAAATCGGACTCGACGAATCGCAACTGGAATACTGGAAATAGGAAAATCCTAAAAAAGGATCCCCTCGCAAGCTGGTGAGGGGATCCCTTTTTTTATGGGTTCATCTTTTTATTCCGGTGTTTCTGTATAGTACAAAATCGTATTTTTTCGGTAGCGATCCATATAATTGCTCAGAGAGGTGCCTCCGACAGCAAAGCGTCCGTTGACCGGATCCCATACTTCATAGGCATCATACATGGTCTGCCACAAGGCAATCTCCTGCGGCGTAGCCGGGTCCATCCTCTGATAGACCGTGCTGTCCAGGTTTTCCCCATAGTGCATCGTATTTTGGTGCTGCAGATAATACGTACAACATACATCGGGGTTCTTTATTTTGAAGCGCTTCACCCCGTCGCGTATATTGCGGTGATCCATCACGGCCGAGGAAGGCTCCCAGGCTGCGGGGGTTGCCAGCGTTTTGATTTCCAGTGTATCGTTCGGACGTATTTCTTCCTCATAAAAAACCTGAATGGCTTTTTCTACACTCTCGGGCTTGGCGTGGAACTGCGGATAGTTGAGGTCGATATAGTTCTCCGGCGGCATGCCGATGGCTGTCACCTGCTTTTGATCGGAGAAGAACGCTTCATCCACCTTCCGGGATGTTTCATACCGGTTTGTGCCCGCAATGCGGATCACTTCCGGGAAACATGCTTCGACCAACGCAGAAACCCGCTCGATACCGCCAATGACAATCACGGAGGACAAATGCGGAAAATCCTCCCGGATTTCCATAAGCCCCTGATCCGCCTGACTGACCAGAAAGATCGGGATATCTTCCCGATAGGCCAAGGCGGACGCCGATACCGCATCGGCGAAGGCTTCCCCCGAAACCAAAAGCGCCTGTGTAACGTCCTTTGCTTGGTAAGCATTTTTTACGATCGACCGATTCGTTTCATAGCGGTTTTGTCCCCAAACCGTCTGGACGGTCAGTCCCTCTTCTTGCAACTGTTCCGTCACGATGGGGGCAAACCGGCCGCCCAAAAGGATCACGCGCCTCGCATCCAGTCGCTGTATCTCCTGCAAAACCGCCGGATCAACCGAGGCGGTATGGCAAAACAGAATCGGAGCCTCGTATTTTTTTGCCAACGGGATGCCTGAAAGTGCATCCGGGAAGACGGAATGTGGGGCCAGTAAGACGGTGTTCGAACGCTCATAAGCTTCCTGTGACACCAGGATCGCGGTTTGTATGCGATCCGTGCCGATCAACGCCTTGTCCAGCGATTGAGCCTGTCCGGCGACAGGAAAAAGCAGAATCATTATAAAAACGATATAGATAGAAAATAGGGGGAACCTGCGTTTCATCGTCGACTCCTTGTGTCTATTTCCCTTGCCATAACAAAGAAAAAGTGTCATAGAGCGGTTCAAGGAGTGAACCGGATACGGATGCAGACTTTTTGTTATGCATAACGAACAGGGATGAGGGCAATCTTCCCACAGTAAATCGTTCAACAATTTATATGTCAATCACAATTATTTATAGATGGATTATCTTTCTAACAAAAACCGGCTGAGCACCAGCATGGCGATATACAGCCAGAATCCTTTGGTTTGGAAAATGATCCGCCAGGATTTTTTCTGCGGCAAAGAAAACGACATCCGTCGTTTCCGCCATTGGCGAACCGTAAGTAACACCCCGATGATCGACAAAAACAGGAGCGCAAAAATGTATAGGATCTGTACAACGGGGGAAATGCCGCCAAGTAGCGTCGTAATCCCGCCGGATAAGAGATTGTAGAGGATATGTAATACAACAACGATCGGCAGGCTACGGGTTTGTGCGTACACATTTGCCCAGATCAAACCGAGGTAAAAGGTGACGATGACCGTTTTCCAACCGGCCGTCGGCCAATGTGCCAGGCCGAACAGCAGCGCCGAAGCCAATACATAGAAATTCTTCTGTTCCGGCAGCAGACGATCGCCCGGGATTATACGAAAGGCCAGTTCCTCAAAAAGCGGTGTCAGAAAAAGCAG
>JAAYQA010000011.1 GCA_012519495.1 Tissierellia bacterium | reverse complement strand
ATTTACGCCGTAATGGTAGAAACCTACGCCATCCTGGCCTTTGTTATGTCGATCATTCTCCTGTTTGCCGTTTAAGCAAAAGGACGTGACGATATGGCAAAAGTAGAAAATCTTACGCAAAAAATCCTGGATGACGCGAAACAAAGAGCGGACGAAATCCTGCGCGAACACGAAGAAAAACGCCGCCAGGTGATCGACCGCAAAAACCGCGAACTCGAAGAGGAATTAAACCGCATCGGACGCTCCGCGGAAAACGAAGCGGCCCGAAGCCGGGAACGCGTACTTTCCAATGCGCGGCTCACCACACGAAACGAAGAGCTGACCATCAGACAGGAGAAAATGGACGAGGCGTTCCAAAAAGCCAAAGAAAAACTCTCGGACATGCCGAACGCAGAATTTAAAACTTTTGTCGAAAATACGCTGAAAAAATTGGGGGACGCAGGCGCCCAGGCTATCCTGGTACCCGAGAACCGGAAACAGGCACTGGGCGATAAAGTAGCCGGCATCCCGGTAGAGACGGATCCCGGTTCCGCGGACGGATTCTCCATTCGTTCGGAACGCGTATTTTTGAACTACCGTTTCGACTCTTTGGTAGATTCGATGCGGGAGGAAATGGAACAGGATATCCGCGCCTCACTATTCGAAAAGGAGGCTTAATATGAAAAGAGAAGCCTTTATTCAGGCCTCCACGCGCGTGCGGATCGAAGAAAAGGGCTTGCTGACAAAAGAACAGTTGCACAGGCTGACAGAAGTCGGCTCCGTCGACGAACTCAACCGGATTCTGGCAGAAACCTCCTACCAGCAGGAAGTGGCAAAAATGGACCGCCCGGAAGACTACGAGCAAATGCTCGATGCCGAATTGCGTGAGCTCTACCGCTTTTTGTATGAAGTCTCCCCGGAACCCAAACTGATCGATGTTTTTGCGGCCCGCTACACCTTTCATAATCTGAAGGTACTGGCCAAAGAAATTCTCCAGGAAACGGACCTCTCCGCCATTTACGTTCCCCTCGGGGACCTGCCGATCGATGCGCTCAAAGAAGCGCACGAAGCGGGCACACTGCATCGCGTGCCGGTCTATGGCGAAATGCTGAGCGCCCTGCTCAACGACTTCTCCGACAAAAAAGAACCCGGCCGCATCGATGTCCTTGCCGACAAGTTCTATGCGCAAAGACTGGCCGAACTGGCAGAAGAAGCCGAACTGGAGCTGGTCGATACCTACGCCAAAGACGCCGTCGACCTGTACAATCTGTCCATGCTGTTTCGATTAAAGAAAATGGAAGCACCCGTGGAAATGTTCCAGGAAGCGGTGCTGACAGGCGGACGGATTTATCAGCCGCAACTCATCAGCCGCTATTTCGACACAGTCGACGCGATCGCAGGATCCCTGTACGGACAGCCGATCGGCGATACCGTGCGCGAAGGCATCAACCGGTACGAAGAAACCGGCAGCCTGTCATCCTTTGAACAGGCCCAGGAAAATCATTTTATGCGCATGGCACAAAACGCCAAAATGATCAGCTACGGCCCGGAAGTACTGGTTTCGTATCTCATCAGCAAAGAGACCGAAATCAAAAACCTGCGCATCCTGTATGTTTCCAAAAGGAATCATATGTCCCAGGAATTTACGAGAGAAAGGTTGCGACTGACATATGTATAAAGTAGCCGTCATCGGCGACATCGACTCCGTAACCGCCTTCAAGGCGTTGGGACTGGATGTATTCACGCCGACGGAAAAGGATGAAATCAGACGGACGGTCGACCGCGTAGCCGCAGAAGACTACGGGATTATCTACATCACCGAGCAACTCGCCGTGCAGATACCCGAAACCATCTCGCGCTACACCACAAGCATGATCCCCGCGCTCATACTGATCCCGAGCAATCAGGGTTCCATGCATATCGGTCTGGACCGTATCAACGAACAGGTTGAACGCGCCGTCGGATCAAACATCCTGTAGAAAGTGAGGACGACAATTTGAAAGTAGGTAAAATCATCAAAGTATCCGGCCCGCTTGTTGTCGCGGAAGGCATGGAAAACGCCAATGTCTACGACGTCGTAGAGGTATCCGAAAACAAGCTGATCGGTGAAATAATCGAGATGCGCGAAGACCGCGCATCCATTCAGGTATATGAGGAGACGACCGGAATCGGACCGGGAGAACCCGTCCGTACAACCGGGCAGCCGCTTTCCATTGAATTGGGACCCGGCCTGATTGCCGAAATGTTCGACGGCATCCAGCGTCCGCTCGAAGAACTCAAAGACCAGTCCGGCGACTTCCTGTTGCGCGGATTCAGCGCACCGTCGTTGAACCGCGAAAGAAAATGGGGCTTCAAACCCACCGTCAAAGCGGGTGACACCGTAGAAGACGGCGACATCATCGGTGTCGTACAGGAAACCCCCATCGTAGAGCACCGCATTATGGTGCCTAAAGGCATGGCCGGCACGGTAAAAAGCATACAGGAAGGCGAATACACCGTAACCGACACCGTGTGCACCACAGAAAAAGACGGCGTAAAGCACGAACTCACCATGATGCAGAAATGGCCCGTGCGTCACGGCCGTCCCTATAAGAAAAAATTAGACCCCGTCACGCCCCTTGTAACCGGACAGCGGGTTATCGACACCTTCTTCCCGGTCGCCAAAGGCGGCACCGCGGCTATTCCCGGACCGTTCGGTTCCGGTAAAACCGTCGTACAGCATCAGCTGGCCAAATGGGCCGACGCGGAAATCGTCGTCTACGTAGGCTGCGGCGAACGCGGCAACGAAATGACCGACGTACTCATGGAATTCCCGGAAATCATCGACCCTAAAACCGGTGAATCCCTCATGCAGCGTACCGTGCTCATTGCCAACACATCCAATATGCCGGTAGCTGCGCGGGAAGCTTCCATCTACACCGGAATCACCATTGCGGAATACTTCCGCGACATGGGCTACTCCGTTGCCATGATGGCTGACTCCACCTCCCGCTGGGCCGAAGCGCTCCGTGAAATGTCCGGACGTCTGGAAGAAATGCCCGGTGACGAAGGATACCCCGCGTATCTCGCTTCACGTATCTCCGACTTCTACGAGCGTGCCGGTAAAGTTATCACCATCGGCGCACAGGACAGAGAAGGATCCCTCACCGTTATCGGCGCGGTATCACCGCCCGGTGGAGACATCTCCGAACCGGTTTCGCAAAGTACCCTGAGAAACGTAAAAGTGTTCTGGGGTCTGGACTACGCCCTGTCGTATGCCCGTCACTTCCCGGCCATCAACTGGCTGAACTCCTACTCCCTGTATCAGGCCAAGCTCGACCAGTACATGGATCAGGCCGTGCATTCGGACTACTCCGCGCACCGCATCCGTGCCATGGCTCTCTTACAGGAAGAATCCGGCCTGCAGGAAATTGTCCGTCTCGTTGGACGTGACTCGCTGTCGGAAGCCGACCAGCTCAAACTCGAAGTCACCAAGTCCCTCAGAGAAGACTTTCTGCAGCAAAACGCCTTCCATGACGTAGACACCTACTGCTCACTGGAAAAAGGCTATCGCATGCTCTCGCTGATTCTTTCCTTCTACGACCATGCACAAAAAGGACTGGCCGAAGGCGTATATCTCAATGAACTGTTAGACATGCCCGTACGCGAACGCATCACCCGGGCAAAAAATATTCCCGAAGATGAACTGGGCACATTCGACGACATCCTCGCAGAACTCGAAGCCCAGGTAGGCGAACGCATTGAAAAAGGAGGGCTGGTCCGTGCTTAAAGAATATAGAACCGTAACGGAAGTCGTTGGCCCCCTGATGGTGGTTGAAGGCATCGAAGGCGTAAAATACGAAGAACTCGTAGAAATCGAAATGAAAACCGGCGAACACCGCCGCGGCCGCGTGCTCGAAATCACCGACGACAAAGCCATGGTACAGCTGTTTGAAGGCTCCGCCGGTATCAATCTGGAATCCACTTCCGTACGTTTCCTGGGCAAGCCCCTCGAACTCGGCGTATCGGAAGACATGATCGGCCGCGTATTTGACGGATTGGGTTCCCCGATCGATGACGGGCCCGCCATCATGCCCGATCAGCGTATCGACATTAACGGAACCCCGATCAACCCCGTATCCCGTGACTATCCGGACGAATTTATCCAGACCGGTATTTCCACGATCGACGGACTCAACACCCTCGTTCGCGGACAGAAACTGCCGATCTTCTCCGGTTCGGGCTTACCGCACAATAACGTAGCCGCACAGATTGCCCGTCAGGCCACTGTATTGGGCGAAGGGGAAAAATTCGCCGTCGTCTTTGCCGCCATGGGTATCACCTTTGAAGAAGCGCAGTTCTTTATCGACGACTTCACGGAAACCGGCGCAATCGACCGTGCCGTACTCTTCATGAACCTCGCCGATGACCCGGCCATTGAGCGGATATCCACCCCGCGCATGGCACTCACCTGCGCCGAATACCTCGCGTTTGAAAAAGACATGCACGTGCTCGTCATCATGACCGACATGACCAACTACGCCGAAGCGCTGCGTGAAGTATCCGCCGCCCGGAAAGAAGTACCCGGCCGCCGCGGTTACCCCGGTTATCTGTACACCGACCTTGCATCCCTGTACGAGCGGGCCGGCCGTATCCGGGGCAGAAAAGGATCGATCACCCAGATCCCGATTCTGACCATGCCCGAAGACGATATCACACACCCCATCCCGGACCTGACCGGCTACATCACCGAAGGACAGATCATTCTGTCGCGTGACCTGTACCGCCAGGGGATGGAACCGCCCATATTCATCGTACCGTCCCTGTCGCGACTCAAAGACAAAGGGATCGGAAAAGGCAAAACAAGAGAAGACCACGCCGACACCATGAACCAGATCTACGCCGGCTATACCGCAGGACGCGAAGCCAGAGAACTCGCCGTTATCTTAGGGGACTCCGCGCTTTCCGAAGCGGACCGCGCCTTCGCTAAATTTGCCGAAGCATTCGACAAAGAATATGTGGACCAGGGCTACTACACCAACCGGGACATCAAAGACACCTTGGACCTCGGATGGAAACTGCTTCGCATTATTCCGCGTACTGAGCTGAAACGTATCCGCGACGAATACATCAACAAATACATGGGAGAAGAGACGGAAGAGGAGGACTAAATGGCGCTTTTGAAAGTCAACCCCACTCGCATGCAGATGACGGGGCTGAAACAAAGGCTTGCCACATCCGAACGGGGGCATAAACTCCTGAAAGATAAGCAGGATGAGCTGATGCGTCAGTTTATCGAGCTCATCCGAAAGAACAAAGCCCTGCGCGAAGAAGTGGAAAAAGAGCTCTCGGAATCCTTCCGCGACTTCCTGCTGGCCTCCGCAATGATGAGCCCCGCCTTTATGGAACAGGCCGTCTCGTATCCGAGTCAGAAGATCGAAGTGGACATTACGCAGCGAAACGTCATGAGCGTCATGGTGCCCGAAATGCAATTTCACCGGGCTGAAGGGGAGCAAAAACTGCCCTACGGTTTTGTGCAGACCTCGGCCGAACTCGATGATGCCATCGAACGCCTGCAGGCCGTACTGGACCGCATGCTCGAACTGGCCCAGCTCGAAAAAACCGCTCAGCTTATGGCGGGCGAGATCGAAAAAACCCGCCGCCGCGTAAACGCGTTGGAATACCGTACTATCCCCGATCTCACAGAAACCATCAAATGGATCCGCATGAAATTGGACGAAAACGAACGCGCCAATATCACGCGCCTCATGAAAGTAAAAGAGCTGATCCAGAAAGAAGCCTAAACCCAAACGACCCTCTTGTTCCAAAGAGGGTCGTTTTCTTTGCGCCACAGGCGCCTGCAGCCACTACGGGTAAAGCAAGCTTGGGTTGCGGTCCGTTCGGCGATCTTAAAATCGCCGCTACAATAGCAATAATCTTCCGCTTCACACGCGGGGTACGCCGCGTATATCGCACCAAGCACAAGCCCGGCGCGCAAAGCGCCGCGCGTGCGAGGTATTTCGTACGAGCGTAGCGAGTATTTCACCGGCCGAAGGCCGATTTCATTGCGCCGAAGGCGCTCAATCCTTCCGCTGCACACGCGGGGCACGCCGCGTATTTCATTACCAGTGCGAGCGAAGCGATGCACGCAGTTATTTCATACGGCGTAGCTGTATTTCACGCGCGCAGCGCTATTTCATTGCGGCGCAAAGCGCCGCCAATTGGGTATCTATGGGTAGGAGGTATTTTCATGGGTGGAGATAATTTTTTTGTATCGAGTATGTTTCTATTGCTGGGCGTGCTTTTGCTTGGTTTTGTGGTGGCTTATGTTCGGGTGTATTGGTTTGGTAAGGGTTTGCCGGAGGAGCAGGCCGCAAAGACGCCGGGCAGGAAATGGTTGGATGCCCGCAAAAAGAATAAAAGCAAGCCGGAGCCGAAACCCGTTGCCGGGAAGAAAAAACGACGGCGTTAGCTTTTTGTGTGATTGCCCGAGTGGCTTGGTATATGCTAAAATGACTGGATAGGAGCAAGCGGGAGGATAGCATGTTATTCCAAGATATGGTGTTTAATTTAACGAAATTCTGGGCGGAACGCGGGTGCGTGACGCTGGAACCCTATGATATTGAAAAGGGGGCCGGCACGATGAGTCCCCATACTTTTTTGCGTTCTTTGGGACCGGAGCCGTGGCGCACAGTGTATGTGGAGCCTTCCCGGCGTCCGGCCGACGGGCGTTACGGCGAGAACCCAAATCGTCTGTATCAGCATCATCAGCTGCAGGTGATTATGAAGCCTTCACCGGACAAGGTGCAGGAGATGTATCTGGATTCTTTGGCTTCGATCGGGATTGACCCACGTGTGCACGATATCCGTTTTGTGGAGGACAATTGGGAAGCGCCGACACTGGGGGCCTGGGGCCTGGGCTGGGAGGTCTGGCTCGATGGAATGGAGATTACGCAGTTTACGTATTTTCAGCAGGTAGGGAGTCTGAATCTGGATCTGGAGTCGGTGGAGCTGACCTATGGCCTGGAACGGATTGCGATGTATCTGCAGAATGTAAACAGTGTGTATGATATTGAATGGGCGCCGGGGATTACCTACGGTGATATTTTCCTGCAACCGGAGTATGAGCATTCGGTATATTCGTTTGATGAAGCGGATGTAGAGGTGCTGAAGGAGCTCTTTAGCGTGTATGAGTCCGAGGCGCAGAAGTATCTCGAGAAGAATCTGGTGTATCCGGCGTATGATAATGTACTTAAGTGTTCGCATACGTTTAATGTACTGGATGCGCGCGGGGCGGTTTCGGTATCCGAACGGGCGGTCTATATCGGTCGGGTCAGGAATCTGGCGCGCATAGCAGCCATCGGCTATGTGAACAAAAGAGAAGAGTTGGGCTTTCCCCTTTTGGCCCGGGAGGTAGCGCATGAGTAAGTATCTGCTTGAAATCGGGGTGGAGGAGTTTCCCGCCACGTATATAGAACCGACCAAGCTCCAGCTGGAGGAAGCTTTCACGAAGCTTTTGCAGGACAATGGGGTGGATTTTCATGCCTTGCAGACGGCGGCGACGCCGCGCCGTTTGGTGGTGCGCATTGACGGTTTGCATAATCGGACCGAAGGAAAAACAACCGAGGTGCGCGGCCCCGCTGTACGGATTGCCTATGATGAACAGGGCCGGCCGACCAAGGCATTGGCAGGGTTTATGCGCAGCCAGCAGGTGCAAGAAGACGGGATTTTCACGCGCGATGTAAACGGCGAGAGCTATGTGTTTGCTCAGAAAACGGAAGAAGGCAAGGATGTCAAGCAGTTGTTGCGTGACGGTATTCCCGAGATTCTCAGACATTTGCGTTTTCCGAAGTCGATGAAGTGGGGCGGACGCGATTTCCGCTTTGCCCGCCCGATCCGCTGGTTTGTTTCCCTGTTTGATGACGATGTGTTACCGTTTGATCTGGAGGAGATTCCGGTTGGGCGGTTTACCCGCGGCCATCGTGTCTTGGGTTCCGACCGGATTGAAGTGGAGTCGATTGAGCGTTTTGAAGATCAGCTGCTGGACAATTTTGTCATGCTGGATGAACAAAAACGCAAGGAACTGATCCTTCTGCAGGCGGAACGCCTGGTGCGCGAGCGCGGCGGTAATCTGATGCAGGATGAAGCGCTTTTGGATGAGATTGTAAATTTGGTGGAATATCCGACGCCTTTGCTGGGGCAGATTCCGGCGGAGTATATGGATCTGCCCGATACGGTAATTCTTACTCCCATGAAGGATCATCTGCGCTATATCCCGGTTCTGGACGACAAGGGGGACCCGATGCCGTATTTTGTGACGGTCCGAAACGGTGACAAAACCGGTCTGGATACGGTGCGTGAAGGAAATGAGCGCGTACTGACTCCGCGTCTGGAGGATGCAAAGTTTTTCTATAAGGAAGACCGCAAACAACCGCTGGAAGACTATGTACCGGAATTGGAGAATCTTGTTTTTCACGACAAATTAGGCAATATGCTGGAAAAGACCAACCGGGTGCGTTCGTTGGCCAGACAGATCGGCACGCAAATGGGTGTGGGAGAAAGTGCCCTGGCATCTATTGACCGGGCGGCGTATTTGTCGAAAGCGGATTTGGTTACGCATATGGTGATCGAATTCACGGAGCTGCAGGGGATCATCGGCGGAATTTACGCGAAAGAATCCGGAGAATCCGATGTGGTAGCTCGGGCGATTTCCGAGCATTATCTGCCGAATCAGTCGCGCGGGGCATTGCCGGAAACCACGACGGGTCTGGTGATTTCTTTGGCAGACAAGCTGGATTCGTTATGCGGTTTGTTTGCAGCCGGCGAAAAGATTTCCGGTTCACAGGACCAGTTCGGGATCCGCCGGATGACTTTGGGCGTTTTGCATATTCTGATCAGCAATAAACTGGATTTGTCGCTCGATACTTTGATACGCGACAGTCTGTACGGCTATGTGGACGAAAAAGTGCTGGTTTTCCCCTATGAGGAAACAAAGGACCGGATTTTACAGTTTTTCCGCGCGCGTTTGCGCAACCGGCTCACCGAAGACGGCTATCGTTACGATGTGGTGGATTCGGTTCTGGCCAGACGCCCGCATTTTATCTACGATGTCATTTTGCGGATATCCGCTGTGGAGGATTTTCTGTCTCTTGTGAATTCCGCTGAAATCCTGCAGAGTCTGACCCGGGTGCACACCCTGGCGCAAAAGGCGGAACACGCCGATGTGCAGGAGAATCTGCTGGAAACCCCGGAAGAGAAGCTCTTGTATACGTTAGGAGGATACTACGACGAGATCAAGGAAGCATTGGACAAGGCGTCCTATAAACCGGCGCTGACGATGCTCGCACAGGCAGCCGACAGTATCGATGCGTTTTTGGACCGCACAATGGTTATGGTGGAGGATGAGAAGGTCAAAAACAACCGGCTTGCTTTACTTGCCCGCACCAATGAGCTGATACAGGATATCTTTGATCCCGCGTCGATTGTAAAAGAATCATGAGAAAAATACACATACATTTGTTGTCCGACTCCCACGGGGAAACGGCGGATATCGTATCCAAGGCGGTATTTGCGCAGTTCCCGGAGATGGACTATGCGTTTACGCGCCACGCGTTTGTTCGCTCCAAGGACGATATCTCCAGCATTGTGAATGCGATCCGCGATACGGACTGCATGATTATTTATACGCTGGTGGTGGAGGACCTGCGCGAGCATATGAGTTATCTGGCGTATCGCTTCGGGATCAAGGCGGTGGATATCATGGGGCCGGTTCTGACGGAGATGTCGAATCTGATCGGGCAGACGCCGGCGATGGTGTCCGGCCGTTCGGATCCGTTGGATGAAAGCTATTTCAAACGGATTGAAGCGATTGAGTTTGCCGTAAAGTACGACGACGGCAAGGACCCGCGCGGGGTTTTAAAGTCGGATATCACGCTGATCGGGGTATCGCGTACGTCGAAGACGCCTTTGTCGATGTATCTGGCGAACCGGGGCTACAGGGTGGCCAATATTCCTTTGGTTCCGGAAGTGGATCCGCCGGCGGAGTTGTATAAGGTGGATATCCGGCGGGTGTTTGGCCTCGTGGCAGATCCGCGCAAGCTGAATTCGATCCGTTCGGAAAGGCTGAAGGCGCTGGGGCTGACGACGCAGAACAGCACCTATGCACAGATGGATCGCATCCGGGAGGAGCTGAATGCGTCGGAGCGGCTGATGTCGGCTTTGGGTTGCACGGTGATTGATGTGTCGCAGCGGGCAATCGAGGAAACCGCCGGAATCATTATGGAAAATATGGTACGAAACAAATTATAATTCGAATGCGAAAAGGGGTATGTCCGTCTCTTTTTCCTCTTAGGAGGATCCGGATTGTACGGACAGAGAACCGGGTATTCAGCATTCCCAATAAAAGAAAGGAGAAAGGCGATGCGTGAGAAAACCGAAAGGCGGGAAAGGGATCATCTTTCTCCTTTTGCTATGTTGGCACAAGATTCCCGCGGTAGAAAGTCTCCCGAAGCGCCTTGTCCGTTACGCACGGTGTTTCAGCGGGATCGCGACCGCATTTTGCATTCGAAGGCGTTTCGCCGGCTTAAGCATAAAACACAGGTATATATCGACCCCTGGAAAGATCATTACCGTACGCGCATGACGCACACGCTGGAAGTGGCACAGATCGGGCGGACCATTGCACGGGCACTGGATCTGAATGAAGATCTGACGGAGGCGATCGCCCTGGGACACGATCTAGGGCATACGCCTTTCGGGCATATGGGCGAGGAGATTCTCAACGAATTAAACCCGGACGGTTTTAAGCATTATGAGCAGTCGGTCCGTGTGGTGGAGTTTTTGGAGAGCACGCCGCGCCGCCAGGGACTGAATCTGACTTTTGAGGTACTCGACGGTATCCGCCATCATACGGGAGACTTAAAGGCGGAAACGCTGGAGTCTCGGATTATCAAATACGCCGACCGGATTGCCTATATCAATCATGATATTGACGATTCGATCCGCGCGGGACTTTTGTCGGAGGAACGCCTGCCCGGGGAGCTGACGGACGTGCTGGGGCATACCCACGGAGACCGCATTTCCACTATGATACTGGATATTGTGAAAAACAGCGAAGGAAAAAACGAAATTATCATGAGCAACAAGGTGCAATGGGCAACAGATGCTTTGCGCACGTTTTTGTTTGATACGATTTATCTGTCTGAAAAGGTAAAAAGCGAAGCTGATCAGGCGCGCTTTTTGCTGGAGACGCTATACGGCTATTATCTGGCGGATCTGTCCCGCCTGCCGGAGGAGCATCTGGCTATGTACCGCCCTGCAGGGACGGCGACGGATCATACGATCGTAACAGACTATATTGCCGGGATGACGGACCGCTATGCGGTGGCCGCGTTCGAGGCGCTCTTTTTGCCGAGAGGATGGCGGGTGTAATGCGCAGAATACCGGAGGAGACGATCCGGCAGATCAAAGAGATGTCCGATATTGTAGATGTGGTCGGCCAGTATGTGGACCTGAAAAAATCGGGTTCCAATTATCTGGGCCTTTGTCCGTTTCACTCGGAAAAGACACCGTCTTTTACGGTTTCCCGCCAAAAGCAGTTTTTTCATTGTTTTGGCTGCGGAGCCGGGGGCGATGTCTACACGTTTTTGATGAAACGCGAAGGACTCACTTATCCCGAAGCGATTCGCCGACTCGCCGAACAAAGAGGAATTGTGATTGCCGGCTCGGAAGAAGAGGCCGAGCGCGCCAAGCGCAAGGAGAGCCTGTACGGGTTGAATCAGCTGGCGATGCAGTATTATTTCCAGACGCTGATGACAGAAACCAAACCCAAGGCGTATCTGGAGAAACGGGAGATCGGTTATAAGGTTATCAACCGCTTTTTTTTGGGTTATGCGAGGGACTCCTGGGACGGCTTGCGCGACTTTCTGACCGCACATAGTGCGTCGGTGGAAGATGCCATCGAGATCGGGCTATTGCAGCGTTCGGATAAGGGACGCGTGTACGATCGTTTCCGCAACCGCCTGATGTTTCCCATAACGGACTACCGCAACCGGGTCATCGGTTTTGGCGGCCGCACTTTGGGGGATGACCGCGCCAAGTACATCAATTCGAGCGAGTCGTTTGTGTTTCACAAGGGGGATCATCTATACGGCCTGCAGAATGTGTCGCGCGATGCCCGCAAGGAACCCATTATTTTAGTGGAGGGCTATATGGATGCCCTCCAGCTGTATCAGCGGGGGTTTCACCGCGTGGTGGCTTGTCTGGGGACGGCTTTAACGCCGAATCAGGCCAAGCTTTTGAAACGCTACGGCGGACGGGTGTATCTTTTATATGACGGCGATGAAGCCGGTGTGCGCGCTACCGAGCGCGCAGCAGAGGTGCTGGCCGAACAGGGGATGGAAGCGCGCATTATTCCGCTGCCCGAAGGGGTGGACCCGGATGATTATGTGCGGGAAAAGGGCCCCGAGGCGCTGCAGCAGGCCATGGACAATGCACTGAACCGGACGGCGCATTTTTTGCGCCGCGCGATGCAAAAACACGATCTGAATGATACGGACGGCCGCATACGGTTTATTGACGAGGCGGCGGCGATCCTGGCAAAGATAGACCGCGCCTATGAACGCGATGAGCACATCCGCGCTTTGGCCAAACGCCTGGATATCCGGGAAGAGAGCCTGCGCAGGGAAGTGGAGAGCCGATTTGATAAAGGGGCGCAAATAGGGTATAAGAACAGGGAAACCACAGAAGCCCTCATGCCGGAAGAACGGGAAAAGCCCGCGGCAACCCGTGCGCGGACGCAGCTTTGGATCCTGCTTTTGGCGCATGCGATGGAAGGCACAGCGCAAAGAGAGGCACTGGCTGATTTTCTGACCGACCGCTTTATTTCCGACACAAATTTTTATCGCATAGCGGAATGGATAAAAGAAGAGGCGGCGGTTGTGCCCGTGGATGCGTTGCGGGACGCCTTTGCCCACGACCGCACCATGGACCGGTATGTGGAGTCGGTCGTGCGGGCGTATAGCTGGAAAGGGGCCAAAAAGGACCCGCAGGAATTATACCGTGCCCTGCGGATAGCGAATCTGCAGGATGAAAGAGATATATTAAAACAGGAAGTGGCACTTCTGGCTGAAGAGACGGCAGAAGAACGCGTGGCGCTTTTGGTGGAAAAGCTGCGCAGATTAGAAGAGGTAAACCGGAAACTGACCCAAGCCAATCAGGGGGGATAAACTATGGATAAAGTAGATAAATTTGAATGGGGCGAGACCAAGCAAAGCGTGTTTGAAGATGCGCTGAAGCTGGCCGCCGAAAATGACAATGCGCTGATACCGGCACAGTTGGAGTCGATCGAGTTTTTTGAAGAAATGGAAAAGGACGATCTGGACGATATCCAAAAGAGGCTGTCCGGGGTCGGCGTGGAATTTTTGGAGGAAAATGAGGCGCTGCGTCTGGTAACAGAAACCGATGAGGATGACGAAGAGATCGAACCCGATGAGGAGGACGATCCGGAGGATCTGATCGAGGTGAAAGCGCCTGCGGCCGCAGACACGCGCAGTGTATCCATTGACGATCCCGTGAAGATGTATCTGAAGGAGATCGGAAAGATTCCCCTGCTGACAGCGGAAGAAGAAGTGATGATTGCCAAGCGGATGGAGGCCGGTGACGCACTGGCGAAAAAGGAACTGGCGGAGGCCAATCTGCGGTTGGTGGTGTCTATTGCGAAGCGCTATGTGGGCCGCGGGATGCAGTTTCTGGATCTGATTCAGGAAGGCAATATGGGCCTGATGCGCGCGGTAGACAAATTTGACTATACCAAGGGTTTCAAGTTTTCTACCTATGCCACCTGGTGGATCCGGCAGGCGATTACCAGAGCCATTGCCGATCAGGCACGAACGATCCGTATTCCTGTGCATATGGTGGAGACGATCAATAAATTAGTACGGATTCAACGCCAGCTGATCCAGGATCTGGGGCGTGAACCCACCAATGAAGAAATTGCCGAAGAGATGGGGATCGATGTGGAAAAGGTGCGCGATGTTAGAAAGATTGCGCAGGAGCCGGTTTCTCTGGAAACCCCGATCGGTGAGGAAGAAGACAGCCATTTGGGCGATTTTATAGAAGATGATACGGCCATTGCACCGGACGATGCCGCCAATTTCACCATGCTGCGCGAACAGCTGGATACCGTACTGGGTACGCTGAATGACCGGGAGCGCAAAGTACTGGAATTGCGTTTCGGACTGACAGACGGTACACCGCGCACATTGGAAGAGGTCGGCAAGGAGTTTAATGTGACCCGGGAACGGATCCGGCAGATTGAAGCGAAAGCATTGCGCAAGCTGAAACACCCGACCCGCAGCAGCAAGCTGAAAGACTTTCTGGAATAATGCGGAGCCGGCTGGAAGAAATCGCCGTAAGGGTGCAGGGCCCTGTGGTGGCGGATATCGGTACCGATCACGGGAAGCTGCCCTGTCTATTGCTGGCGGATCCGGAGATCCGCCGGGTCATTGCAACCGATATCAGCGCAGCCTCTCTGAAAAAATGCAGGGATCTTCTAACGACGCATCCAAGGCGATCGGATGTGGAGCTTAAGGTAACGGACGGTTTGCAGGGTCTGGATACCGGGCAGATGGATACCATTGTGATCAGCGGAATGGGCGGGCACCGGATCATCGGCATTTTACTGCGCGCGCTCAAGGAAGGCAAAACCTTGCGACGACTGCTTCTTTCTCCGCAAAAAGGAGAGGAGGAACTTCGTCGCTTTTTGCATGAAAAAAGCTTTATGCTCACGGCGGATTTTGTCGTCAAAGACGAAGGGAAGTTTTATACCGTGCTTTGCGCCGAGCCGGGAGAAGAGCGCTATGAAACAGACAATGCCTACCGTTACGGGCAGATCCCGCTTAAGTCCCGCGATCCGGTGTTTTTGGAACGGATCGGGAAGGAGTTGGCTTTGCAAATACGCGTACGCGATCAGGCCATCTCGGACGAAAGCCAACGGGAAATTGAGGAAAGGATCGCGCAATTGAAGGAGGTATTGGGTGAGCTGCAGGACTAAGGACTTACTGAATATATTGGAGCGGCTGGCTCCTTTCGCCTTACAGGAAGAATGGGACAATAGCGGTTTAATGGTGGGGGATCAGAATAAAATCTTAACCGGCCTGTATCTGGATCTGGATCTGACGCAGGAAACGGTCCGCCTGGCAAAAGAGAGCGGGGTAAATACCATACTTACGCATCATCCGCTATTGTTTTCCCCGCTGCGGCAGGTGGATACAGAACAACAAACCGGGCGCATTCTGCGCGATTTGCTGCAAAAGGATATGCAGAGCATTGCCATGCATACAAATCTGGATCATGCAAAAGGCGGGGTAAATGACGCGCTGGCTGCGCGCCTGGGTCTTACGGAGGTAAATCCCATCCCGGACGGTATCGGCCGTATGGCAGATGTCCCGGAAGAGAAGGCTTCTGTTTGGATCGGGCGGGTGGCATCGTCTCTTCGCACACAGCCGAAGTTTGTGGGCGATACAAACAAGCCGATTCGCCGGGTCGGGATCACAGGCGGCGCCGGAGGCGAACTGATTGAACAGGCCCGGGATTTACAACTGGATCTGGTCATTACGGCGGAAGTAAAGCATCATCAGGCGCTGGCGGCAAAAGAAGCCGGATTGTTTGTGATTGATGCGGGACATTATGAAACGGAGTACCCCGTATTGGGTGTACTGGCAGCGGAACTGGAAGCACATGTGGACATTCCCGTTTTTGTAGCGCCGTTTGTGCCGCCGTTTACCTATACACAGGAGACGCGTGTATGAACCGGAAAAAACAGGCGCGCAGGCTGAGCTTTTCCTTTGCGGTTTTTCTGGTTGCGGTTCTTTTTTCGCAGGTGCTGATCGGGTGGGTGTTTGCAAAGTATTTTCCGGTCTATACCGAGGCGTCCTGGTATCCGTTTTTTATTTCTGCCTTGCCGAATTATCTGATCGGCATGCCGCTTTTCCTTTTTATGACGAGAAAAATCCCCGAAAGCCCCCTGCCCGGGGGAGAACGCTATACAGCAGGCACGGTATTGCGCTATGCGATCATCGGGATTGCCATCAGCAATCTGTTTGCGATACTGGGACAGTTTTTGCACACACCGTTTGCCGAGCGTTTCGGGGTGGATGAGAATATTCTGGAAGAACTGATCCGCAATGCGGATGTTTTTTCTATTGTCCTCTTTGTGGTGATCCTGGCTCCGATTATGGAAGAGTGGCTGTTTCGCCGCCGCTTTCTGAACAAGGCCCTGCAGTTCGGCAAGGCGAATGCCGTTGTAGCGGGGGGTCTGGCTTTTGGCCTGTTTCATCTGAATATTCCGCAGTTTGTGTATGCAACAGCCCTGGGTATTTTCTGGGGCATGGTGTATGTCCGGCACCGTTCGTTCATTCTGGTTGTCGTTTTGCATATGATCACCAATGCGATCGGTTCCCTTCTGATGCCGTGGCTTGCCTTTCAGGTAAACGGCGGAGAGACGATCGGCGGAAGCTTTATTCTGTTGATGATTGTGGCCGGCCCGGTGTTGTTGTTTCGCGAAAGGCGCGGATTCTATGCAGCCATGCGCGATGACACAAAAGAGAGCGGGAAGAAGAATCCATCGCTCATTTTCAATGTCGGGTTTTTTGTTTATGTGCTTTTGGTGGTTGCCGTTGTGGTCGGTATGGCAACACTCGTTGTAAATTAGCCGTTTTTACGGTATAATAAGATTGGATTAAGTAAGTCGGGTGATCGCGTGCTGACCGCACGAGGAAAGTCCGTGCACCGTAGAGCAAGGATGCCGGATAATGTCCGGTGGGGGCGACCCTAAGGCTAGTGCAACAGAAAGATACCGCCCAGCCCTCAATCAAGCTATGAAACCCTATCATATTCAAAGTTTCATGCATTGATTGAGCGCTGGGTAAGGATGGAAAGGTGAGGTAAGAGCTCACCAGCGTACTGGCGACTGTACGGCTATGTAAACCCCATCCGGTGCAAGATCAAAACAGGAAACCAGGCAGTGGCTCGCTGCCTCCGAAAAGGTAGATCGCTTGAGGCGACCGGCAACGGCCGTCCTAGACAGATGATCATCGAACACAGAACACGGCTTATAGATTTGCTTAATCAAAAAATCGCGGCATTCCGATGGAATGCCGCGATTTCTTATGAGTGTGTTGTATTTATACGACGATTTGCTCGCGTTCGGGCAGAGTAATGTCGAAAAATCCCGTTTCGGTACGGCGCATCGGGTGAACGGCACCGGTTTTTAAGGCGGTAACCAGTTCCTGTACGGTGTGCACCGGTTCGGTAAAACGGGTGACAAAACGGCCGATCGCACCGATATGATGGCTGTCGCCGGAGCCGATTACCGGCAGGCCCATTCGTTGGGCTGCGCGATGGGCTTTTTCATTGTCCGCATCGAAGGTGGAACCGTTGTAAGCTTCCACGGCAGTCAGCATGGATGCAAAATGCATAATACCGTCTTTGATACCGCGCTCATTGTGCCGATACGGATGTGCTGCGATCAGCGCGCCTTTTTGCGGCCGCACAATATGATATAAGGTAGAAAGGGATACGCGTTTTGCAGGAAGCGACTTTGCCCCGAAAACGAGGATATCGCCTTCGTAGGTGTACACTTCGCAACCGACAAACACACGCACGCCGTTGTGGGTGCTTTCCCAGCCGATTTCCGATGCCAGTCCCTGGCTGTCGTGGTCGGTAACGCAAAGGGCGTCAATCCCTAAACGCGAGGCTTGTTTGGTCATATCTTCCAGATTTTGTCCGCTGTCGGATGAATACCGCAGTTCGTGTGAATGAAGATCTATCAGCATGCATTTCCTCCTGCTAACTATCCTATCATAATCCCGATACTTCCCCTATCGGGATAATTTATCGGTACATAAGAAAGCCTTTATCCTATAATAATCGTCGGAAATCTTTTCCTTTTTCGATTTTTACAAAGATTGGAATATCAACGTTTACATAAATTTGAGACGGGATCAGTTGCCAAATTCGTAACTTTTTTGTAACTTTTCCTTGACTTACTGTAAGTCTTCCGATAGAATTTAGAAGAGTCAAAAGTTACAAAATTGTAACAGCAACAGGCAAGATTGTAACCAACCACAAGGAGGACTTTTTTATTTATGGATTATAAACGCGTGGGAATGCAAATCGGATTGGCGGTGTTTGTCGCTGCAGCAAGCTGGACTGTGGGACCCAATGTTGCAGAAGCCGCTCCCGTAAAGCCGATCGTATCGACTGCATCGTTTAAGGCGAATCTGGAAAAATCGTTTCTGGTAGCAGATGATACGGATGATCTTTCAACCCGTATCACGACGGACCGGCTGAATGTTCGTTCGGGTCCATCCACCGGACACAATATACTCGGTGTTTTGGACACCGGCACAACGGTGAAAGGCGAACTGCAAGGCGACTGGTTCCGCATCACATATAATGGTCAAACCGCTTATCTACATGCCGACTGGCTGCGGTCTGCACAAACACCCGCACGGTCGGAGAGTGCTCCGGCACCGGCTGCAGAAACGGTCACCCGCTATACCACCGCGAACCTCAATGTTCGTGCCGGTCAGGGAACCCATACCAATATCCTGGGTGTATTGCCCAACGGAACAAAAATTGAAGGCGCTGCAGTAGGGGAATGGTTCCGGATCTCCTACAGCGGACAAACCGCCTATGTGCATACCGATTATCTGCGTGCTGCTGAAACAGTCACACAGGAAACCGAGCGTGTATCGACCGAAGAGACGCTTGTCACAACGGCGTATCTGAACGTACGGACCGGCCCTTCAACACAATACGGAATCCTCGGCGTACTGAATCCGGGCACAAAAGTGGAAGGAAGCTCGGAAGACGGCTGGTTTAAGCTCAGCTATGCCGGACGTACCGCCTATGTTTCCAAAACGTATCTGACCGCTTTTACGCAGCAAACAGAAAGCACACCGGCTGCTGCAGAAGAAAACCGTACATCGGTAACCCGTTATGCAACCGCAGCGGTGAATGTACGCACCGGCCCCGGCACCGGTTACGCCATCCTGGGCGTGCTGCAACCCGGCAACGAGATTACCGGCTATACCGGCGACGGCTGGTTTGAAACAAGCTTCGAAGGCCAAACCGCCTATGTATCGCAAAGCTATCTGAACGCTTCGGCTCCGGCTGCTGCACCATCTGCACCTGCCGCTGTATCCAATGTGAACACCAGCGCTGCGATGGAAGCCATTGTGGCGGATGCCTGGGCACAAGTCGGCAAGAACTATGTATACGGCGCTGCCGGCCCCAATACCTTTGACTGCTCCGGCCTGACCTATTATCTTTACAACAAGCACGCGGGCATTCAGCTTCCCAGAAGCTCGGCATCGCAAGCTTCGGCAGGTACTTCGGTAAGCCGCAGTGAAATACAACCCGGCGATCTTATTTTCTTTATCAATCCCGGTGCTTCGCGAGTGGGCCATGTAGCCATCTACGTGGGAGACGGACAGTATGTACACGCGTCGACTCCTTCAACCGGTGTAAAAGTAGACCGCATCTCCGGTTCCTACTTCCAAAACAACGCCGTAAGCATCAAACGAATACTCCCGTAAGAAACAAAACACCGCGTCCTGTTGACAACAACAGGACGCTTTTTTTGCGCCTGCGGCGTGTGAAATACGGCTACGCCGTATGAAATAACATCGTGTGTCGCTTCGCCCACACTTGTTATGAAATACGCGGCCTGCGCCGCGTGTGAAGCGGAAGGATTGGGCGCCTGCGGCGCAGTGAAATCGGCCTACGGCCGGCGAAATACTCGCTACGCTCGTGCGAAATACCTCGCACACGCGGCGCTTTACGCGCCCTGTTTGTGCTCGGTGCGATATACGCGGCCTGCGCCGCGTGTGAAGCGGTATGATTGATATGTGTAGCGGCGATTTGAAGATCGCCGTCACGACATCGTTTGAAGGCAGAGGTGTGTTGGAGTTATTTCCGGTGTAAGGAGTAAACGGTTTTTCGACCCCCTTCACGTAGTTTGGGGGACGTTTGGCGCAGGCCGGGACAGGGCTTGCCACTACGGGGCGGTTTGTTTGATGGGTTCTACTTGCGGATTATTTGGGTT